>NZ_CAPJ01000220.1 GCF_000331775.1 Xanthomonas translucens pv. translucens DSM 18974
CAGCTCGGCGGACAGCAGGCGCCGCGCCTGCGCCTCGCCCGGCGTGCGCGGCGGATGCGGGCGCAGCCACAGCGCGACCGGGCCGTACCGCCATTGCGGCGGGTCCGGGTGCAGCGGCGCTTCGGCAGGCTCGCTCACGCGGCGTCCACAAACCACAATGGCCGCTGCGACAGGCCTGCCCGGGTACACGGGCGCTTCACGGCAGCGCTCCTTAAATGTCGCACGCCACACCGCTTCCGGTGCGGGCAGAATCTAGGAGTGTTACCCATGGGCATCATCATCTGGTTGATCGTCGGCGGCATCGTGGGCTGGCTGGCCAGCATCATCATGCGCCGTGACGCACAGCAGGGCATTATCCTGAATATCGTCGTCGGCATCGTCGGCGCGCTGATCGCCGGCTGGTTGTTCGGCGGCGGCATCAACCAGGCGATCACGCTGTGGACGTTCCTGTACTCGTTGATCGGCGCGGTGATCCTGCTGGCCATCGTCAACCTGTTCACCCGCGGCCGCGCGCGCTAAGCGCAAACGCCACTGCAGGTGTATGCAAACGCCCGGTCCGCCGGGCGTTTGCTTTTGCGGCGCCGTTCACGAGGCGACGCGGTCGGCCGGATGCTGCACGCCGTCGTTGACCGGCACCGCAATGGCCAGCGCATACGGATCCACGCCGTGCAGGCAGCCGACGTTGTAGCCGTATTCGCCGGGATCGGAGCGGCGCTGGTGATGCGTGTAGATTCCGCACACGCCGCAGAAATAATGCTGCGCGGTGTGGGTGTTGAAGCGGTACAGGCGCAGCGCCTCGGCCCCCTCGCGCACGTGCAGTGCGGCCAACGGCACCGAGGCGACGATCGCGCCGCGGCGGCGGCACAGCGAGCAGTTGCAGCGGCGCGGATCGACGATGCCGTGCGGCAGTTCCAGGTCGATCTGCACCGCGCCGCAGTGGCAGCTGAGCCGGTGCAGCGGCGCGATCGCAGTGCCGCCGACCTTGTCGATGCAGCGGCGCGGATGGCGTTCGCTCATGCGCTGGGTCCTTCGACGTCGAGTTCGATCCAGGCCGGCGCATGGTCGCTGGGGCGTTCCCAGCCGCGCGGCTCGCGGTCGATGCCGGCCGCGCGCGTATGCGCTTTCAGCGCGTCGGAGACCAGGGTCAGGTCGATGCGCAGGCCGAGGTCGCGGCGGAAGCCGGCCTGGCGATAGTCCCACCAGCTGAAGATGCCGCCGTCTTCGTGGTGCAGGCGGAAGCCATCGTGCAGGCCCAGCGCCTGCAGCTTGTGCAACGCGCCGCGCTCGGCGCTGGAGGTGAGGATGTGGTTGTCGCTCCACACCAGTGGATCGTGCACGTCGCGCGCGTCCGGGGCGATGTTGAAATCGCCCAGCACCACCATGCGCGGGTGGCGCTGCAGTTCGGCGGCGAGCCAGGCATGCACCGCTTCGAGCCAGCGCAGCTTGTAGGCGTACTTGTCGGTACCCACGTCCTGGCCGTTGACCACATACAGGTTGACGATGCGCAGCTCGCCGACGGTGGCGGCGATGACCCGCTGCTGCACGTCCTCCAGCCCGGGCACGCCGATCTGCACGTCGCTGAGCGGCGTGCGCGACAGGATCGCCACACCGTTGTAGGTCTTCTGCCCGGCGAACACGCTGCGGTACCCAGCCTCGGCCAGCACCGCGTCGGGGAACTTGTGGTCTTCCAGCTTGGTTTCCTGGATGCCGACCACGTCCGGCGCGAACGCGGCCAGCCACTGTTGCAGGTGCGGCAGGCGCACGTTGAGCGAGTTGACGTTCCAGGAGGCGATCTTCAAAGGGAAATCCGTGACGGGGCGGCCAGCGGGTAGTTTGACCGTTGCCCGCCGCGACGGCCAATCCCGCCACGCCAGCGCCCGCTCGGCGGCGTGTGCCGCAGCGGCCGCGGCCGCCGCTCCATGCCCGGGTCTGCGCGATCAGCGCAGCAGCAGATCCACCAGCCGCGCAATTCTGGCGTACGGCGGTTTCAGCCAATCGCTGGCGGCCCAGCGCGACTGCCACAGGATCGGCAGCGCCTTGCTGAAGGCGTCGAAGCCGGCGCGGCCGTGGTAGGCGCCCATGCCGCTGGGGCCGATGCCGCCGAACGGCAGCGCGTTGGCGGCGAAATGCAGCAGGCTGTCGTTGACGGTGACGCCGCCGGCGACGGTGGCATGCAGGATCGCCTCCACCTGCGCGCGGTCGTGGCTGAAGGGATACAGCGCCAGCGGCCGGTCGCGGCGGTTGACCAGCGCGATCGCCTCGTCCAGCGTGCGGTAGCTGCACAGCGGCAGGATCGGGCCGAAGATCTCCTCCTGCATCAGCAGCGCGTCGTCGCCGGGCTGCAGCACCACGGTCGGCACGATCAGGCGTTCGCGTTCGGCGCGCCCGGGTTCGACGCTGGCCAGTTCGATGACTTCCAGCCCGCGCGCGCGGGCGTCGTCCAGATAGCCGCGCAGGCGCCGGTACTGGCCTGCGTTGACGATGCGGGTGTAGTCGTCGGCCGCGGCGAAGTCGCCGTAGCGCGCCAGCACCTGCGCGCGCAGCGCCTGCACCAGCGCCGCGCTGCGGCCGGCGTCGATCAGCACGTAGTCCGGGGCGATGCAGGTCTGCCCGGCGTTGAACCACTTGCCGGTGGCCAGGCGCGCGGCGGCCTGCGCGAGCGGGTAGTCGGCACAGACGATGGCCGGCGACTTGCCGCCCAACTCCAGGGTCAGCGGGGTCAGGTTCGGCGCCGCGGCGGCCATCACCTTGCGCCCGACCGCGGTGGAGCCGGTGAACACCAGATGGTCCAGCGGCAGCGCGGCGAAGGCGCCGGCCACCTCGGCCGCGCCCAGCGCCACCGCCACCCGTTGCGGCGGGAATACCTCGGCCAGCAGCGCCTGCAGGAACTGCGCGGTGCGCGGGGTGTGCTCGGACGGTTTCAGGTAGACGTGGTTGCCGGCGGCGATCGCGGTGGCCAGCGGGATCAGCGCCAGGTTGACCGGATAGTTCCATGGCGCGATCACCCCGACCACGCCGACCGGCACCGGCCGCACTTCCGCACGCGCCGGCCATAGCCGCCAGCCGGCGCCGACGCGCTGCGGCTGCATCCAGCGCTTGAGGTGGCGCAGCAAGTGATCGATCTCGCCGAGCACGGTCATGCCGTCGGCGAGCAGCGATTCGTGGCGCGAGCGATGGCCGAAATCGGCGGCGATGGCGTCGGCCATCTCCGGCAGGCGCCGCTTCAGCGCCGCGCGCAGGCGCAGCAGGTCGTCGCGGCGCTGCGCCTGGTCGGGCTTGGCGGCCTGCCAGGCGGCGCGCAGCCGCTGCAAGGTGACCGACAATGCGGCGAGCGGCGTGTCGGTGGCGCCGGAAGTGGGGGCGGAAATGACCATGCACGCACTATACGATGGCGGTGTATGGCGCGATGCGCGGCAGTGCCAGCAGGCATGGCCTGCGCCGACCTGTGTGTCGCGGCTGAAGCCGCTCCTACAGGACGCGCTGCAGCGTCGCCACTGCGTCATGCGGCACGACAAGGCCGTGCGCGTCGAGCCAGCAAGTGTGCAGACCGCCGACCCTCAGCCCCTGCGCGCGCGGCGCATGCCGCACACGACGACGCCGACGCAAGGCCGGCGTCGCCCTGCCGGGAGCATCCCGGCGCAAGGGGCAGCGCTTACTTGGTGATGTCCACGTCCTTGGTCTCGCGCAGGAAGAACAGGCCGATGACGAAGGTCATCAATGCGATGCCGATCGGGTACCACAGGCCGTAGTACATGTTGCCGGTCGCCGCGACCAGGGCGAAGGAGATGGTCGGCAGGAAGCCGCCGAACCAACCGTTGCCGATGTGGTAAGGCAGCGACATCGAGGTATAGCGGATCCGGGTCGGGAACAGCTCGACCAGGTAGGCGGCGATCGGGCCGTAGACCATGGTCACGTAGATCACCAGGATCCACAGCAGCAGCAGCGTCATCGGCTTGTTGATGCGCGCCGGATCGGCCTTCTCCGGATAGCCGGCCGCAGTCAGCGCGCCCTTCAGCTGCTTGCCGAACGCATCGGATTTGGCTTTGGCCTCGTCCTTGCCCAGCCCGGCGGCCTCGTATGCGGGCACCTGGGTGCCGCCGATGCTGACCTGCGCCAACGACCCCGCCGCCGCCGGCTTGATCGCGTAAGGCACGCCGGCCTTGGCCAGCGCCGCGGCAGCGACGTCGCAGGAGTTGGTGAACTTGGCCTTGCCGATCGGATCGAACTGGAAGCTGCAGGTCGCCGGATCGGCGACCACCGTGGCCGGCGCGCTCTGCCGGGCTTCCTCGACCGCCGGGTTGGCGAAGTGGGTCAGGCCCTTGAAGATCGGGAAATAGGTCAGCGCCGCCAGCAGGCAGCCGGCGAGGATGATCTTCTTGCGCCCGATCTTGTCGGACAGCCAGCCGAAGATCACGAAGAACGGCGTGGCCAGCGCCAGCGCCGCCGCGATCAGCAGGTTGGCGGTAGTGCCGTCGACCTTCAGCGTCTGGGTCAGGAAGAACAGCGAGTAGAACTGGCCGCCGTACCACACCACGGCCTGGCCGGCGGTGGCGCCGAGCAGCACCAGCAGCATCAGGCGGAAATTGCCGTCCTTGGAGGCTGTCGCGGAACGGCTGTTTGGAGCCCTTGCCCTCGGACTTCATCTGCTGGAACAGTGGCGATTCGCTCAACTGCATGCGGATCCACACCGACACGCCGAGCAGCACGATCGAGACCATGAACGGAATGCGCCAGCCCCAGTCTTCGAACACTTCGGTACCCAGGGTCATGCGCGTGCCCAGGATCACCAGCAGCGACAGGAACAGGCCCAGCGTGGCGGTGGTCTGGATGAAGCTGGTGTACAGGCCGCGCTTGCCTGGCGGCGCGTGCTCGGCCACGTAGGTCGCTGCGCCGCCGTATTCGCCGCCCAACGCCAGGCCCTGCACCAGACGCAGCACGATCAGGATGATCGGCGCGGCCATGCCGATGCTGGCGTAGTTGGGCAGGATGCCGACGATGAAGGTGGACAGGCCCATCAGCACGATGGTGACCAGGAAGGTGTACTTGCGGCCGATGCGATCGCCCAGGCTGCCGAAGAACGCGGCGCCGAACGGGCGCACCGCGAAACCGGCGGCGAAGGCCAGCAGCGCGAAGATGAAGCCAGTGGTCTCGTTGACCCCACTGAAGAACTGCTTGGCGATGATCGCGGCGAGCGAGCCGTACAGATAGAAGTCGTACCACTCGAAGACCGTACCCAGACTGGAGGCGAAGATCACTTTCTTGTGACCTTGGGTCAGGGGCTTGCCCGACGGGTTGATGGCGGTGCTGGACATAGGAAGCTTCCCCTCCGAAGCGGGTGGTGTGGCGATGAGGTGATCGGGTGGCGCGATCCGTCGCGGGTGCATGGCGAGTCCGCAGCGGCGCGGCGCGCCCTCCCGGGCGCCGCGCCGCCGTGGCCTCAGAAGCTGTACTTGGTGGTGAACTGCAGGCGGGTGATGTCGCCCTTGGCGCCGCTTTCGATCTCGCGCTTGCCGACCATCAATTCGGCACCGACATCGACCTTGGGCAGCGGCGTGTAAAAGATGTTGCCGCGCAGGCTCTGCACGTTCTTGGTCACGCCCAGCCCGGTCAGCGCAGTGTCGTTGTCGTAGTCGCTGCGCGCGTAGATCAGGTTGGTGCGCAGCTTCGGCGAGAACGCATGACGCCAGCCGATGTAGCCGGCGACCACGCCGACCGTGTCCAGGTCGCGGTCGGCCGCGTCGTAGACCGCGTCCTGGGCAATGCCCAGGCCGACGTAGCGGCCGATGCCTTCGCCGCCGCTGAGCTGGTAGAACAGGCTGTCGCTGCCCCCCGCCACCCACTTGCCGCCCAGGGTCAGGCCGCCGGCGGCCTTGCTGGCGTTTGCGCCGGTGGCGCGGTTGTCCACCTTCAGCTGGCCGAGCAGGCCACCGATGCCGAAGCTGCCCCAGTCGCCCTTCCAGCCGTAGCGTACGGTCAGGTCCGGCAGCGCGCCGCGGTCGGAGCTGGCGCTGGTGATCACGCCGGTCGTGCTGCGGTTGTAGACGGTGGTTTCCGGGTTCTCCAGGGCGACGCTGAAGCCGCCGTTGGTGTAGCGCAGCTGCGCCTGGCGCACGAAGATCACCCCGTCGGTGGGACCGATGAAGTCGGCCGCCTCCGGCAGCGCCGCCGGGTCCATGAAGTTGGACCAGGTCTGGCCGGCCAGCCAGTGGTTCCAGTACATGTAGGCGTGGCGCAGGGTGGCGCCGTAGGTATTGGTGGCGGTCTGGGTACCCAGCGCATTGCCGAAGAAATCCAGTTCTACCAGCGCGCCGGCCTTGTTGCCGGCGTCGCTGACGCTGTCCACGCCCACGTTGATCCGCGAGAACTTGGCATGCGCGTTGTAGTCGGTACCGGACTTGCCGCCGCCGACCGGGGTCTGCCCGGGCAGGTACAGCGCGCGCCCGGTGGCGTCGTCGGCGAGCTGGCCGTCGCCGGTGCGGGTGGCCAGGAAATCGGCCTTGATGAAGCCGCCGACCTTGAACGTGGTGCCGGGGGCGGCGCCGGGGGTAATCGTGGTCACCTGGATCGGCGCCTTGCCGGCCGGCAGCGCCGCTGGCGCGGCCTGGTTCGACTTCACGGCGGCGACCTCGCTCTGGGCCTGCGCGATCTGGCCCTGCTGCTGTTGCTGCGAGGACAGCAGCTGCTGCACCTGCCGCTCCAGCTCGGCCACGCGGGCTTCCAGCGCCTGCTCGCGCGCCGACGGGGTCTTGCCGCTCTGGGCGAAGGCCGCGCCGGGCGCGATCAGCGCGACGAACAGCGCGGCGGCCAACGGGCGCCGTGCCAAGGATGCGATGCGGTGGCTCATTACTCCCTCCCGAATAATGGATGTCCGCCGCGCGCAGGCACGGCTGGGTGCACAATGCGCGCCGCGGCCGGCCGCGCCTATTGGCCATTAGTCGAACGGGGCGGGGTTTACGACCATCGTCTAAAGCCCGGCGCGTGCGCGCTTAACAGTGAATGCGGCAAACTGCGCGATGACGCGCCGCCGCATGCGGCGCCCCGTTCATTGCAGAGGGCACCATGGCCGATATCTACCCCGTCGATCCGCAGTTCGCCGCCCAGGCACGGATCGACAAGACCCAGTATCAGACCCTGTACCGGCAATCGGTGGAACAGCCGGAGGCGTTCTGGGGCCAGGCCGCCGAGCGCCTGGACTGGTTCAAGAAGCCGACCCGGATCAAGGACGTGAACTTCGCCCTGGACGATTTCCATATCCGTTGGTTCGACGACGGCGAGCTCAATGCCAGCGTCAACTGCCTGGACCGCCAGCTGGCCACCCGCGGCGACAAGACCGCGCTGCTGTTCGAGCCGGACAGCCCGGACGCGCCGTCCTACACCGTCAGCTACCGCGAGCTGTACGAGCGGGTGTGCCGCCTGGGCAACGCGCTGCGCGCGCTCGGCGTCAAGAAGGGCGACCGCGTCACCATCTACCTGCCGATGATTCCCGACGCGGCGGTGGCGATGCTGGCCTGCGCGCGCATCGGCGCGATCCACTCGGTGGTGTTCGGCGGCTTCGCGCCCAACTCGATCGCCGACCGGGTGATCGACTGCGGCAGCAAGCTGATCATCACTGCCGACGAAGGCCTGCGCGGCGGCAAGAAGATCCCGCTCAAGGGCAACGTCGATGCGGCGCTGAAGCTGCCCGGCACCACCAGCGTGGAAACCGTGCTGGTGGTGCGCCACACCGGCGGCGCGGTGGACATGCAGGCCCCGCGCGACCGCTGGTTCCACAACGTGGTCGACAGCCAGCCGGCCGAATGCGAACCCGAGCGCATGAATGCCGAGGATCCGCTGTTCATCCTCTACACCTCCGGTTCCACCGGCAAACCCAAGGGCGTGCTGCACACCACCGCCGGCTACCTGCTGTACGCGGCCTACACCCACGAGACCGTATTCGACTTGCGCGAGGACGACATCTACTGGTGCACCGCCGACGTCGGCTGGGTCACCGGCCACAGCTACATCGTCTACGGGCCGCTGGCCAACGGCGCCACCGCGCTGATGTTCGAAGGCGTGCCCAACTACCCGAACGTGTCGCGCTTCTGGGAGGTCATCGACAAGCACCAGGTGACGATCTTCTACACCGCGCCGACCGCGATCCGCGCGCTGATGCGCGAGGGCGAGGCGCCGGTCAAGCGCACCTCGCGCGCATCGCTGCGCCTGCTCGGCAGCGTCGGCGAGCCGATCAATCCCGAAGCCTGGCGCTGGTACTTCGATGTGGTCGGCGACAGCCGCTGCCCGATCGTGGACACCTGGTGGCAGACCGAGACCGGCGGCATCCTGATCACCCCGCTGGCCGGCGCGATCGACCTCAAGCCCGGCTCGGCGACGCTGCCGTTCTTCGGCGTGCAACCGGCCCTGGTCAACGCCGACGGCGAGATTCTGGAAGGCGCCACCGAAGGCAACCTGGTGCTGCGCGATTCGTGGCCGGGGCAGATGCGCACCGTCTACGGCGACCACCAGCGCTTCATCGACACCTACTTCCGCACCTACCCGGGCAGCTACTTCACCGGCGACGGCTGCCGCCGCGACGAAGACGGCTACTACTGGATCACCGGCCGCGTGGACGACGTCATCAACGTCTCCGGCCACCGCATCGGCACCGCCGAGGTGGAGAGCGCGCTGGTCTCGCACCCGAAGGTGGCCGAGGCCGCGGTGGTCGGCTTCCCGCACGACATCAAGGGCCAGGGCATCTACGCCTACGTGACCCTGATCGCCGAGGAGACCCCGAGCGAGGCCCTGCACAAGGAACTGGTGGCCTGGGTACGCAAGGAGATCGGCCCGATCGCCGCGCCCGACCATCTGCAATGGGCACCTGGCCTGCCCAAGACCCGCTCGGGCAAGATCATGCGCCGCATCCTGCGCAAGATCGCCGAAAACGCGCCCGACCAGCTCGGCGATACCTCGACCCTGGCCGATCCGTCGGTGGTCGATTCGCTGGTAAACGAGCGACTGACGCGCTGACGCGCGTCGGCAATGGGGAATCGAGAATGGGGAATGGGAAACGGTATTTCCCGATCGCTTCATTACCCAGGACGCCCGACATCCTGCTTTTGCCGTTGCCATTCCCCCTTCCCGATTCCCGGCCCCGCCAATGCCCACCCTGCTGATCGCCGACGACCATCCCCTGTTCCGCGAGGCGCTGCGCGGGGCGGTGCAGCGGGTGATGCCGGGGGTGCAGCTGTACGAGGCCGACAGCGTCGAGGCGCTGTACGCGCTGGCCGACCATCACGCCGATGCCGACCTGTTGCTGATGGACCTCAACATGCCTGGCGCACAGGGCTTCAGCGCGTTGGTGCACATGCGCGCGCTGCATCCGCAGCTGCCGGTGGTGGTGGTGTCCGCGCGCGAGGAGCCGACGGTGATGCGCCGCGCGCTGGACCACGGCGCGTTCGGCTTCATTCCCAAGTCGGCCGACTCGGACACCATCGGCCTGGCGCTGAGCACGGTGCTGGACGGCGAGCGCTGGGCGCCGCCGGAAGCGCACAACGTGCCACCCACCGACCGCGCCGAACGCGAGGTCGGGCAGCGCCTGCGCGAACTGACCCCGCAGCAGTTCCGCGTGCTGCAGATGCTCGGCGCCGGCCGCCTCAACAAGCAGATCGCCTACGACCTCGACGTGTCCGAAGCCACCATCAAGGCCCACGTCACCGCGATCCTGCGCAAGCTCGGCGTCACCAACCGCACCCAGGCGGTGCTGATGGCCGGCAAGCTGGCCATCGACAGCGACGCCATCGTGCTGCCGCTGGAAGAGGATTGAGCGCGCTGCGTCCTGGCGGATGCGTGCGCCAGGGTTCACCGTAGCGTGGCGCGGCCTGGTCGCTGCGGGCAAGGCCAGCACGGCTCCACTTGTAGGCTTGTGGGCGGGTTTAAACCCCGGCTGCTGCTCGCGTATCGCGGCATTCGCCAGCGCACTCTCCGTCCCGGACTGTAGCGGCGCCTGGAGGTTTTCGGTCGCGGCTGAAGCCGCTCCTACAGTGGATGGCGTCGAGCCTCCGCCCTTGTAGGAGCGGCTTCAGCCGCGACCGCTGTTCGCGCACCGCAGGCCATCGCCTGCATACCTAGCGATTGCTGATGCGCACCGAATCGGCTTGCCGCATCGCCTTCGGCGCACCGATGCCGCACTACCATCGATACGCCGCGCATATAGCTGTTGCTAAGAAAATCAGCTGCAGGTTCGCGCGCGTTCGAAGCGTATTCGCCGGCATTTGCCGCTGTTAGACTGCGCGTCCCTTGGGGAGTAGCCTGCTGTCCGGCAGCACCGGACAGCGCCCGCATCAACACACTCGGCCGTTGCGCCGTGGTGCGGGCAGCCATCTCGGTTGGCGAGACCAGCGGCGAGCTTGCGTGGCGAAAGCCGGGCGCGCGCGCTCGTCGTTCGTCTCCTGCCCCGGCGCGGTCCCCCATGTCGTTTCTTTCGATTCTGTTGCTCGGTATCGCCATGTCCACCGACGCCTTCGCCGCGGCGGTCGGCAAGGGCGCGGCCATGCGCAAACCCCTGTGGCGCGACGCGCTGCGCGCCGGCCTGATCTTCGGCTGCATCGAGGCGCTGACTCCGGTGCTGGGCTGGCTGCTGGGCCAGGCCGCGGCCAAGTACGTGGTCGCGTTCGACCACTGGATCGCGTTCGGCCTGCTCGGCACGCTCGGCGTGCACATGATCGTCGCCGGGCTCAAGCCCGAAGCACCCGAGGACGCCGCCGCAGCGCCCAAGCGCCACGGCTTCTGGAACCTGGCCGCGACCGGCCTGGCCACCAGCATCGATGCCATGGCGGTCGGCGTCGGCCTGGCTTTCCTCGACGTGAAAATCGCCGAGGTCGCGGTGGTCATCGGCCTGTGCACGCTGACCATGGTGACCCTGGGCATCATGCTCGGCCGCGTGCTCGGCACACTGGCCGGCAAGCGCGCGGAGATCGTCGGCGGCGCGCTGCTGATCGCGATCGGCAGCACCATTTTGTACGAGCACCTGCACGGCGCCGGCTGATCCGCGCACGCCCCGCCACTGCCGGCTCGGCCCTGCGGCGGCGGCTTGGCGGTGAATTCCAGGCAGGTGGAGAAGAGGCACTTGTCGCCGCTGTGCGGCGTGCAGGGACATTGCCGATACGCCACTGTCTGCGCAGTGGCCTGCAGCGCGCTAATCGCCCTTGATCGGATCGTGGTACGCGGTGAGGAAGGCGCGCAACGAGGCCGGCTTGACCGGCTTGGTCAGCAGCCGGTAACCGCGTTCGCGCGCCAGCAGTTTCAGTTCGTCGCGCCCATCGGCGGTGAGCAGCGCGCCGGCGACCGGGCCGACCATCGCCTCGCGCAGCGCGTCCAGCGTATCCAGTCCGTCCAGGCGGTCGTGCAGGTGGTAGTCGACCAGCATCACATTGGGCGCGCGCGCCGCCAGCGGCAGCGCCTCGTCCACGGTGCTGGCGCAGATCACCTCCACCTGCCAACGCCCGAGCAGCGCGCGCATGCCGTCGAGGATTTCCTGGTCGTTGTCCACGCACAGCACGCGCAACCCGGCCAGCGAATCGCTGGCGGCGACGCTGCGCTGCTGGCGCTGCTGCTTCTGCGGCACCGGCGCCACCCGCGGCACGGCGATCGAGAACATGCTGCCATGGCCGACCGCGCTGCGCGCATCCAGGTCGTGGCCGAGCAGGCGCGAGATGCGCTGGCAGATCGACAAGCCCAGCCCCAATCCCTGCTCGCCCCAGTCGAACGGCTGCTGGTAGCGCTGGAACTCCTCGAAGATCTGCTGCATGTGATGTTTGGGAATGCCCGGGCCGGTGTCCCACACCTGCAACTCCAGCGCCGCGCCACGGCCGCGCATGCCCAGCACGATGCGGCCCTGGCGGGTGTAGCGCAGCGCATTGGCGAGAAAGTTCTGCAACACGCGGCGCAGCAGGCGGCGGTCGCTGCGCACCCAGATCGGCCGCGCGTACACCTGCATGCGCAGGCCGCGGCCGGCGGCGACCGGGGTGTACTGCGCGGCCAGTTCGCGCAGCAGCACGCTGGCATCGAAGTCCTCGATGGTCGGGAGCATGCCGCCGGCGTCCAGCCGCGACACGTCGAGCAGGCCGTCGAGCAGTTCCTCGGCCGCACGCAGCGAGGCGTCCACGCGCTCGGCCAGGTGCCGCTGCTCCTCGTTCTGGTGCGCTTCGCGCAGCGCGGAGGCGAACAGCCGCGCCGCGTTGAGCGGCTGCAGCACGTCGTGGCTGATCGCGGCCAGGAAGCGGGTCTTGGACTGCTGCGCCAGTTCGGCCTCGCGCGAGCGCTCGGCCACGCGTTGCTCCAGCGTCTCGTTGGCTTCCAGCAGCGCCTGCTCGGCGCGCTTGTAGTCGGTGATGTCGTTGTAGCTGGTCACGTAGCCGCCGCCGGGCAGCGGCTGGCCGCGCATCTCGATCACCTTGCCGTCGCTGCGGGTGCGCTCGAACACATGCGAGGTGCCGGCGCGCAGATGCGCGATGCGGCGGCTTATCTGGTCCTCGACGCGGCCCTCGCCCAGTTCGCCGCGCTCGGCGTTGTAGCGGATCAGGTCGGCGACCGGGCGGCCGACGTAGAGCATGCCGTCGGGATAGCCGAACATCTGTTGGTAGCGCCGGTTCCATGCGGTCAGGCGCATCGCCGGATCGACCACGCTGACCCCGGCGCTGATGTTCTCCAGCGTGGTGGACAGGATCTCGCGGTTGAAGCGCAGCTCCTGCCCGGCCTCGTCGAGCACCGCCACCACTTCGCCCAGGTCCATGCCCGAACCGCGCAGCAGGCTGGTCAGCACCAGCCGCGCCGAGGCCGCGCCGATCGAGGCGGCGAGCAGGCGTTCGGTGAACTGCACCCAGACCCGGTCCGCCACCGCGCTGGGCTGCGGCTCGCGGCCGAGCAGTTGCGCCTGTTCGGCGAAGGCGCGGCGCGCGTGGCGCTCGCCGACCATGCGTTCGGCCAGGGCCTGCAGGTCGATCACGTGCACGTGCCCGAGCCAGTCGCCGGCCACCGCCGGCCGCTGCGAATACGGCTCCAGGAACGGCGCCGCGCGCAGCCGCTCGTCCAAACCCGGGCGCCAGCGCGCCGACACCAGCATCATCGTGCCGACATTGACCAGCAGCGACCAGAACGTGCCATGCGCCAGCGGGTCCCAGCCGCTCATCCCGAACAGCTGCTGCGGTTGCAGCCAGGAGACGCCGAACGGCCCGTCGTGCAGCCAGTCCGGCGCCAGCCAGCCGGACTGGGTCAGCGCCGGCAGCAGCAAGGTGTAGATCCAGGTGCCGAAGCCCAGCACCATGCCGGTCTCCACGCCTTTGCGGCTGGCGCCGCGCCAATACAGCCCGCCGATCACGCCCGGCGCGAACTGCGCCACCGCGGCGAAGGCCATCAGCCCGTACGAGGCCAGCGAGCTGTCGTCGCTGCTGCTGCGGTAGTAGCCGTAGGCGATCAGCGCCAGCAGCAGGATCGCCAGGCGGCGGATCCACAACACCCGCGAGGCGACGTCGGCGCCGGCCGCCTGGTGCCCGCGCCGGCGCAGCAGCACCGGCATCACCAGATCGTTGCTGATCATCGTCGCCAGCGCGATGCTGGAGACGATGACCATGCCGGTGGCGGCGGAGAACCCGCCCACGTAGGCGACCAGCGCCAGCGCGGTGCGGCCCTCGGCCAGCGGCAACGCCAGCACGATGCTGTCGTGGGCTACCTCGCCGGACTGGCCGAACAGGGCGATGCCGGCCGCGGCGATCGGCACCACCATCGCCGAGATCACCACCAGATACAGCCCGAACAGCCAGCGCGCCTTGCGGATGTCGCCGATGTCGCTGCACTCCACCACCGCCACGTGGAACTGCCGCGGCAGGCACACGATGGCCAGGAAGCTGAGCAGGGTCTGCGAGATGAAGCCGACCGGCGGGGTGTTCTGGAACAAGGTGCGCGCCGACTGCAGCACCTGGCCATCGCGCCCGCTCAGCCAGACGTAGGCGAACACGCCGACCGCAACCATCGCCAGCAGCTTGACCACCGATTCCAGCGCGATCGCCAGCATCATGCCGTGGTGGTGTTCGGTGGCGTCCACCTGGCGGGTGCCGAACAGGGTCGCGAACAGCGCCATCAACAGCGCCACGTACAGCGCCGGATCGGCGTAGAACGGTGCTCCGGCGCTGGACTGGCCGCTGAGCACCTGCAGGCTCATCGCCACCGCCTTGTACTGCAGCGCCAGGTACGGCACCACGCCGACCAGCGCGATCACCGCCACCAGCGCCGCCAGGCGCCGCGAGCGGCCATAGCGCGAAGAGATGAAGTCGGCGATGGACACCGTGTTCTCGCTGCGCGCGATCAACGCCAGGCGTTCGATGATGTGCCAGCCGAACAGCAGCAGCAGCAACGGCCCCAGGTAGATCGGCAGGTAGCCGGCGCCATTGCGCACCGCGCTGCCGACCGCGCCGTAGAACGTCCACGACGAGCAGTACACCGCCAGCGCCAGGCTGTACACCGCCGGGCGCAGCCACGGCCGCTCCGGGTACAGCGGCCGCCGATCGCCCCACCACGCCACCGTGAACAGCAGCGCCGCGTAGCCGACCGACACCAACAGCAGGATCCAGCTGGAAACCAAGAGCGACGTCCCCGGTGCGTTCGCTGCAGTCTAGCGCGCCGCCCACAGCAAGGCGCCGCGCAGCACCAGGCCGAAGCAGACCCGCATCGCCAGCGTCTTCGTCGGCGCCCGCCACAGTGCGGCCCGGTCCATGCGTGCGCCCGGGCGTGGCCACGCCAGTTGCAGCGGCGCCGCAGTGTGCCGATCGACCGGATCGGCCAGCGGCATTCGCGCATCAACCGCACACGCGCGACAAGGCATTGCCGGCAGACCGATTGCAGGCGCGCGGCGTGGAGGCGCAGCGGATCGTCTTGTACGGACCGGCAGGCAGCGCACCCGCGAGCGGGATGCCGACGGCGGCGATACGCGCCACCTCCGTTCTGCCGCTGGATGCGGGCGCGGCGCTGGATCGCATGGCGTGGCGCATCGCTGGACGGGCCGATTGCGCCGTTCCAGCGCTGGATCCCTCATCCGCTGCAGGCGCGCGCAAGGCGCGGTGCTGCGCGACGGCAGCGACCGGTCGCAATGGACGCGCGCGTTCGCCGCGCCAGCCGGCACGCAGCCCGCGTCAGCGCCCGGTTCGTCCGCAAGGTGGCGCAAGCGGCGCAGCGCATGGCAGGCGACACGCTAAGATTCGCGCAATGAACGTCCCAGCTCGCCCACGTTGATGTCCTCCGTCCCAGCCGAGTCGCGGGCGAGCTATCTGCAGCAGCAACGGCTGCGGCTGCAGACGCAGTTGCTGCAGACGCAGGCGCGGCAGGCGGCCGCCGAGGCCGAGGTGGAGCGGCACCTGCCGGCGGTGGAACAGGCCGTGGCCACGATCCGCAGCGACTTCGTCGCCCAGGCCGCGCAAGCCGCGCGCGCGGTGCTGCGCCG
>NZ_CAPJ01000219.1 GCF_000331775.1 Xanthomonas translucens pv. translucens DSM 18974
CGCCCAGCCCGGCGGCAGCGCGGCGATCTCCTCGTCCGGGCGCACGCCCTTCATCGCCAGCAGCCGCCCGCCCGGGCGCAGCAGGTGGCCGCCGACGGCGACGATACCGGCCAGCGTGTCCAGCGCGCGCGCGGTCAGGACATCGTAGGCGCCGGGTTCGTCCACGGCCTCGGCGCGCGCTTCGGCCACGCGCGCGTTGTCCAGGCGCAGCTGGCGCACCGCCTCGCGCAGGAACCGCGCCTTCTTGCCGTTGCTCTCGACCAGGGTCACCCGCAGCTGCGGCCGCGCGATCGCCAGCGGGATGCCGGGCAGCCCCGGGCCGGTACCCAGGTCGGCCAGCGTGCCGGCTTCCACGAACGGCTGCATCGCCAGCGAATCGAGCAGGTGCCGGGTCACCATCTCGTGCGGGTCGCGGACCGCGGTGAGGTTGTAGGTGCGGTTCCAGCGCGCCAGCAGCGCCAGGTAAGCCAGCAGCGGCGGCGCCAGCGCGGCGGCGTCCAGGCCTTGCGCGCGCAGGCCCTGGTCGAGCGCGGCGCGGACGGAGTCGGGAAGGGAGGCATCGTTCATCGCCCGATTATCGCAGGTGATGCCAACGTCACCGCCATGTCGCCGACATCGTCGCGGCCGATGATCCGCAGCGTTTCGTGGCAGTCGTGGTGCAGCGGCATCTCGGATTTCCAGGAAACGCCATCGGCCGGTGACCGCCGACGGCCGGCCGGCGCGGTGGCGGATGCAAGCGGCGCGCTGCCGCTTCCTTGTAGGCGGCTTCAGCCGCGACATGGCCTTGACGGAGAGTGCCTGTCGCGGCTGAAGCCGCTCCTACAGGAAGACCGGGCGGCGCTACGCCGACTCCAGCGGATACCAGGCCAGCGCGGCGCGATAGTCCGGTGCCGGCACCCATTCGTGCACCTGCCAGCGTGCGGCCACACCCAGCGCCGGGTCGCACCAGGTGAGCTGCAGCACACCGGCAGCGTCTTCGCCGAAGCGCAGCCGATGCAGCCCGAACGACAGCCCGTGCCCGTGCGCCTTCAGCAGCGCTTCCTTGGCGCACCACAGGCGGAAGAACAGCGCCTCGCGCGCCGGTTCGGCCAGCGCTTGCAACGCGGCGACTTCGCCGGCATGGAAGAAGCGCTGCGCAAGTTCCAGCAGCCGCGGCCGCGCGCGCTGGTGTTCGATGTCCACGCCCAGCCGCGCGTGCGCGCCGATCGCCACCAATAGATAGTCGCCGCTGTGGCTCCAGCCGGTACCGACATGCGCCAGCGGCGCATGC
>NZ_CAPJ01000218.1 GCF_000331775.1 Xanthomonas translucens pv. translucens DSM 18974
TCAGCGCGCGCAGGCGCTGGCGCAGCGGCAGCGCCAGCAACGGCTGCGGGTCGAAGTCGGCCGCGGCGTGGCCGGCATGCTCGGCATGCGGCAGCGGCAGTACCGCATGCCGCGAGATCACGTGCACCGGGCCGCGGTGCGCATTGGCGAGCAGGGTCAGCACGCTGTCCACCATGCTCAAGCCGGCACCGACGATGCACACCGTGGACTCGCGCGGGATCGCGCGCAGCTGTGCGTAATTCCAGGCGTCTACGCGCACGTGCGCGGGCAGGCTGGCCGCGCCGCGCGCCGGCAGCGGACGCAGGCTGTTGCCCAACGCCAGCACCGTCGCCTGCGCGCGCAGCGTAGCGCCATCCTGCAGTTGCAGCGCCTGTCCATGCGCATCGCGATCCAGCGCCAGCGCCCGCTGCTGCCGCCACTGCAGCTGCGCCGGGCTTGCGGCCTGCGCCTGCGCCAGCCGCGCGCGCAGGTAGTCGCCGTAGTGGCGGCGCTGCACATAGGCCTGCGCCAGCGCAGCACGCGGCAGCACCGGATACAAGGCTTGCTGCTGCAGCCAGTCGAGGAAATCGTCGGGCAGCTCGGCGAAGGCGCTCATGCGCCCAGCCGGTACGTTCAGCAGGTGCTCCGCGCACGGCGTCGCATAGGCCACGCCCTGCGCCAGCGCGGCCTGCGGTTCGATCAGCTGCAGCCGCAGGGCATGCGTGGCCTGCCGCAGCAACTGCAACGCGACCAGCGTGCCGGCCGCGCCGCCGCCGACGATGGCGATATCGCAGTCGCCGTCGCCATCGGATGCGGTGGGCAAGAGTTCGCTCATAGCGGCGATTGTAAGGGATGCCCTCGCCGGCTCCGCCCGTGGCTAAGAACCATCGCGCATGTCGCGGTGAAGATCGCGCATGGCGGCGACATCATGCTGTCATGTGCGTGCGCCTTCACATCAGCGCATCGGCCAGGCGGGCGATGCCTTCGCGGCTGCGCCGCCAGGTCGGTCGCTTGCGCCATTCCTGCAGCGACAGCGCGCGCGCATCGGCCAGGTAGTCGGCCTCCACCGCGCGCAGCCGCTGCACCACCTCCGTGCAGTAGCACAGCACGCCGATCTCCGCGTTCAGCGCGAAGGAACGGATGTCCAGATTGATCGAGCCGACCAGGGCGATGCCCTCGTCCACGCTCAGATGCTTGGCGTGCAGGAAGCACGGCCGGTACAGCGCGATCTTGACCCCGCTGCGCAGCAGTTCGTCGTAGTAGGCCTCCTGCGCCCAGGCGGTGAGCCGTTGGTTGCTGCTCTCCGACAGGATCAGCTGCACGTCCACCCCGGACAGCGCGGCGATGCGCAGCGCGCTGAGCGTGGCCTCGTCGGGCACGAAGTACGGCGTGACCATCACGATCCGCCGCCGCGCCAGGTGGATCAGCGCGTTGACCGCATCGCGCGCGTTCTCGAACGGATACGCCGGGCCGCTGGGCAGCAGTTGCGTGGCGGTATCGGCGCCGTGCACCGCGGTGCCGTCGGCCACGCGCAGGCGCTGCCCGGTCTCGATGAACCAATCGCTGGCGAACACCGCCTCCAGGTGCCCGACCACCGGCCCCTGCAGGCGCACCACCAGTTCGCGGTTGGGATGGCCGCGCACGAATTCGGCCGCGGCCAGGTTCTGCGAACCGGTGTAGCCGACGCGGTTGTCGATCACCGCGATCTTGCGGTGGTTGCGCAAGTCCATGCGCCCGCTGCGGCGCCAGCGCAGCCCGCCCGGCAGCAGCGCCTGCACCTCGACGCCTGCAGCGCGCAAACGCTTGCGGTAGCGGCGCAGGCCGCGCTTGCCGCCACGCGCATCGAGCAGCAGGCGGCAACGCACGCCGCGCGCGGCGGCACGCAGCAGCGCGGCCACGACCGCGTCGCCGACCGCATCGTCGAACATCAGGTAGTACAGCAGGTGCACGCGTTCGACCGCCGCGTCGATGTCGTCGATCAACGCCTGCAGCGAATCCGCATAGCGGTCGAGCAACTCCACCGTATTGCCATGGGTCGGCATGAAATCGCCCTGGCGCTCGATCAGCGGCACCACTTCGGCGATCGTGGTGTCGGCGGACGGGGTCCAGCGCAGCGCGGTCATCGGCACTTGCTGCTCGCGGATCACCTGCGAAGCCTGCGCCTGGCGCTGGATGCGCTCGCGCGACAGCCACGGATGGCCGAGCAGCAGGTACAGCGGCAGGCCCAGCACCGGCACGAAGCCCACCAGCAGCAGCCAGCTGCGCGCCGCGCCGGGCGTGGTGCGCGCGGGGATCCACAACAACGCCACCAGCCGGATCAGCCAGTCCAGCGCCAACAGCCAGGTGCCTTCCAACCAGAACGGCAGCATCGCGACCCTTCGCAAGCCAAGTCGCCCGATTCTGCGGGCTGCGGCGGCAAACGCAACCATTGCGTGCGTTGCCGCCGCTGGCCAGGCCGGCGCACGCGGGATCCAACTACGTCGCGACTGCAACAGCGACGGCGCAGACCGCCGGTTCGGAGTGTGCAGGCCCCAGACGCACGAAACCCGCCTTGCGGCGGGTTTCGTGTCGACCGGAACAGCGATCCAGCGATCAGTCGATCACTTGATCTTGCCTTCCTTGTACATCACGTGCTTACGCACGACCGGGTCGTACTTCATCATTTCCATCTTCCCCGGAGTGTTCTTCTTGTTCTTGTCCGTGGTGTAGAAGTGGCCGGTGGCGGCCGAGGAAATCATACGGATCTTGTCACGCTTGCCTGCCATGATTGTTTACTCCTCAGACCTTTTCGCCGCGCGCGCGCAGCTCTTTCAGAACGGCATCGATCCCGTTCTTGTCGATGGTGCGCAACGCATGCGCGGAGACACGGAGCTTGATCCAGCGGTTCTCGCTGGCGACCCAGAAGCGGCGCTCGTGCAGGTTGGGCAGGAAGCGGCGACGGGTTCTGTTGTTGGCGTGGGAGACGTTGTTACCCGTCTGCACACGCTTGCCGGACACTTGGCATACGCGGGACATTACGCACCTCGATAAGTTAGGAAGTCCGGCCATGGATGGCCGGGCTCTTGCGGACGGATCCGCAATGGTTGTCGCCCATAGCCTGGGAGACGGCGGCCCCGGCAGCCTTGCGGGCCACCACGCGACGTGGGAAATCAAGCAGTTACGCTGGGAGAGGCCGGCCGGAGATCGCGTTTCCGGCCGCCGGCCCGACAGCAGCCGGGCACAGCGAGCCGCGCATTATGCATGCCTTTCCCTTGTGCCGCAAGCATTTACCAGAGAGGCGTACGCAAGCGGCGGGCGGACCGCACATGCCGCGCTCATCACGTCAAGCACGCCTCACACCGCCGCCCATACATGGCGTAGCTAATTTCCGCTCGGCGCTGCGTCGGTGCGCTCGCTTTCGCCGCTGAATTCGATGCGTTGCCCAAATACGTCGCGGAACAACCTCGTCTTTACCCCTTCGAAGAAGTCATTGGTCGCGGTGAATCCCGTTCCCTGTATTGGCAGCGCAGAGGGTTGGTACTGCTTCCTCCACCACCAGCGGTCGATCATATCCAGATGCCGCTGGGTGTCGGAAAACTGTTCTGGCAACGCCAATGCCATGAGCGAAAGAATCCTACGCCGCAAGCGCTGCCGTTCATGGCGTTTCTCCTCATTGTCATGGCGATAAGCAATATGCACGAAGGAGTCGATCGCCTCTATCAGCTCTTTCGATGTCTCCTGCCTCACCTTCTCCCGCTCAACCTGCAAGGAGGCTTGGATCTGCCTGCTCGCCACACCAGCGGCCACCCAACCACCGATCGCGGCGGCGGCTAGAGTGGCGAGGATGTTGGGCCAATCGATCATGTGCGCCGTCCTTTATCGCTCGTTCGCAAACTGCAGTCGTCCTGCTCGGATCCAGCAAGACGCTGCCAGAAAGATAGCGAACCACCCAACGCGGCGACCGGACCGGAATCTCAATTGTCGCGCCTGTGCAGCCAGCGATACAGCACCGGCAACACCAGCAAGGTCAGCAGCGTGGACGAGACGATGCCGCCGATCACGAGCGTGGCTAGCGGCCGCTGCACGTCGGCGCCAGCGCCGACGTTGAACGCCATCGGCACGAAGCCCAGCGTCGCCACCAGCGCGGTCATCAGCACCGGGCAACCGCGCCAGCGCCAGGCCGTTCTCGCGCAGCTTGCGCACGAAGGCGACATCACCAGCCCGTTCAACACGGCGTCGATGGTCGTCGCCTGAGCGGGTGCTGGCGGTCGCCGTCTCGTTTGCGCTCGCGTACTGGCGGGTTCACCGCACTCGGTAGCGGTCGCACCCTGGCGGTCGCACCCTCATCCGGCGCCACGCGCCACCTTCTCCCGGCGGGAGAAGGGAGCGCGTGGCGGTTATTCGGGCTTGGTTGCGGCGGGTTTGCGTGCGGCGGCCTGCTGCTTGCTCTCGGCGATGAAGGCGCGTACCTGCTGTTGCAAGACCGGCAGCGGCACCGAGCCCTGTTTCAGTACCGCGTCGTGGAAGGCCTTGATATCGAAGTCCGTGCCCAGTTCGCGTTCGGCCTCGGCGCGCAGCTTGACGATGGCGATCTCGCCGAGCTTGTAGCTCAGCGCCTGCCCCGGCCAGGAGATGTAGCGATCGACCTCGGTGGTGACTTCGTGCTCGCTGAGCGCGGTGTGCTCGCGCAGGTAGGCCAGCGCCTGCTCGCGGCTCCAGCCCTTGTGATGCACGCCGGTGTCGATCACCAGCCGGCAGGCGCGCCACATTTCGTAACTGAGGCGGCCGAAATCCTCGTACGGGGTTTCGTAGATGCCCATCTCCTTGCCCAGCTTTTCTGTGTACAGCGCCCAGCCTTCGCCGTAGGCGGAGATGTAGTTCTCGCGACGGAACGCCGGCTGCGCGCCCTGCTCTTCGGCCAACGCGCCCTGCAACGAGTGGCCGGGCGAGGATTCGTGCAGGGTCAGCGCCGGCAGGTTGTACAGCGGGCGCGCCGGCAGGTTGTAGGTGTTGAGCCAGTAGGTGCCGACGCCGCCGCGGCCGGCGGTCCAGAACGGCGCGATCTCCGGCGGCACCGGCACGATGGTGAAGCGCCCGCGCGGCAGCGTACCGATGAACTTGCCGACTTCGCCATCCACGCGCTTGGCGATCCACGCCGCGCGGTCGAGCAGTTCCTGCGGCGTCTTGACGTAGAACTGCGGGTCGCTGCGCAGGAACTGCAGGAATGCCGGGAACGTCTGCTGACCGGCCGGCGGCTTGAAGCCGACCTGTTGGATGATCGCGTCCATCTCCTTCTGGATCCGCGCCACTTCCTGCAGGCCCAGTTGGTGGATCTGCTCCGGGCGCATTTCCAGCGTGGTGTATTCGCGGATCTGCTGCTGGTAGTAGGCCTTGCCGTCGGGCAGCGCCTCGGCGGCGAGCGTGGTGCGCGCCTGCGGCACGTATTCTTCGCGATAGAAGCGCAGCAGCTGCGCGTACGCCGGGATCACCTTGTCGCGGATCGCTGCCTGCGCCTGCTCGCGCAGCGCCTGCTGCTCGGCGGCCGGGATCTGCGCCGGCAGCTGCTTGAACGGCGCGTACAGCGCCGCGGCGGTGGGGTCCTTGAGTTCGGCGACGTTGGCGATCGAACCGTCGCGCCCTTCCAGCACCGCGCGCGGCACGCTGAAGCCGCGCTTGAGGCCGGCGCGCATGTTGTCGGTCTGCTGTGCGAAGTAGCGCGGCACATCGTCGAGCCGCGCGATGTAGGCGCGGTACTCGGCCGGGGTGCGCAGCGTGCGCCGTGCCATGAAGCCCAGGTCGGACCAGAACGCGCTGTCGGAGTTGAACGGCATCTCGTAGGCGCGCAGGCGCACCGCAGCGGCGAGGTTCTCGATCTGCGGACGGTACACCGCCAGGTTGACCTGGTTGTCGGCCGACAGCTGCGCCGGGTCGATCGCATCCAGCTGGCGCAGCACGTCGTCCCACAGCTTCAGCCGCGCCGCCTGCGCCGCCGCGCCGACGTCGGGCAGCTGCTGGTTGTCGCCGCTGCTGTCGCTGTCCTCGTCGGCCTGCCCGACCTGCGCCTGCCGCCACGTCCACTCCTTTTCGTAGATGGCCTGGAAGCGGGCATCGGCAGCGGAGGCGGTGGCCGCCGCCGGCGGGACGGCCGGCGCAGCGGCCAGCGCCGGCGTGGCGAGTGCGAGCGCAAGCAACAGGGAAGCGGCCAGCGGGGTCTTGGCGATCGGCATGGGCGACAATTGGTAATGGGAACGAGAGCCCGATGATCGCATCCCGGGCGCGGCGTGGGGGTGGGCCGGACGTCCTGCTTCTACCCAACGCGCAATGCCAGGCATCCGTCCGTGCAACGCGTGGCATTTCCCGACACGGCGCACAGACTTCGGCCGATAGGCGCCGCTCACTGCTGCAGGCACGCTGCACGCCATGCATCCGCTCGCCCATTTCCCAGGACATGCCGCATTGCGCAGCGGCCGCCACGATGAGGCCGGGCGCACCTATCTGTTGACGGTGGTGACCTTCCAACGCACAGCGCTGTTCTCGGACTGGCGTTGCGCACGTGCAGCGGCGGCCTGCCTTTCCGAGCCCGCCAGCTGGCCGCAGGTGCAACTGCTGTGCTGGGTATTGATGCCCGATCACTGGCACGGCCTGATCGAACTGGGTCCGCGCGCGACGCTGTCCGACGCGATGCAACACGCCAAGGGCCGATGCGCACATGCGGTGAATCGCGCACGCGGCCGCGGCGGCAGGGTGTGGTCGCCCGGCTTCCATGATCGCGCGCTGCGGCGCGAGGACGACATGCTGACCGCGGCACGCTATATCGTGGCCAATCCATTGCGCGCTGGCCTGGTCCGTCGCTTGGGCGATTATCCGTATTGGGATGCGATCTGGTTGCCTGCGCATGGGGAGAGCAAAAGCGGTCGCGGCTGAAGCTGCGACAAGATTCCCGCCGGAACTGGGAAACACTCCCGCCGGCTCAATGCGCCGCACGATCCCGGTGCCAGCCGCGGTGCTTGATGTCCAGGTACAGGCTGTAGAACGCGGTGAAGGCCGGGAACAGGTTCTGCAGCACGCCGACCGAGTCCTGCTTGGCCGAGAACAGGAAGTAGCTCAGCGTCATCAGGCTGCCGACCACGCTCATGTACCAGAACAGGCGCGGGATCACCGGCTTGCCGGCGCGCTTGGAGGCGACGAACTGCACCAGCCAGCGGCCGCCGAACATCAGCGCGCCGACATAGCCGATCAGCTTCCAGCCGGTGACGTGCAGGCCGGTCCAGTACAGCGCCTGGATCGGTTCGTTGAGGAAATGCGCGTCCATCTTCAGCGCTCCTGCACCACGGTGCGGCGGCTGCGCGCGATCAGCCAGGCCACGCCGCGCAGGTCGCGGATCCCGACCAGGGCGCGGTTGAGGTTGTTGTACTTGGACACGCCCGAGGTGCGGTGGCGATGGTGCACCGGCACGCTCAGGGTCTGCCAGCCGGCGCGCTGCATCAGCGCCGGCAGGTAGCGGTGCATGTGGTCGAAGTACGGCAGGTCCAGGAACGCGGCGCGCTCGAACAGCTTGATGCCGCAGCCGGTGTCGGGGGTGTCGTCGCGCAGCATGCGCGCGCGGATCGCGTTGGCCCACTTGGAGGCCCAGCGCTTGCTGCCCGAGTCCTGCCGCGACACGCGCCAGCCGGCGAACAGCTTGACCTGCGCGTCCGCCGCGGCGCGCGCGGCGAGCAGCTTGGGGATGTCGGCCGGATCGTTCTGGCCGTCGCCGTCGAGGGTGGCGATCCACGCGCCGCGCGCGGCCTTGACCCCGTTGCGCACCGCGGTGCTCTGCCCGCTCTGGCTGACGTGGTGCAGCACCCGCAGCTCCGGCGTGCTCACCTTCAGCCCCTCCAGCACCGCCAGGGTGTCGTCGCGCGAATGGTCGTCGACGTAAACGATCTCGAAATCGGTCACGCCGCGCAGCGCGGCGACGATCTCCGCCACCAGCGGCGGCACGTTGTCGCGCTCGTTGAACACCGGGACGACGACGGAAAGGGAAGGCTGGTTCATGGCTCGATTAGGCTCGACGGCAACGCAATGGAAAAATGCGGGAAACGGCGGCAACGACGCAAAAAGACCGCGCATTTTGCCCTGGGCCGGTGGCCCGGGGCTACAGTGTCAGACCGCGGCACCGAAATAATCGCGGCACCACTGCACCACCTGCGGCAACCCGACCTCGATCGGGGTGCTCGGATCGAAGCCGAACGCGGCGTGGGCGCGCGCAGTATCGGCCATCGTCTCGACCATGTCGCCAGGCTGCATCGGCGTGTACACCTTCTCCGCGGCGCGGCCGGCGGCGGCCTCGATCACGCCGATGAAGCGCTCCAGTTCGACCGGGGTGTGGTTGCCCAGGTTGAACACGCGATGCGGCACGGCGTCCGTGGACGGGTGGTCGAGCGCGCCGAGCACGCCGGCGACAATGTCGGCAACGAAGGTGAAGTCGCGGCGCATGCGGCCATGGTTGAACACCTCGATCGGCCGCCCGGCCAGCACCGCGCGGCTGAACAGCAGCGGCGCCATGTCCGGCCGGCCCCACGGGCCGTACACGGTGAAGAAGCGCAGGCCGGTGGCGCGCAGGCCGTACAGCTGCGCATAGGTGTAGGCCATCAGTTCGTTGGCGGCCTTGGTCGCCGCGTACAGCGAGCGCGGCTGGTCGATGCGCTGGTCCTCGGAGAACGGCGGCGTCGCCGAATCACCGTACACCGAGCTGCTCGACGCATAAGCCAGGTGCTGCACGCCGCGGTGCCGGCACAGTTCCAGCACGTTGACGAAGCCGACCAGGTTGCTGTCGACGTAGGCGTACGGGTTCTGCAGCGAATAGCGCACCCCCGCCTGCGCGGCCAGGTGCACCACGCGCGCAGGACGGATCTCGTCGAACAGCGCGGTGAGGCTGTCGCGGTCGGTGAGGTCGAGCCGGCGGATATCGGCCTGCGGGCACAGCGCGGCGACGCGGTCGCGCTTGAGCTGCGGGTCGTAGTAGTCGTTGTAGTTGTCCAGCCCCACCACCGTCTCGCCGCGCGCGGCCAGCGCACGGCAGGTGTAGGCGCCCACGAAGCCGGCCGCGCCGGTGACCAGGACCGTCATCGGCGCGCGCCTTGTGCGAGAGCGGGAACGAGAGCGGAGGTCATGCGCAAATCAGCGGCGGCGCTCAGCCGACCTTGCCGCGCAGCCGCTCCAGCACGCCGTCGAGCGTGTCCAGATCGGTGTAGTGGATCACCAGCTTGCCCTTGCCGCCGCGGCCGTGGGCGATGGCGACCTTGGTGCCCAGCGATTCGGACAGTTCGGTCTCCAGCGAGGCGATGTCGGCCTGCGGCGCAACGCGGCCAGGCTTGGCCTTGCGGTTGCTGGGCACCTTGCCGGCGGCGAACTGCTGCGCGCGGTGCTCGACCTCGCGCACCGACCAGCCCTGGTCGGCGGCGTCGGAGGCCAGGCGGCTGGCCAGGTCCGGCGACAGCGTCAGCAGCGCGCGCGCATGGCCCATTTCCAGGCGCCCGGCCTCGAGCAGCGCGCGGATCGCCGGCGGCAGCTCGAGCAGGCGCAGCAGGTTGGACACCGAGGCGCGCGAGCGGCCCACCGCTTCGGCGGCCTCGGCGTGGGTCAGCGCGAATTCGTCGATCAGCCGCTGCAGCGCCTGCGCTTCCTCCAGCGGGTTGAGGTCCTCGCGCTGGATGTTCTCGATCAGCGCCATGGCGATGACGGTGCGGTCGTCGAGCTCGCGCACCACCACCGGCACCTCGCTCAGCCCGGCCAGCTGCGAGGCGCGCCAGCGGCGTTCGCCGGCGACGATCTCGAACTTGCCCGGCGCCAGTTCGCGGGCGACGATCGGCTGGATCACGCCCTGCGCCTTGATCGACTCGGCCAGCTCCTGCAGCTTGCCCTCGTCCATTTCCTGGCGCGGCTGGTACTTGCCCGGCTGCAACTGCCCGACCGGCAGCTGGCGCAGGCTCTCGCCGGGCTGCGCTGCGTCGTTGGGCGCCGGCGCGGCCGCGCCGCCCTTCGGTCCCAGCAACGCTTCCAGGCCACGGCCCAGGCCGCGCTTCTTCGCTCCGAGGGCGGGGGGCTTGGCGCTCATCAGTAACTCTCCATGGCCGGGACGGGCCGGTTGCGTTCGTCGCGACGGCGCACGATCTCGCCGGCCAGGCCCAGGTAGGCCACGCCGCCGCGCGAGGTGCGGTCGTAGCCGACGATGCTCTGGCCGTGGCTGGGCGCCTCGGCCAGGCGCACGTTGCGCGGCACGATGGTGCGGAACACCTTGTCGCCGAAATGGTTGGTCAGCTCCGCCGACACCGCGTTGGCCAGGTTGTTGCGCACGTCGAACATGGTGCGCAGCACGCCTTCGATCTCCAGCGTCGGATTGAGGTCGGCGCGCAGTGCCTCGATGGTCTCCAGCAGCGCGGTCAGCCCTTCCAGCGCGTAGTACTCGCACTGCATCGGCACGATGATCGAGTCGGCGGCGGTCAGCGCGTTCAGGGTCAGCAGCGACAGCGCCGGCGGGCAGTCGATCAGGATGAAGTCGTACTCGGCGCGCAGCGGCGCCAGTGCGGTCTTCAGCCGCTGCTCGCGCGCCGGCTGGTCCATCAGCTGAATCTCGGCGGCGGTCAGGTCGATGTTGCCGGGCAGCAGGTCGAAGCCTTCCGGCGCGGTCACCCGGATCTGCGCGGCGCTGCTTTCGCCCAGCAGCACGTCGCAGGTGGACGCCGCCACCTCGCGCTTGTCGATGCCGCTGCCCATCGTCGCGTTGCCTTGCGAATCCAGGTCCACCAGCAGCACGCGCTGCGGCTGGCGCGCGAGCGCCGCTGCCAGGTTGACCGCCGTGGTGGTCTTGCCGACGCCGCCTTTCTGGTTGGCGATGGCGATGATGCGGGCCATGCGGGAGCCTCGTCGGCGATGGGTGGGACCGGGCATTATGCGGTCACACCCCCCTGGGGCGGAAATCGGCGTCGGCGCGCCGGCCGCGTCCGGCGGCTCAGCCGCGCTCGACCACCACCAGGTGGCGGTCCGCGTCCAGCCCCGGCACCTGCAGCCGGTGCACCGCCTG
>NZ_CAPJ01000217.1 GCF_000331775.1 Xanthomonas translucens pv. translucens DSM 18974
CGCCTGCCGTGCGCTGCTCGATCCCGCTCCGGCCGCAGCAACCGCGCCCGCCCAGGCCGGCGCCGCCGTGCAGCCCGAAGCCGTGTGCCGGCGCAGCGCCTCCGCGCAGATCTGCACCGCGGCAGCGGAACGGCAGTGGGACGCAGGCAAGTTCCTGCGCGCCAAGGCGCTGCTGGAACAGGCCTGCGCGCTGTCCGATCCGGTGGCCTGCGGCCGCACCACGGCACTGGAGGAAGTGGACGCGACGCTGCTGCAGTCGCCGCCGGCCACGCGGCTGCCATGCGGCCGTTTCATCGCACCGCTGGGCACGTCGCTCAGTCTGCAGTTCCGCGACGACGGCAGCGTGCGCGACGGCAATGGCGACGTCATGCAAGCGCACCTGGAGCACGGCCAGATCGCGCTGCGTCAGCGGGATGGACAGCAATGGCAGCTGCGTCCGCTCGGTGCGAAGCGGCTGATCGGCCTGGATCGCGCGCACCGCTTTGTGGTGTTGTTCGGCGACGAGACTGGCCACTGCGGTGCCGCGCAGCAGTAACGGCGCCATAGCTGTCGCGGCGCCACGGCGCTCGCTGCACTGCCTGGCAATAGCGCCCCTCTCCCCACGGAACCACGGCCTCTTTGGGGAAGATGCCACGAAGAAGCGGCTACGGCTGCGGCTGCGGGCGAAGCTCCACTGCAACCGCAGCGCCGCGCCCGGCGACTTGGCAATGCCGGTCGCGTTAACAGGCCAGGGCGGTCGGCACGCAATAATGTGCGCCGTGCCGCCAGCCGCTCTGCAAAGGCGGCTGGCACCCCCTTCCACCGCCTGACTGCCAGACCACCGCCATGACCGAATTCGAACGCGTACGCGATTACCTGACCGGGCTGCAGGACCGTATCTGCGCCGCCATCGAGGCCGCCGACGGCCAGGCCCGCTTCGCCGAGGACCTGTGGCAGCGCGCCGAAGGCGGCGGCGGACGCACCCGCATCCTGCGCGACGGCGCGCTGTTCGAGCAGGCCGGGATCGGCTTCTCCGACGTGTCCGGCACGCGCCTGCCGCCTTCGGCCAGCGCCAACCGGCCGGAACTGGCCGGCGCCTCGTGGCGTGCCACCGGCGTGTCGCTGGTGTTCCACCCGCACAGCCCCTACCTGCCCACCACCCACACCAACGTGCGCTTCTTCCGCGCCGAGCGCGACGGCCAGACCGTGGCCTGGTGGTTCGGCGGCGGTTTCGACCTGACCCCGTACTACCCGTTCGACGAGGACGTGCGCCACTGGCACCGCACCGCGCAGGCGCTGTGCGCGCCGTTCGGCGAGGACCGCTATGCCGCGCACAAGCGTTGGTGCGACGAATACTTCTTCCTCAAGCACCGCAACGAGACCCGCGGCGTGGGCGGGTTGTTCTTCGACGACCTGCACGCCGACTTCGAACGCGACTTCGCCTACCAGCGCGCGGTCGGCGACGGCTTCCTGGACGCCTACCTGCCGATCCTCGAGCGCCGCCGCGCGCTGCCGTGGGGCGAGCGCGAACGCGAGTTCCAGCTGTACCGGCGCGGACGCTACGTCGAGTTCAACCTGGTCTACGACCGCGGCACCCTATTCGGCCTGCAGAGCGGCGGCCGCAGCGAGAGCATCCTGATGAGCCTGCCGCCGCGGGTGCGCTGGGAATACGGCTTCCAGCCCGAACCAGACAGCGCCGAGGCGCGCTTGGCCGAGTACCTGGTGCCACGCGACTGGCTGGCATGAGCGCGCCGTTGCCGGCGCGCGTGCTGGGGCGCGAGGACAAGGCACGCATCGCCGAGCGACTGCAGCGCTACCTGCGCGAGGAACTGCAGCAGGAAATCGGCGGCTTCGAAGCGCAATTCCTGCTGGATTTCGTCGCCGAGCGCATCGGTCCGCATTTCTACAACCGAGGCTTGCAGGATGCGCGCGCGCAGTTGACCACCCAGTGGGAGGCCCTGGACGACGCGCTCTACCAGTTGGAGCAACCGACCGAGCCGCGCCGCTAGCCGCGGTGACGCCGCTCCTACAGGGAGTGCCGCCAAGCGCCGGGGGGCTGCCCGCTCAACCGTCCTTGGTGGTCAGGATGGTGATGTGGCCGTTGGTTTCCAGCAGCGCCAGGCGCACGTTGTCCAGGCCCGCGCAGCCCTGCTGGCGCATCGCCGCCTCGAAGTCGGCGTTGCTGACCAGTTCGCGGCGCAGCACCTGGCGGAACACGTGGCCGTCGCGCGCCAGCACCACCGGCTCGCCTTCGATCAGGCGTTCGGCGCGATCGCTGCGCGAGGTGATCAGGCCGACCCCGAAGTTCAGCGTAATCAGCGTCGCCGCCAGCAACAGGCCGCCGCCGAGCGAGGTGTCCTGGCCCAGCAAGGCGTTCTGCACCGCATTGCCGAGCAGCACGATCAGCAGCATGTCGAACGGTGTCAATTGCCCCATCGCGCGCTTGCCCGACACCCGCACCATGGTCAGCACCGCCGCATACACCACCACCGCGCGGAAAATGAATTCCCACCATGGCATCGACAGATGAAAAAGATCGGGCATCGCACGGCTCGCAGGATTGGGGGGAGCCGCGACCTTACGCCGCTGGCGATGGCAGTGCACTGGATTTTCCAGGACCCAATAAAAAAGCCCCGCGGACCAGGGGGGGGTCGGCGGGGCCAGGGAACGGAGACTTGGGGAGGAGTCGCCGTTCCTGGATCTGCTCCAGGGGATGGGAGGAGATCCGCGACAGGTATTGCGCCTGTCGAGGGATATAAAAACATTTTGCACCTTGCTAGTTCGTGAAGATTTTAGTTAAAAATTCATCGAATTAAGGACCGATTCATTCGCAAAATTCCATGCAACGTAGGGTTCCAGGAACAACTGCTTTTTATAGGACGGATCGGCGCACAAGAACGCGGCAGCCGCTGGTTTGCGATGCGGAGTGAATCCCGAAACCGCGCGCTGCTCGCCTTTTGGTGCGTCAATGCTGCAGCATCGATCCGGTCCCGATCCGCATTCGAGCGACGACGGCGATCCAGGCGTGGACGCTGGCGCGGCGGTCGTCCCTTCGCCGCGGGCGATTCTTGCGCCAGGGGCATGCCTGGCAACGCATAAAGACGTTCAGGCGCGCGACCCAGCCAACCGGCTGTGCCGTTCGCGACACCTGCCCGCGTCCCGCGTCCCGAGTAAAGACTAGTGTGCCTCGTCCCAGTTGTCGCCGACGCCGCTATCCACCACCAGCGGCACCTTCAGTTCGGCGGCGGCGGCCATCCGCCGGGTCACTTCCGGCAGCAAGGTGTCGACGAAGTCGGCGTCGGCCTCGAACACCAGTTCGTCGTGCACCTGCAGGATCATCAGCGCGCGTTCGCGGTGCTGCTCCAGCCAGGCGTCCACGGTCACCATCGCGCGCTTGATGATGTCCGCGGCGGTGCCCTGCATCGGCGCGTTGATCGCGGCGCGCTCGGCGCCGGCGCGCAGCCCCTGCTGCTTGGCATTGATGTCGTTCAGATACAGGCGGCGGCCGAACAGGGTCTCCACGTAGCCCTGGCTACGCGCCTGTTCGCGCATGCGCTCCATGAAGTCGCGCACCGCCGGGTAGCGGCTGAAGTAAAGCGCCACGTAGTCCTGCGCCTCGCCGCGGCCGATGCCCAGGTTGCGGGCCAGGCCGAACGCGCTCATGCCGTACATCAGGCCGAAATTGATCGCCTTAGCGGCGCGGCGTTCGTTGCTCGTGACGTCTTCCAGCTTGCGCCCGAACACTTCGGCGGCGGTGGCGCGGTGCACGTCCACGCCGGCGCCGAAGGCGCGCAGCAGGCCCGGGTCCTCGGACAGGTGGGCCATGATCCGCAGTTCGATCTGCGAGTAGTCGCAGGCGATCAGCTTGCGCCCGGGCGGGGCGACGAAGGCGCGGCGGATGCGGCGGCCGTCGTCGGTGCGGATCGGGATGTTCTGCAGGTTCGGATCGGCCGAGGACAACCGCCCGGTGGCCGCGCCGGCCTGGTGGTAACTGGTGTGCACGCGGCCGGTGCCGGGATTGATCATCTCCGGCAGCTTGTCGGTGTAGGTGCTGCGCAGCTTGGCTAGGCCGCGGTACTCCAGGATCACCCGCGGCAGTTCGTGCTGCTCGGCGATCGCCTCCAGCGCCTCTTCGTTGGTGCTGGGCTGGCCTTTAGGGGTCTTCATCAGCGCCGGCAGCTTCAGTTCGTCGAACAGCACCGCCTGCAGCTGCTTGGGCGAGTCCAGGTTGAAGGTGCGCCCGGCCAGCGCGGTGGCCTTCTGCTGCGCGGCGAGCATGCGCTGGCTCAGGTCCTGGCTCTGCCTGCGCAGTTCGGCCATGTCCACGCACACACCATTGGCCTCGATGCGGGTCAACACCGGCACCAGCGGCATCTCGATGTCGCGGTAGACGCTGGCCAGCGCCGGTTCGGCGTCCAGCTGCGCGGACAGCGCGCGGTGCAGGCGCAGGGTGATGTCGGCGTCCTCGGCGGCGTAGCCGGTGGCGTCGTCGATGGCCACCTGCGAGAACGCGATCTGCTTGGCGCCCTTGCCGGCCACGTCCTCGTATTTGACCGTCTCGTAGCCCAGGTAGCGCCGCGCCAGCGAATCCATGTCGTGGCGGCTGGCGGTGGAATTGAGCACGAAGCTCTCCAGCATGGTGTCGTCGGCATAGCCGCGCACGTCCACGCCGTGGCGGCGCAGCACGTGCAGGTCGTACTTGCCGTGCTGGCCGACCTTGGGCTTGGCCGCGTCCTCCAGCAGCGGTTTCAGCGCCGCCAGCGCCAGGGTCCGGTCCAGCTGCGCCGGCGCGCCGGGGTAGTCGTGGCCCAGCGGCAGGTAGTCGGCACGGCCCGGTTCGATCGCGAAGCTGAGCCCGACCAGGTTGGCGCGCATCGCGTCCAGCGCGTCGGTCTCGGTATCGAAGGCGAAGCCGTCGGCCGCGCGCAGGCGCGCGAGCAAGTCATCGAGTTGCGCCGGGGTCATGATCGCGGTGTATTCGCCCTTGGTGGCCAACGCCGGGTCCAATGTGGCGTCGATCGGCGCGGCAGCGCGGGCATAGCCGGCGGCGGTACCGCGCAGGCTGGGGGTGACCTCGGCAGCGCCGGCCGGGGCCGCCACCCCGCCGTCGAGGTCGCGCAGCGCCTGGGTGAAGCCGTAGCGCTGGTACAGGCCGCGCAGCTGCTCCGGGTCCTGCTCGCGCAGGCCCAGCGTGCGCGGGCCGCCAGGCAGGGCCACGTCGGTCTTGATCGTGACCAGTTCGCGGTTCAGCGGCAGCCGCGCCAGCGCCGCGCGCAGGTTCTCGCCGATCTTGCCCTTGATCGCATCGGCATTGGCCATGACCCCGTCCAGCGAGCCGTATTCGGCCAGCCACTTGGCCGCGGTCTTGGGCCCGCACTTGTCCACGCCGGGCACGTTGTCGATGGCGTCGCCCATCAGCGCCAGCAGGTCGACGATCTGGCTCGGCCACACGCCGAACTTCTCCATCACCGCCGCGTCGGAGTCCATGCGGCTGCCGCTCATGGTGTTGACCAGCTGCACGCCGGGGCGCACCAGCTGGGCGAAGTCCTTGTCGCCGGTGGAGATGGTCACGTCCAGGCCGTCGCCGGCGCCCTGCAGGGCCAGCGTGCCGATCACGTCATCGGCCTCCACCCCGCCCTCGCGCAGGATGCTGATGCCCAGCGCATGCACGATCTGGCACATCGGCTCGACCTGCGCACGCAGTTCGTCGGGCATCGGCGGGCGGTTGGCCTTGTACTGCGCGTACAGGTCGTCGCGGAAGGTCTTGCCCGGCGCATCGACCACGAAGGCGACGTACTCCGGGCGCTCCTTCAAGGTGGCGCGCAGCATGTTGACCACGCCGAACAGCGCGCCGGTGGGCTCGCCGGCGGGGTTGGTCAGCGGGGGAAGCGCGTGGAACGCGCGATACAGGTAACTGGACCCGTCGATCAGGACTAATCGGCTCATCGGGCAATTCTACGCTGCGCCGGCCTCGGGGCTTGGGAGCGCCTGAGCCCCTCTCCCCCCGGAGAGTGGCTGGGGTGAGGGTGCGGCGCGGAAGCGTCTCGCTAAGTTCAATGCACGAGGCTTCGCCCGGACCCTCATCCGCCCCTGCGGGCGACCGCCCCCCGAAAAGAGGGCCATGGTCCCGGTGGGAGAAGGGTACGCGTCGCCGTCCATCGCGCGCCGAATGCGGCGGCGCGGCGCATAATCGGCGGCGACGCCTTTAGGCTGTGGAGAATGCTGCGATGAAAGCCCTGATGCTGGTTCCGCTGTTGCTGCTGGCCGGCTGCGCCTCGACCGGGATCGGCCCCGACAGCCCGCCGGTGGATGTCCGCGGCGCGGACGTCACCCACCGCACGATGGGCAACGGCGATAGCGTGGACGAATACCGGGTCTCCGGCCAGCTGCGCGCGGTCAAGGTGACCCCGGCCAACGCCCCGGCCTACTACCTGTACGACCAGAACGGCGACGGGCACATGGACGGCAACAAGGACAACGTGTCGCCGGTGTACTGGAAGCTGTATAGCTGGTAGCCGGCCGCGTCTGCAGCCGGCGCGACCCGGGACGCGGAGCTGACGCAAGCGCAACGATCCGGGTCTGCCGGATAGAAGAGGCCGCCGCGCAGACTAGAGCGTGATCGCGGCGAAGGCCGGGATCGCCGGGAAGCCCGCCGGTGCCGTGACCGTACCGGCGGGCTTGACCCGGTTGTGGTACCACAGAGAGTATGGATAGATGCTCGCCGCCGGTTTCTGGCCCAGGCCGTGGTCGCCCGGATAGGCGCCGTTGTTCGCGGTGACCTTGACCAGCAGCGGCAGCCGCTGCTTGGTGAAGGCGGCATCGCAGACCGCGCAGGGAAACGCATCCTGCACGATCAGCAACGGCCCGGCCGCCGCTTTCGCCCCAAGCGCGTTGTAGACGCCGATTTCCGAATGCTGCTGCTTGCCCTGGCCGCTGACCGCGCCGTCGCACCGGATTTCCATTTGCCGTTGGCGACGTGAGCCTTCCGTATTGACGGTCATGCACGATCTCCTCGCAGGTTGTGGCGGGCGCCGATCGCCGGATGCGGCGGCGCGATGTCTGGAGGCGTGCGCTGCCGGCGGTGTACCAGCGGCGGGTGGCGTCCTTGGCAGCCAGCGTCGGCGCAGGGCGCATGCCGGACCATCGGTGCAAACCTGATTCTTCGCTGCCGCGGGGCCGAAGACCGCCGCTGGCCTCAGCGACGGCTGGCGCATGGCGCATGCGCACGCGACGGCGCGCAGCCGAGCGTTCGTGTGGGGTCCGCGCTACTGCGCTGCAGCCGCAGTGCAGCCTGGCCTGGCTGCTGTACGCAATGGGCTTGGCCTCGGAGCGGCAACGCCAGCGCAGCGTCCAGGCCTGTTTCGGCATGTCCAGGCGCAATGGCGCAAGGCGTGCCGCGCGGCGCCATGCCAACGCCACGGCCTTTACATCCCGATGTGGCGTTGTGCGCGCTCCGGTGCAGCCGGCGCCGCGGCCACTCCCTGTAGGAGCGGCTTTAGCCGCGACAGATCTGCCGATCTGCCGCTGACGTGTGGATTTCTGTCGCGGCTGAAGCCGCTCCTAAAGGACAGGACGCAGTGTCCAGAAACCCGCTGCCTCAACGAATCACCAGCACCGGCACGTGGCTGTGCGCCAGCACCTCGGCGGTCTGGCTGCCGAGCAGCACGCGGCTCATGCCGCGGCGACCATGCGAGGTCATCACGATCAGGTCGCACTGGTGCGCGGTGGCGATGTCGATGATGCCCTCGGCCGCGTAACGATCGAGCACGTGGCAGCCATGCGCGGTGACGCCGGCCGCGGCAGCCGCGGCGAGCGCCGGTGCCAGGATCTTCTGCGCCCCGTCCTCGCGGTCCTGCCGGTACTCGGGCGTGGCCTCGTAGCCCACACTCCAGCCCATCGCGTCGTACATGCCCATCGCCCAGGGCTCGGAGACGGTGACGATGTCCACGTCCGCGCCGAGCCGGGCGGCCAGCGCCAGCCCCTGCTGCAAACCCTTGTCGGACAACTCGGAACCGTCGGTGGCAATCAGGATGCGCTGGTACATGTGCGTACTCCGGTAACGCCGCCTGCGGCGGCACGGACACCATTGCACACCCGGCGTAAACGCCGCGCCTTGACCCGGATCAACGTGCGGACGGACGCGGCGCCAGCGGCCGCGCCGGATTGCCGGCCACGCGTGCGCCGGCGGGTACGTCGCGGGTGACCACACTGCCTGCGCCGATCAGCGCATCGTCGCCAATCGTCACCCCCGGCAGCACGATCGCTCCGCCGCCGATCCAGACATTGCGGCCGATCGTCAGCGGCCGGCCGAATTCCAGCCCGGCCGCACGCTGCGTGGCATCGCGTGGATGGTCGGCCGCATACAGCTGCACCGCCGGCCCGATCTGCGTGCCGTCGCCGATGCTGACCTTGCAGACATCCAGGATCACGCAATTGAAGTTGAGGAACACGTCCTCGCCGAGAAAAATGTTGTAGCCGTAGTCGCAATGGAACGGCGGCCGCACCACCGCCCCGTGCCCGACCGCGCCCAAGCGCTCGGCCAGCAAGTCGCGCCGCCGCGCCGGCGGCTCGGCCGATCCCGCGTTGTAGCGCAGCATCCATGCCTTGGCCGCGGCCTGATCGGCCTGCAACTGCGCATCGCCGGGGCGATACGGCTCACCGGCCAGCATCTTGTCTTTCTCGCTACGCATCCTGCCCTCCCAGGCGATGTGGACGGGGATCATCGCATCGCGGCGTGACAGGCCCAACAGGATGATGATAAGCCGGACCCTGTGCGGCGCGGCGTGTCGGTGTGCGCTGATCGTCATCCCGTGCGACCACGACTTCAACGCAGCGCCGCGCAACGTCGCGACCGGTGCATCGCCCGGGCGCGACATCCCCCAGACCACCCAAAGACGTGACCAGGGCGCAACCGCACTCCCGGCAGCCGCACCAGGCGCGCCCCGCAGGTGCTAACGTCCCGCGCTCGTCCTTCCCACTTCCAAGCCGCCGGAGCGCCTGCATGTACGTCGCCGCCATTCCTACTCCCCGCCGCGCCTGCTCGGCCCTGGCCCTGGGCGTTTGCCTGGCAATCGCAGGGACGGCCGGCGCGCAGATCCTGCGCACGCCGGAAGTGCCGGCGCCGCAGGACACGCCCTACCCCGGCAGCATCGCGCTGCAGGTGGATGCCGGCGACGTGCGCCAGGGCATCTACCGGGTGCGCGAAACCATCCCGGTCGCGCCCGGGCGGCTGACGCTGCAGTATCCGCAGTGGATCCCCGGCGACCATTCGCCGAGCGGGCCGGTGGCGATGCTGGCCGGGCTGACGCTCACCGCCAACGGCGCGCCGCTGGCGTGGCGCCGCGACACCTTCGATGTCTACACCTTCCATGTGGACGTGCCGCCGGGCGTGTCCGCGATCGAGGCCCGTTTCCAGTATCTGTCGCCGCGCGACGACGGCTTCGAGATGACCGACAGGATGCTGCAGCTGGAATGGAACAAGCTGGCGCTGTATCCGGCCGGGCACTACACGCACGGCATCAGCGTGCTGCCCAGCGTGACCCTGCCGGCGGGATGGCAGTTCGGCACGGCGCTGGAGACCGCAACGCAGTCCGGCGCCAGCACCACCTTCAAGCCGGTGGATTTCGAGACGCTGGTCGATTCGCCGATCTACGCCGGGCGCTATTTCAAGCGCGTGGATCTCACCCCGCCGGGCGGCGCGCCGGTGCATCTGGACCTCATTGCCGATACGCCGGCGTCGCTGGAGATCACCCCTGCGCAGCTGCAGGCGCACCGCAACCTGGCGGTGCAGGCGCTGAAGCTGTTCGGCTCGCACCACTACGACCACTACGATTTCCTGTTCTCGCTGTCCGACGTGCTCGGCGGCAACGGCCTGGAGCACCACCAGTCCAGCGAGAACGGGCTGGAAGCGGACTACTTCAACGCCTGGTCCGACAACGCGTCCGACCGCGATCTGCTGGCGCACGAGTACACGCATTCCTGGAACGGCAAGTTCCGGCGTCCGGCCGATCTGTGGACGCCCACCTTCAACGTGCCGATGGGCGATTCGCTGCTGTGGGTCTACGAGGGGCAGACCCAGTATTGGGGCTATGTGCTCACCGCGCGCGCCGGGATGTGGACGCCGGAGCAGTTCCGCGATGCGCTGGCGATGACCGCGGCCAACTACGACCGCAACCGCGAAGGCTTCCAGTGGCGTTCGCTGGAAGACACCACCAACGATCCCACCGCCGCGCATCGTGCGCCGCTGCCGTACCGCAGCTGGCAGATGAGCGAGGACTATTACAGCGGCGGGCAGATGCTGTGGCTGGCGGTGGACGCCAAGCTGCGCGCGCTCAGCCATGGCCGCAAGTCGCTGGACGATTTCGCCAAGGCCTTCTTCGGCGTGGACGACGGCAGCCACACGGTCAGGACCTACACCTTCGACGACGTGGTGGCCGCGCTCAATCGCGTGGCCGCATTCGACTGGGCCGGCTACCTCGCGCCGCGCGTGGATGCGGTGAACCCGCCGCTGCTGGAAGGGCTGCAGGCCAGCGGCTGGAAGCTGGTCTATACCGACCAGCCCAGCGCGTTCGAAAAGCAGTACGACAGCCGCCACCAGTCGGCGCGCCACCGCTACAACTTCGCCTGGTCGCTGGGCCTGGTGGTGAACGACGATGCCAGCATCAACGACGTGATCTGGGACGGCCCCGCGTTCAAGGCCGGCATCAGCAGCGGCGCCACGTTGCTGGCGGTCAACGGCCAGGAGTACACGCACGATGCGCTCAAGCAGGCCATTGCCGAGGCCAGGGGCGGCACCGCGCCGATCGTGCTGACGCTGAAGTTCCAGGGCGGCGTGCGCAGCGTGGAGGTGAACTACCACGACGGCCTGCAATACCCGCACCTGGTGCGGGTGGACGGCACGCCGGACAGCTTGAGCCAGATCATCGCCGCGCGCCGTTGACGCCGCCGGCGGCCGGTTCCGCACCGGCCGCCAGCGCGTGGACAGGCGGCCATGGCAGAACCTGCCTGACCCCGCCTCCGTGAAGCGGCAGCGCCTCGCGCGCCCGGGCGTGGACACCGTCCGCCGCGTGCAGTGCGCCGACGGCAGGGCCGGTGCGCCGTCGATCGGCCAGGTGCGGATGGCCGCCGACCAGGTGCACATTGCCTTGCCGCAGCAGGCGCCGGGCTACCCCGCATCCAGCGTCGTCGGCGCGGTGGGTTTCGGGGAACTGGCTGGGCATTTCGCCGGCGGCGAAGAGCTGGCGCGCAAGTGCAGCTTCTGGGAATGAACGCCCTCCCCTGACCGGGCCGCGCTTGTTGGCAGGCGGCTGGGAATGGTAGCGTCGCAGCGCGCGCAACCAAGGGAGGACGCCGTGAACGCATGCAGGGATCGCGCCTCTTCAGGTTTAACGCGCCGGCTCGATGGCGCGCTCGCACATGGCGGATGCGGCGCTGCCGCCCTGTGCGCGCAGCGTGCTGTCGCCGAATCGCCGCTGGCTTCTTCGTCCGCTGCAGCCGCACTATCTCCGGGAGGTCGTATGAAAATGCTGTTTGCCGCTGTGTTCGCCGCGGTCCTGATGCCGTGCGCGTCCGTGCATGCCGATTCGCCGAAACCCTCGCCCTTGCTCGGTAGCTGGGCGGTGGACGTGTCGCGTTTGCCGAAACCGCCGCAGGAACGGCCGAAGAGCGTCACCCTGACGTTCGGCGAGGCAGGCAACGGCAAGTGGTCCGCCAAGGTCGACATCGTCGAGCAGGGCGGAGGGAAGATGCATGCCGAAGGCGTCGCCGCCCTCGATGGCCGGGCCACCCCGGTGAAGAACAATTTCGAAGCCGACACCTTCGCCCTGCAGACGCCTGCGCCCAGCGTGCTGGTGATGATGCTGGCCAAGGACAGAAGCGTGGCCTCGACCCGCATCTATACCGTCGCCACGGATGGCCGCTCGATGACCGAAACCGTCGCCGCGTTCGCGCCGGACGGTAGTCCGACGATGCGCACCAACTATTTCACCCGCGTACCGTCGCCAGCGGCGCCACCGCGCCGCTGAGGCGGCCATATTCGGCGTCCCGGACCGGGCATCGCGCCTGCATCAGGTCGTGGCGCGCGTTCGTGCGCTCTGCGCGAAGGCGCATGCCATGCGCCTTCGCCACCCATCGGTTCCCGGAAGTTGCAATGCAGGGCGTCATCGGTATTGGCGGCATCTTCCGACGCCGAGGGGTCTGATGGCTGCGTTCGCCACGGCTGAAGCCGCTCCCACAAGGGGCTTGCGGCGAGCGGGCTGGATGCACTGTGGGAGGGACTTCAGTGCCTACTGCTTCCGAAGCCGGATGGCTGCGTGGCTGCGTTCGCCACGCGATACCGCACGTCACCGGCGCCATGCGCTCGGCGCGCTCTGCAGTCGCCACTCTGGCGCCCACACAAGGCGTCACAGCACCCAGCGCGTCAGAGCACCGTCAGATTCGCGTACGCCATCACCAGCCACTTCGCGCCGACCTCGTCGAACTGCACCTGCACGCGCGCATGCGCGCCGTTGCCTTCGTAGTCGATGACCACGCCGCCGCCGAACTTGGGATGCTGCACGTTGGCGCCGAGCCGGATCGCCGGCGCTTCGATGGCGCTGTGGCCGAGGTTGCGCGGCGCGCCCAGCGAGGCGCTGCGCGACACCTGCACCTTCGGCCGCACTTCGTGCAGCAGCTCGCGCGGGATTTCGCGCAGGAAGCGCGACGGCACGTTGTAGTTGTCCTGGCCGTGGATACGCCGCGACTCAGCGTAGCTCAGCACCAGCTTGTGGCGGGCGCGGGTGATGCCGACGTAGGCCAGGCGCCGCTCTTCCTCCAGGCGCCCGCTCTCCTCCAGCGAACGCGCGCTGGGGAACAGGCCATCCTCCATGCCGACCAGGAACACCAGCGGGAACTCCAGGCCCTTGGCCGAGTGCAGCGTCATCAGCTGTACGCCCTCTTCGCCGGCCTGGGCCTGGCCTTCGCCGGCTTCCAGCGAGGCGTAGGCCAGGAACGCGACCAGCTCGGTCATCGCCTGGCGGCCTTCGTCGGCGTCGGCGTCGTTGTCGGCGCGCACGAAGCGCGAGGCGACCGAGACCAGTTCGTCCAGGTTGTCGGTGCGCGATTCCGAATCCAGGCCGCCGCGGCTTTCCTTGCTCCAGTGCTCGCGCAGCGCCGAGCGCGCCAGCACCTGGTCGATCTGCTCGGGCAGCGGCAGGCCGGCCACTTCGGCGGACAGTTGTTCGATCAGCCCCAGGAACTGCGCCAAGGCATTGCGCGCCCGCGCGGCCAGGTCGCCGCCCTGCTGCGCGGCCTGTTGCGCGGCGGCCCATAGCGACAGCGACTGCGCGCGCGCCAGGCGCCGCACTTCGTCCAGGGTGCGGTCGCCGATGCCGCGCGTAGGGGTGTTCACCGCGCGCTCGAACGCCGCATCGTCGGCGCGGTTGGCGACCATGCGCAGATAGGCCAGGGTGTCCTTGATTTCGGCGCGCTCGAAGAAGCGCATGCCGCCGTAGACGCGGTACGGCACCTGCTCGGCGATCAGCGATTCTTCGAACGCGCGCGACTGCGCGTTGCTGCGGTAGAGCACCGCCGCCTCGCTGTAGCTGCCGCCATCGCGCACCCATTGGCGCACGCGCTCGACCACGTAGCGCGCCTCGTCGATCTCGTTGTAGGACGCGTACAGATCGATCGGGTCGCCGTCGCCCGAATCGGTCCACAGCTGCTTGCCGATGCGGTCCGGGTTGTGCGCGATCACCGCGTTGGCGGCGTTGAGGATGTTGGCGCTGGAGCGGTAGTTCTGCTCCAGGCGGATGGTCTGCGCGTTCGGAAAATCCTTCAGGAAGCGCTGCACGTTCTCGACCTTGGCGCCGCGCCAGCCGTAGATCGCCTGGTCGTCGTCGCCGACCACGAACACGCGCCCGCTATCGCCGGCGAGCACGCGCACGAACGCGTACTGGATCGCGTTGGTGTCCTGGAACTCGTCGACCAGGATCTCGCTGAAACGGCTGCGGTAATGCGCCAGCAATGCAGGGTTGTCGCGCAGCAGTTCGTGCGCGCGCAGCAGCAGCTCGGCGAAATCGACCAGGCCGGCGCGATCGCAGCGCTCCTGGTACAGCGCGTAGGCGCTGCGCAAGGTGGTGGTCCACTCGTCGCGCGGCTCGGGCTGGATGTGCTGCGCGCGCCGGCCCTCGTCCTTCTGCTGGTTGATCCACCACACGATCTGCTTGGGCGGGAACTTGCCCTCGTCCAGTTCCAGCTGCTGCACCACGCGCTTGACCAGGCGCAGCTGGTCATCCGAATCCAGCACCTGGAAGCTTTCCGGCAACTTCGCGTCGGGCCAGTGCAGGCGCAGCAGGCGGTGCGCCAGACCGTGGAAGGTGCCGATCCACATGCCGCGGCTGCCGTTGCGCAGTTGCAGGTCGGTGCGGTGGCGCATCTCGCCGGCCGCCTTGTTGGTGAAGGTGACCGCAAAGATGCCGTGCACCGGCACGCCGTGGACTTCGTTGAGCCAGGCGATGCGGTGGGTGAGCACGCGCGTCTTGCCGGATCCGGCGCCGGCCAGGACCAGGTAATGGCCGGACGGTGCGGAGACGGCCTCGCGCTGGGCGGGGTTCAGATCATCGAGCAAATGGGAGACATCCACCCGCGCATTTTACGCCATGTGCGGGAGCCAAGACCGGCCCGCGTCCCCTACAACGCCAGCAACGCCTGCGCCTGCTGCTGTGCCTGCACCCGTAACTCCGGGATCGCCAGGCTTTCCCACAGGCTGCCGATGCGCAGGCTGCCAAGCACGCGGATGCGCGGATCGGCATGGCCGTCGGCGTCGAGCAGCGCGCCGTCGGCGGCGGTGGCAACGCCGATGCCGTGCGCGCCGGGCGCGGCGTGGCCGCAGCCCAGCAGTTGGTGCAGCAGCGGGTTGCGCATGGTCTGCGCGCGCAGCTCCACGCCGGTGGCATTGATCACGCAGTGCGCGTCCAGCTGCAGCGCCAGCCCGTCGGGACCGACCGCGTTGACCTGCACGCAGGCGCCGACCGGGAACACCGTGTCCAGCCGCGCGCGGTGCACGCGCAGCTGGCCGACCCGGCGCATCGCCTGCAGTTGCGCGAACACCGGTGCGGCGATGCGGTGCCGGTGCACGTCCCAGCAGCGCAGCGCATGGCGCAGGAAGCGGCGCTGTTCGGTGGCCGACAGCGACTGCCACAGCGCCTGGCCCAGCGGCCGCAGCCGCTCCATCACGCTCTGCCATGGCAGGCCGCGCGCCTGTGCCACGGCGGCGTGCCGGCGCAGCGCGCG
>NZ_CAPJ01000216.1 GCF_000331775.1 Xanthomonas translucens pv. translucens DSM 18974
CGTCCGGCGCGCCCAGTTCCTTGCGCAGATGCGCGTCGCGGGCCAGGCCGTCGGCCGGCACCGGGGTCAGCTTGGACAGGTCGTTCTGCCAGAACGGCCCCGGCGCGAAGGCGATCGCCGCCGCGGCGACCAGCGCCAGCGGCAGCAGCGACCAGCGCGGCCGCGGCAACCATGCGATGCCGCGCCACAGCCGCGCCAGCGCCGGCGAATCGGCATGGTCGCGCGGCGAAGGATCGATCAGCGCCGGCAGCAGCAGGCGGGTGGTCAGCGCCGCCACCAGCAGCCCGGCGATGGTGAACACCGCCAGCTGGCGCAGGCCGTCCACTCCGGAGAACAGGAAGGTGACGTAGGCGATGCAGGTGGAGACCACGCCGGTGGCCAGGGTCGGCCACAGGTGGCGCGCGTTGGCGCGCGGATCCAGGCCCGGACGCTGATGGCTGAACAGGTGGATCGGATAGTCCTGGACCACGCCGATCAGGGTGAAGCCGAACGCCACGGTGATGCCGTGCACGCCGTCGAACAGCAGCGCCACCGCGGCCAGACCGGCCAGGCCGGCGCTGGCCAGCGGCAGCACGCCGAGCACCGGGATCTTCCAGCTGCGGTAGGCGACCAGCAGCAGCACGATCAGGCCCAGCGTATCCAGCATGCCGATCCACTGCGCCTCGTTCTGGGTGCGCCCGCCGATCTCCACCGAGAACGCGCCCGGCCCGGTCAGGGTCAGGCGGCTGCCACTGCCGGCGCTGGCCTTGGCGAAGGCGGCATGGATCGCGTCCACCGCCTGCTGTTGCCCGGTCGGATCGAACCCGGCGGCGCGGGTCTGCGCGACCAGCAGCGCGTCCTTGCCGGCACGGTCGAACCAGACCCCGTCGCGCTGCTGCGGGCCGCCGGCCGGCTGCAGGCTCTCGGCCAGATGCAGCACTTCCAGGGTCGGATCGCGCGGCAGCAGCGGCTCGACCATCGCCGCGGCCGGCGAGCCCAGGTCCTGCAACCGCGCCTGCAGCGCCTCGGCCAGCGTCGCCGCATCCAGCGGGTGGGCGTCGAAGCTGTCGCTGAGCAGGTAGCGGTAGGCCAGCAGGCGCTCGGGGATCGCGTCCAGGCCGGCATCGGCGCCGTTGGCGACCAGCTCGAAGGTGGCGCGCTGCGCGGCCAGCTGCGCGCGTATCGCCTGCGACTGCCGCGCCAGCGTCGCCGGGTCGGCGCCGGACAGCGAGAACAGCAGCAGACGCGAGCCCGGGCCTTCGCCGAGCTCGTCGAGCAGCAGTTTCTGGGCGGGGGTCTGGGCTTCCGGCATGAACTTGCGCAAGTCGCCGGACACCTGCAGTACATTGCCCAGCCACAGCCCGGCCACGGTCAACAGTGCCAGCCACAGCAGCGCCAGCGAGATGCGCGCCTTCGCACTCAATCCACGTTTCATCGCTGCGACCCGGCAAAGGCCAGCAGGACCGCGCGCGCAGCGGCCGACGGCGCAGGCCGCCGCGCGTTATCGCAGACGGGCGACATCAGCGCGCGTCGCCGTGGCACAGCGCGGTCAGCGCCTCGGTCTCGGCCAGACTGGCCGCGTCGCGCGCGGCGCCGGCCAGCAGGGTGCGCTGCACGTCGCCCTTGGCCGGGGTGGTCTCGATGCAGCGCAGTTCGGCGCCGCGGCCGTACAGGCGCAGGCTGCGCACCTGCGCGGCCAGCGCCGGGTCCTTGGGCTGCAGTTGCAGCTGCCAGCGTTCGCGGGTGCCGCTGCTGCTCAGCGTGTAGTGCTGCTGCAGCTGCGCGCGGTCGCCGGACAGCAGTGCGCCGAAACCGTTCTGCAGGCCGGCCAGTTCCGGCACCCGCGCCAGCGAGAAACGCCGCGGCGCCTTGCCGGCACGCTCCAGCGTCGCTTCGCCGCCGCGCAAGGTGGTGATTTCGCGGTACGGCGCGGTGACTTCGCGCACCAGCGTGTCGGTGTCCGGGCGCCGGTACTGGCCCTGCACGCGCAACGGCGCCTTCAGCAGCGCCGAGCCGCGCAGTTCGACGAACTCGGTGCTGACCGGGACCGGCCGCGCCAGCTTCTGCAGGATCCAGCCGGGGTCGAGCGGCTCAGGCGACGCGGCGCACAGCGGTGCGGCGCTGTACAGCAGTATCAGCATCCACGGCAAGGTGCGGCGCATCGGCATGGCGGTTGTTCCAGAAATCGTAGAAGTTGAACCAGTTGTACGGCGCGGAGCGCGTGTAATGTTCCAGCCTGGCGGCGTAATCGCGGATGAGCGCGGCCAATGCCGGCGCACGCTGCCGGCGCGGCAGGTCCAGGCCTTCGCTGAAGGTCTCGAATACCAGCTGGTAGCGGTTGCCGCCGCGGTACAGGCCGAACGCCAGCACCACCGGCACCTTCAGCGCCGCGGCGATCAGCCACGGCGAGGTCGGGAACAGCGCGCCCTGGCCGATGAACGCGGCCGGCAGCGCCGGGTCTTCCGGGCGCGGGCGATCGACCAGGAGCGCGACCAGCGCGCCTTCGTCGGTGGCCTGCTTGATCGCCATGACGATCGAGGTGCTGTCCATGCCGGCGTCGATGATGTTGGCCGCCAGTTGCGGGTTCAGCGCGCCCAGCAGTTCGGTCATCGCCGGGTTGTGAGCCTTGTCCAGCAGCACCTTGACCTGCACGTCCGGGCGCTCGGTGGCCAGCACCCGCAGCGCGTCGAAGCTGCCCAGGTGCGAGCCGAAGATCAGCACGCCGCGACCGCGGTCCATCTGCGCATGCAGCTGTTCCAGGCCCTGGATGTCGACCCGGAAGCGCTGCATCTGCCCGCACAGCATGAACACCCGGTCCAGGATGGTGGAGGCGAAGGTGTGGATGTGCCGGGCCACGTCCAGCAGCGTGGCCGGGCGGTCCAGCACGCGCCCCAGGTAGTGGCGCGAATCGCGCCGCTCCGGGCCGCGCACCACCAGGAAATACAGGGTAATCGGATACAGCAGCAGGCGTCCGAGCGCGCGGCCGCCGTAACGGGCGATGCTGCGGATCAGCCACAGCGCGACGCGGCCGCCGCCCTCGGGGCGGTGTTTCCAGCTGGCGCTCATGGCGCCGCCTCGGTGACCAGCTCGCCGCTGACCAGCAGGTCCTCGCCGCGACGCACGCGGAACCGCCAGCGCGGCGCGGCGCCGTCCAGTTCCACCCGCGCCGGTTGCCCGGGCAGCAGCGGCTGCAGGAACTTCACCTGCGGCAGGCGCAGCGGCCCGCAGGCGCCGTGCACGGCCTCCACGGCCTGCAGCACGTGGTCCAGCACCACCACGCCGGGCACCACCGGATGGCCCGGGAAATGCCCTGGCAGGCTGGGATGATCATGCGGTACGACGAAATCCATAAGGCTTGGCGACTCAGATTCTGGGTTCGAGCATGGCACGGACGGCCTGGTGTGCGCGCAGGGTCAGCTGTTGCCGGTCCAGCGGGCCATCGGCGCCGTTCACGTTGATCGGCGTGCCGATCCGCACCCGGATCACCCCGGGCCGGACCCGGAACAGGCTGGTCGACGGCAGCACCTTGCCCGCCCCGTCCAACGCCACCGGCACCACGTCCACGCCAGCATCGATAGCGGCCTGCAACAGCCCGGCCTTGAATTCGGCCAGTTCGCCGTTGCGGCTGCGGGTGCCTTCCGGGAACAGGCACAGGTCCTGGCCCTGGCGCAGCAGCGCAGCGGCCTGGCGCCGGACCATGGCCCCGGCGCGGCGGCTGTCGCGGTCCAGGAACAGCATGCCGGTGGCGCGCGCATACCAGCTCACGAACGGCACCTGCAGCATTTCGTCCTTGAGCAGGAAGCGCAGCGGCACCGGCAGCGCCGCGAACAGCGCGCAGATGTCGATGATCGACTGGTGGTTGCTGACGAACAAGTGGTTGCGCGACCAGTCCACCCGCTCCTGACCTTCCACTTGGAAACGCACGCCGGCGCCGAAGAACAGCACCGGCGCCCACACCCGCGCGCCCATGCGCAGCGGCAGCCGCGGCCCGAACAGCAGCAACAGGCCCAGCGCCACGACGATGCCGACCCCGGTGAAGCTCAGGGTGAACAGCAGCTGCAAGGCATTCCACACGGCCCAGGCCATGCGCGACGGCATCCCTGCCTGCGACATCTTCAGTTTGTCCTTGATGATCTGCACAAGCCTCTGCATCCCCCGATGCGCGCGTCAGCGTAATAGATCGCGCCAAAAACCCGGCCCCAGCCGCGCCAGCTGGTGTAGGAAGTCGGGCAGATTACGGTAGGGACGCTGCGGAAACCAGCGCCCGCGCAGGAAATACTCGCCGACGAAGAAGCCACCGATGACCCCGTAGCCCAGCAGATTGGCGATCAGCGAGGCATGCGCGTCGCCGATCGGCAACGGCGAGGCCCGCCCCAGCTGCGCCAGCACCCCGCTGGGCACCGCGCACAGCGCCAGCACCAGGTTCAGCAAGGTCATCGCGGCCAGCAGCAGGCTCCACGCCAGGGTCAGCCGGCGCGTATAGCGCAGCTGCGCAGGGGTCAGCGGCAACCCGGCCTGGCGGTACAGCGCCTCGACGATGCGCGAGATCAGCGGCGTGCGCCCGCGCTGCAGGCTGCGCCCGAAGAACCAGGCCACCCAGGCGGTGAACAGCACCGGCGGCGCGGCCAGCAACAGCAGCGCGTATGGCGAGCGCCACAGCGGCAGCAACGCGGCCAGCGCCAGCAGCGCCAGCGCCCAGGCCCACGGCCGCAGCCGCGCCATCGGCTCCACCAGCAGCATCAGCACCAGCGCCGCGCCGGCCAGCACGGCCAGGTCGGAACGGTGCGCGGCGTTTGCCCAGTGCGCCAGCGGCGAATACGCCAGCGCCAGCAACACCCCCAGCGCCAGCGCCCACGGCGCGGCGGCAGCCGGCGGATCAGCTGGTCTTGTTGGCTTCGACATGCGCCGACAATGCGCGCAGCGAGGCGAAGATGCGGCGGTTCTCGTCGTTGTCCGAGCGCAGCTGGAAGCCGTAGCGCTTGCTGATCGCCAGCGCCAGCTCCAGCGCGTCGATCGAGTCCAAACCCAGCCCGGTATTGAACAGCGGCGCTTCTGGATCGATGTCGCCGGGCTGCACGTCCTCCAGGTTCAGGCTCTCGACCAGCAGCTCGGCCAATTCACGTTCGGCGGCGGTTTGCGAAGACATCCAGGGGCTTCCAGGCGGTGAGGGCAGGAGCGACAAGATGGTGCATCGCGCGCAGCGACGCAACTGTCCGCCCCTTGCAGGCAAGCTATCATGGCATTTGTCTGACATGTCTACCGCAGGTTTTTCAGGATGAATTCCACCGCTCACGCCCGCGCGCCCGCGCCCTCCCCTGCCACGCCGCAGGCGCCCGCGGCGGAAACGCCGGACGTGCTGGTGATCGGCGGCGGCCCGGCCGGCTGCGCCGCGGCGATCCTGCTGGCGCAACAGGGCTGGCAGGTGACGCTGCTGGAGAAGGGCCACCACCCGCGCTTCCACATCGGCGAATCGCTCCTGCCGATGAACATCCCGATCCTGCAGCGGCTGGGCGTGCTGGAGCAGGTGCGCGCGATCGGCGTGCTCAAGCTCGGCGCCGACTTCCCCAACGACAGCGGCGGCTACAACACCTTCCGCTTCGCGCAGGCGCTGGGCGCGCAGTCCGACTACGCGTTCCAGGTGCCGCGCGCCGACTTCGACCGGGTGCTGTTCGCCCACGCCCGCGCCGCCGGCGCCGACCTGCGCGAAGGCATCAAGGTCGAGAGCGTGCAGCTCGACGGCGCGCAGCCGCTGGTGCAGGCGCGCGACGCCGACGGGCTGCGCCAGTTCCGCCCACGCTACCTGATCGACGCCAGCGGCCGCGACACCTTCCTCGGCAACACGCTCAAACTCAAGCGCGCCAACCCGCGGCACCAGTCGGCGGCGCTGTTCAGCCATTTCCGCGGAGTGGCGCGGCGCCCCGGCGAGGACGCCGGCAACATCAGCATCTACCGCCATGCGCACGGCTGGATGTGGCTGATCCCGCTGCCCGACGACGTGATGAGCGTCGGCGCGGTGTGCGATCCGGAATACATGAAGACCCGCCAGGGCGACAGCGAGGCGTTCCTGCTGCGCACCCTGGCGCTCAATCCCGACGTGGCCGCGCGCATGCAAGGCGCGCAACGCATCGCGCCGGTGCATGCCACCGGCAACTACGCCTACGAGTGCACGCGCATGAGCGGGCCGCGCTGGCTGATGCTCGGCGACGCCTACGCCTTCGTCGATCCGATGTTCTCCTCCGGCGTGTACCTGGCCATGCACAGCGCCGAGCGCGGCGCGGCGATGGTGGATGCGACGTTGCGCGATCCGGCCAGCGAAGCGCGCCTGCAGCGGGGCCTGGAGCGGCACCTGCGGCGCGGCCTGAACGAATTCAAGTGGTTCATCTACCGCTTCACCTCGCCCACCATGCGCGAGCTGTTCGCGCAGCCGCGCAATGTGCTGCAGGTGGAACAGGCGGTGGTGGCGATGCTAGCCGGCGACGTGTTCGACAACCGCGCGGTGCTGCGCCGGCTGCGCGTGTTCCGCGCGATCTATGCCATGTCCGCGCTGGCGATGCTGCCGCGCGCATGGCGCGCATGGCGCCATCGTCGCCGCCAGGCACGCGAACAGTTCCACGGCGACACCTTGCATGGAGACAAATCATGAGCCGGCCGCACCCGCCGTTCCCGCACCACGAGCAGCGGCATCCGCGGCTGCAGGTGGACTACGTCGCCGAAACCGACCTGGGCGACCTGCTGCGCGACGAACGGGTGTTGGCGGTGTTCGGCTTCGGCAACGACGCCCCGCGCCACCACGACCCCCGCTACCTGCGCGTACCGCTGCAACCGCACGGCCCGCGCATGCTCGAAGTGTGGCGCACCGACGCGCCGGTCAGCAGCGGCCGCGACGGCGACATCGCCTGGGCCAGCGACGGGCACCTGCAGTTCGGCGTGATCGAGATCGACGAGCAGGCGCTGGCGATCGAAGAAGCCTCGGCCCTGGCCTACGCGCAGATCACCGCCTTCGTCGCCGGCAGCGCCACGCCGCGCATGCTGCGCATCTGGAACTACCTCGACGCGATCACCCTGGGCCATGGCGACCGCGAGCGCTACCGCCAGTTCTGCGTCGGCCGCGCGCGCGGGCTGGGCGATTTCGACGCCAGCCAGCTGCCGGCCGCCACCGCGGTCGGCCGCTGCGACGACGCGCGGGTGATGCAGATCTACTGGCTGGCCGCCGCCCAGGCCGGCACGCCGCTGGAGAACCCGCGCCAGATCAGCGCCTACCGCTACCCGCGCCAGTACGGCCCGCAATCGCCGAGCTTCGCCCGCGCGATGCTGCCGCCGGCCGGCAGCGACATGCCGCTGCTGCTGTCCGGCACCGCCAGCGTGGTTGGCCACGCCTCGATGCATACCGGCCAGCTGCTGGCGCAGCTGGAGGAAACCTTCGCCAACTTCGACGCGCTGCTGGCCGCCGCCCGCGGCCACCGCCCGGACCTGCCGGCCCAGTTCGGCGACGGCACCCGGCTCAAAGTCTACGTGCGCGAAGCCGCCAACCTGCCGCTTGTCGCCTCCGCCCTCGACGCCCGCTTCGGCAAGCGCGTGCCGCGCCTGCTGCTGCACGCGGTGATCTGCCGCAACGAACTGGCGGTGGAGATCGACGGCGTGCATGGGTGAGCGTGCGCACGGCTGAAGGCGCCAACTCGCACTAGCCGCGACGGCCGATGCGGCCTGCTCGAACAGACATCGAGCGATGCAGGACGTTCAGCCGCGACTGTTGAAGTGGTTCGCCACTTGCCGGTGCGCCCACCGACTTCCCAACAGCGTCGCCAGGTGATCGGCGGCGTCCGCTCCAATCCCTTGCACTGGCCCCTTGCACTGGCATGCCATGTCCGACAGTCGCCGCAAGATCGTGCTCGTGTCCGGCGCACCCGGCGCAGGAAACACCACCTTGGCGGTGCCGCTCGCCACGCGGCTCGGATTCCCGCTGTTCTGCAAGGATTTCATCGAGGAAACACTGACCGATGCCCTCGGCGATAGCGGCGGCGATCTCGCCGCGTCGCGCCGGATTGGCGGCGCGGCGATGGAACCTCTCTGGTGGCTGGCGCGCCATGCGCCGCACAGCGGTGCTGGAAGCCAACTTCCGGCCTCGCAGCGCGTACGAACGCGACAAACTGGCCGGCCTGAACGCCCTCATCGTCGAGGTTCACTGCCACTGCGGCGCCGACGAAACCGCCAGACGCTTTCGGGATCGCGCGGCGGCCGGCGCCCATCATCGGATCGCCGGTCAACGCACAACCCGCCCTGACACGGACACGATAAGAAATCAGCGCCGCGTATCGGCGCAGCGCCGGCCCGCAGCTCAGCCCTCGCGCTCGCCCACCAACAGCGCCAGCAACCAATCGCGCGGCAGCTTGCCGGTTTCGTTGCGCGGCAAGGCGTCGAGCTTGCGCAGGCGGCGCGGCAGGAACACCGGATCCAGTTCGCGGCGCAATATGGCCAGGATCGCGGCTTCGTCCAGGGTCGGCGCGACCACAACGGCCGCGATGCGGCCGACCGCCTGGCCGGGTTCGGGCTCCAACTGCAGCATCGCGCCGTCGACCACGCCCGGCACGGCCAGCAAGCGCCGGGTCAGGTCGGCCAGCGAGGCGCGCTTGCCGGCGATCTCCAGCAGGTCGGCCTGGCGTCCGCGGACCTGGAAGCGGCCGTCGGCGTCCACTTCCATCAGGTCGGCGAGCAGCACCGGCTGCGGCAGGTGCGGCGCGTGCACCAGCGTGCCGTCGGGCTGCGGCGCCACGCGCACGCCGGGCAGCGGCGTCCACTGCGCTTCGCAGGCGGTGCGGCGGCTGGCGAACACGCAGGTCTCGGTGGAACCGAACATCTCGCGCACTTCGCCGCCGAAGCGGGCCTCGGCGGCGGCGGCCAGTTCCTGCGCCAGCGGCGCGGTGGCCGAGACGATGCCGGCCAGCGGCGGCAGGGCGACGCCGGATTCGACCAGCGCGCGCAGGTGCACCGGGGTGGTCACCAGCAGCCGCGGCGCCGGCACCTGCGCCAGCGCGCGCGCCACGTCATCGGGAAAGAACGGCCGCCCGGCATGCACCGCCAGCGGCGTCACCAGCGGCAGCAGCACCGACAGCTCCATGCCGTACATGTGCTGCGGCGGCACCGTCGCCACCACCTGCGGCACCGCGTCCGCCTCCCACAATCCGACCAGCGCCAGCAGATCCTGGCGGGTGCTGGTCAGGAAGTTGCCCCAGGTCTTGGGATTGGGTTTCGGCGCGCCGGTGCTGCCGGAGGTGAAGCCGATCGCGACCAGCGCGTCGTCCGCCAGCTGCGGCATGGCCCCGTCCAGGCTCGGCAACGGTTCGGGCAGTTGCCAGTAGCGCGGCGGCGGTTCGGCCAGGACCAGGTCGCCCAGGCAATAGCTGTCGGCATGGCTGCACTGCACCTCGGCGACCACCGCCGGCGCGCGCGAGGACGGCAGCAGCGAGGTCTGCCCGCGCAGCGCCACCGCGCAGAACGCGACCATGAACCGGTAGCGGTCCTCGCACAGGTTCAGCGCATGCCGGCCTGGCGGCAGTACCGCGGCCAGGCCACGCACATGACCAAGGAACGTGGCCAGATCGATGTGCTGGCCGCCGGCATAGGCCAGCGGACGCTGCAGGTCGCCGACCGCAAGCGGATGCAGCAATGGCGTGGAAACGGCGGAAGAAGCGGCAGGCATGCGTGGCGAAGGCTCGGCGGGCGACTGGCCCGCAACGGGCAGCGCGAATCGCTAGCTTGGTCGCCGCCGCCGCCGCTGGCAAGCGGGGCTTGCAGCTCACACGCGCGCGGCAAGCGCCGCGCCGACGCCGCGCGACTCAGCTACGGCACTCAGTGGTGGTAGCCGCTGTCGGCAGTGATCTTGCCGCGGAACACCCGGTACGACCAGGCGGTATAGCCCAGGATCACCGGCAGCAGCACCACCAGCCCGGCCAGTACGAAGCCCTGCGAGGACGGCGGCGACGCCGCGTCCCAGATGGTCAGCCCCGGCGGCACGATGTTCGGCCAGATGCCCAGCACCAGGCCGAAGAAACCGAGCACGAAGAAGCACAGGGTCAGCAGGAACGGGCGCGCGTCGCGACCCTGCGCCATCGCCGCGCGCCACAGCGCGAACGCATTGACCAGCACCAGCAGCGGCACCGGCGACAGCCACCAGAAATTGCCGCCGTGGAACCAGCGCGCCATGATCCGCGAATCCAGGAACGGCAGCCAGGCGCTGACCAGGCCCATGAACACCACCACCACCAGCACCAGCGGCCGGGTCAGCGAACGCGCCACGCGCTGCATCGGCCCCTCGGTCTTCAGGATCAGCCAGCTGCCGCCGAGCAGCGCATAGCCGAACACCACCGCCGCGCCGGTCAGCATCGAGAACGGGCTGAACCAGCCGAGCACGCCGCCCAGGTACTTGCCGCCCTGCAGCGGCATGCCCTCGACCAGCGCACCGAGGATCACGCCCTGCCAGAACGCCGCGCACAGCGAGCCCAGCGCGAACGCCCAGCCCCACAGGTACTTGGAGCGATGCGCCTTGAAGCGGAACTCGAACGCCACGCCGCGGAACACCAGCGCGACCAGCATCAGCAGCACCGGCAGGTACAGCGCCGACAGGATCAGCGCATAGGCCTTGGGGAACGCCGCCAGCAGGCCGGCGCCGCCGAGTACCAGCCAGGTCTCGTTGCCGTCCCAAATCGGCGCGGCGGTGTTCATCATCAGGTCCAGCTGCGCCTCGTCCTCGGCGAACGGGGCGAGGATGCCCAGGCCGAGCACGAAGCCGTCCAGCAGCACGTACATCAGCACGCCGAAGCCGATCACCCCGAACCAGATCACCGGCAGCACGGTGGCCATGTCCATCAGCGCGTCTCCTCGAGGTCATCGTCGGCCGCCGAAAGCGGCCGCGCCGGGGTCTTGTCGCCGTCCTGCAGTTGCGGCTCGGGCTCGTGCGGCAGCGGCCCCTTGCGCAGCATCTTCACGATGTACCAGCCGCCGAAGCCGAACACGAAGGCATACGCGGCCACGTAGACGCCCAGCGACACCCACACCATCGCCGGGCTGATCGCGCTGACCGCATCGCGGGTGCGCAGCAGGCCGTAGATCACGTACGGCTGGCGCCCGATCTCGGTGACGAACCAGCCGGCCAGCAAGGCCACGAACCCGGCCGGCAGCATCGCGTTCCAGGCCACGTGCAGCCAGCGCCGCCGCAACAGCGTGCCGCGCCACCAGAACCACAGCGACACGAACGCCAGCAGGAGCATGGCCATGCCCAGCCCGACCATGATCCGGAACGCGTAGAACACCGGCGTCACCGGCGGCCGCTCGTCGACCGGCACCGAGGTCAGCGGCGCGATCTCGCCATCCAGGGTATGGGTCAGGATCAGGCTGCCCACGCGCGGAATCTTGACCTCGTAGTCGTTGCGCGCGGCCTGCTCGTTGGGCACAGCGAACAGCACCAGCGGCACGCCGGCACCGGGCGCCTCGCCATGCCAGTGCGCCTCCATCGCCGCCACCTTCATCGGCTGGTGCTCGAGCGTGTTCAGGCCGTGCGCGTCGCCGGCGGCGATCTGCAGCGGCACCGCGATCGCGGCGAACGCCACCGCCAGCTTCAGCATCCGCCCCGCCACGTCCACATGCACGCCGCGGCGCAGGTACCAGCCGCTGACCCCGCCGATCACGAAGCAGGTGGTGATGAACGCGGCCAGCACCATGTGCGTCAGCCGGTAAGGGAACGACGGATTGAAGATCACCTCGCGCCAGTACGCTGGCTGGAACACGCCATCGACGATGGCGTAGCCGGCCGGCGTGTGCAGCCAGCTATTGGCCGACAGGATCCAGAACGTGGAGATCAGCGTCCCCAGCGCGACCAGGCAGGTGGCCAGGAAATGCAATTTCTCCGGCACCTTGCGCCAGCCGAACAGCATCACCCCCAGGAACGAGGCCTCCAGGAAGAACGCGGTCAGCACCTCGTAGCTGAGCAGCGGGCCGAGGATATTGCCGGCGCGCTCGCTGAGCACCGACCAGTTGGTGCCGAACTGGAAGCTCATCACGATGCCGCTGACCACGCCCATGCCGAACGACACCGCGAAGATCTTCAGCCAAAAGAAATACAGATCGCGCCACAGCGTGTCGCGGGTGCGCAGCCAGCGCCATTCCAGGAACGCCAGCCAGCTCGACAGGCCGATGGTGAAGGCCGGGAACAACACGTGGAAACTGATGACGAATCCGAACTGGATGCGCGAGAGCAGCACTGCGTCCATGGCACGTTCGCTCGGGAAACCGTAACTGAGCGCCATTGTTAGCCCCCGGTCGTGAAATTGCGTGTGACGGGTTGTCGCAGGGGGACCGGGGACCGGGGACCGGGGACCGCAGGAGCGTGCCGGAGCAGGAAGCATGGTCAAGCGGCTCGATGAAAGAGTGCCGATTTTCCTTGAAGAAGAAACAGCTTCTCTCCTAACGCAAAGTAGGAATGCAGCGCCCTCACGCGCGCCCCCGGGTCCACGGTCCCCGCCCCCGGGTCCCTGCTCCATGACCAACGGCGCAGTCGCCGCCGCGCCGCGGCTGCTACCCTCGCCGCTTCCCGTTCGTCCGGAATCCAGATGCGTCGCGTCCGCTTGTGCCTTGTGTTGCTGTCCCTGTCCTGCCTGGCGCCGCTGGCCGTCGCGCAGGACGCCGCTACCCCATTGACGATCGAGCAGGCGATGGCCAATCCGGACTGGATCGGGCCGCCGGTCGAAGCGGCCTGGTGGGCCTGGGACGGGCGCCAGGTGCAGTACCAGCTCAAGCGCGCCGGCAGCCCGGTGCGCGACACCTACCGGCAGAGCGTCGATGGCGCCGCCGCGCAGCGTGTCGAGGACACCCAGCGCAGCACGCTGGATGCGGCCGATCCGGTCTACGACGCGCGCCGCGAACGCATGCTGTTCGTGCGCAACGGCGACGTGTTCCTGCGCGACCTGCGCAGCGGCGCACTGACCCAGCTGACCCGCAGCAACGAGGCCGCGGCGCGCCCGCAGTTCAGTACCGACGGCGGCGCGCTGTGGCGGGTCGGCAACGACTGGTACCGCTGGAGCGCCGGCGGCGGCACGCAGCAGGCGGCGGTGCTCAAGGCCGAGCGCGATCCCGACGCCGCGCCCAAGCCCGATGCGCTGCGCGAGCAGCAACTGCGCACCCTGGAAACCCTGGCCCGCGATCGCGCGCAGCGCGAACTGGCGCGGCAGCAGGAGCAGGCCTGGCGCCGCGCCGACGGCAGCCGCGCGCCGGCGCCGGTGTACCTGGGCGAGGACGTGGCCATCGACGACAGTGCGCTGTCGCCGGACGGCCGCCACCTGCTGGTGGTCACCCACGCCAAGGACGGCGACGAAGGCCGCGACGGCAAGATGCCAAGGTACGTGACCGAATCGGGCTACGAGGAATTTCAGGAAGCGCGCACCCGCGTCGGCCGCAATCCGCCGCTGGCGCAGACCCTGTGGCTGGTGGACGTGGTCGCCGGCAGCGCGCGCAAGCTCGACGTGGCTGGCCTGCCCGGCATCGACGCCGATCCGCTGGCGGCATTGCGCAAGGCGGCCAAACAGGAACCGCTGAAAGGGCCGCGCGCGATCCGCGTGGAGACCGACGGCGACGGCGCCGGTCCGGCGCTGCACTGGAGCGCCGACGGCCGCAATGCCGCAGTGATGCTGCGCGCGGTGGACAACAAAGACCGCTGGATCGCCAGCGTCGATCTGGACAAGGCCACCCTGCAGAACCGCCACCGCCTCACCGACGCGGCCTGGATCGGCTGGAGCTTCAACGACTTCGGCTGGCTACCCGACAACCAGACGCTGTGGCTGCTGTCCGAGCAATCCGGCTATGCGCACCTGTACACCCAGCGCGGCACCGACACGCCGCGGCAGCGCACTTCGGGCAAGTGGGAAGTCTCCGCGCCGGTGGTGACCGCCGACGGCCAGGGCTTCCTGTTCCTGTGCAACCGCAAGTGGCCGGGCGACTACGAGGTCTGCAAGCTCGACCTGCGCGACGACCGCATCAGCGAGCTGACCGCGCTCGACGGCGTGGAAGACTTCGCGCTGTCGCCGGACGGCCAGCAGTTGCTGGTGCGCTATTCGGGCAGCTACCTGCCGCCGCAGCTGGCGGTGCTGCCGGTGGCCGGCGGCAACGCGCGCACCCTCACCGACACGCGCAGTGCCGCGTTCAAGGCACGCGCCTGGATCCAGCCGCAGTACGTGCAGGTGCCGTCCAGGCACGGCGCCGGCGTGGTCTGGGGCAAGTACTACGGCCCGCAGCACCCCGAACCCGGCAAGCGCTACCCGATCGTGATGTTCGTGCACGGCGCCGGCTACCTGCAGAACGTGTCGGCGCGCTACACCCCGTACTTCCGCGAGCAGATGTTCCACAACCTGCTGGTGCAGAAGGGTTATGTGGTGCTCGATCTGGACTACCGCGCCAGCGCCGGCTACGGCCGCGACTGGCGCACCGCGATCTACCGCAACATGGGCCATCCGGAACTGGACGATTACCTGGACGGCCTGGACTGGCTGGTCGCCGACAAGCAGGGCGACCGCGACCGCGCCGGCATCTACGGCGGCTCCTACGGCGGCTTCCTGACCTACATGGCGCTGTTCCGCAGCCCCGGCACGTTCAAAGCCGGCGCCGCGCTGCGCCCGGTCGGCGACTGGACCCAGTACAACCACGAGTACACCGCCAACATCCTCAACACCCCGGAGCTGGACCCGCAGGCCTACCACGCCTCCTCGCCGATCGAATACGCCGCCGGCCTGCGCGACCACCTGCTGATCGCCCACGGCATGATCGACGACAACGTGTTCTTCCGCGATTCGGTGAGCATGAGCCAGAAGCTGATCGAACTGCACAAGGACAACTGGGAGATCGCCCCGTACCCGCTGGAACGGCACGGCTTCACCCGCGCCGACTCGTGGCTGGACGAGTACAAGCGGGTGTTGAAGCTGTTCGAGCAGCAGTTGAAGTAAGGGCTGCCTGGCGAGCGGTCGCGGCTGAAGTTGCTCCTACAGGGGCTGCCTGCGCAACCAGGAGGCTCTTGTAGGAGCGGCTTCAGCCGCGACAAGCGACACGCCGGCTTCCCGGCAGGGACGCAGCTCGCTTGCGTCGGCAGCAACCCGCCCTATCCTTGCCGAACGCTTTGCGGCGCCCCCGCTGCGTCACTCCACCGAAGGACCGCCGATGCCGCCACCGCCCCTGCCCACCGCCCGCAACCCGATGATCGACACGATGGCGAAGATCTCGCTGCTGGTCGGCGTGGCCTGGCTGCTGTACGCGCTGGTCCAATTGGCGGTACTGGCGCTGCTGCCCAATGGCACGCTGCAAGCGGTGGTGCTGCGCATCGGCATCCCCCTGCCGGCGCTGCTGCAATGGTGCCTGGACCACAGGCTGGCCCTGTCGCTGCTATCGGCGCTGTTGGCGCTGCTGTTCAGCGCCGCCGCGTGGGGACTGCTGCGACGCCACGAATGGGCGCGCCTGGGCTTCGTCGCCTTCCTGGTCGTCACCGCCCTGGCCAACTTCGCCAGCCTGCCGCTGCTATGGCAATTCTTCGGCGCGATGCAGCAGATGCTGCCCGAGGCGATGCGGCATCGCGCCGACGGCGCGCAGCTGCTCGGTCAATTGCAGACCGGACGCGTGGTCAGCATCGCCACCGCCGCGGCGACCGCGCTGGTGTTCGCCGCGCTGCACGGCTGGCTCGTCTACCAGCTGTACCGGCCGGCGATCCGCGCCGAATTCCGCAGCTGATCCCACCCGCCGGTATCGCGCCGGCTTCGAAAAGGATTTCCGATGACATCGTATTGCCCCAGCCGCCGCTTCCTGGCCGGCGCCATCCTGTTCGCGCTGGCCTGGTTCGGCATCGCCGCCTGCGCCGACGCCGCGCCCGCCGCCCCGGTCTGCGGCCTGTACGTGGACGGCGCACAGAACGCGCTGTACCTGGAAAGCGCCGACAGCGCGCGGCTGGAACCGGAGCAGGACACGCCGCGGCGCTTCCACCTGCTGCGCGACGGCAACAGATTGCAGCTGTTCGACCTGGACAACGGCCGCGGCGCGCGCTACGTGCTCTCGGCGGACGC
>NZ_CAPJ01000215.1 GCF_000331775.1 Xanthomonas translucens pv. translucens DSM 18974
CATGCCGCCGGCAACGCAATGGCGCCGATGCTGGTGCTGTTCGACGCACTGGCCGCCGGCGCCGCCGGCTGCACTCTGGATGCCGGTGGCGGCCGCTGCCTGCACGTGGAGTTGCAGACATGAGCCGGATCGCGCTGAACGCCGCCGATGCTGCGATCCTGATCCCGGCGCTGAACGAATCGCTGCGCATCCGCGAGGTGGTCAGCGACGCGCTGGCGCACTGCCCGCGGGTGATCGTGGTCGACGACGGCTCCGACGACGGCACCAGCGACTGCATCGCCGACCTGCCGGTGACCCTGATCCGCCATCCGCAGCGGCGCGGCAAGGGCGCCGCGCTGCGCAGCGGCTTCGCCGAGGCGCAGCGCCAGGACGCGCGCGCGGTGATGACCATGGACGGCGACGGCCAACACAGCGCCGCCGATTTTCCTCGCCTGCTGGCCGCGGCCAATCGCTACCCCGGCTGCGTGATCGTCGGCGCACGCCTGCGCAAGCGCGCCAGCCAGCCGACCATCCGCCGCATCGGTAACGACTTCGGCGACTGGGGCATCGCCTGGGCCTGCGGCTTCCGCCTGATCGACAGCCAGAGCGGGCAGCGCCTGTATCCGCAGGCGGTGTACACCCTGCCCGACGTGCCCGGCGAAGGCTTCGTTTTCGAGGCGCAGCTGCTGATCTCCGCCGCGCGTCAGGCCGGCGCGCGCGTGGTCGCGGTACCGATCCAGACGCGCTACGCCAACCAGACGCCCGGCAGTTTCCGCAAGAGCCATTTCCGCCTGGTGCGCGATCTGTGGAAAATCACCTCGCACGTGATCGCGCAGGTCTGGCAATACGGCCATGTGCTGCGCGAATACCGCCGCGCCCGCGCCAACCCGGTGCTGATCGACGACAGCGCCGGCGAGTGGGAGGTGCGGCTCACCCCTTTCGACAAGCAAGAGACGATATGAACGAACGGCATGCGGATGTGGTGATCACCGGCGGCGGCCTGGCCGGGCTGACCCTGGCCTTGCAGTTGCGCCAGCAAGATCCGCACCTGCGCATCAGCGTGCTGGAACGGCGCGCGCACCCGGTGCGCGAGGCCGCATTCAAGGTCGGCGAATCCTCGGTAGAGATCGGTGCGCACTATTTCGCCGAGGTGCTCGGCCTGCGCGAGCATCTGGACAGCGAACAGATCCGCAAGTTCGGCTTCCGCTTCTTCTTCTCCGACGGACGCGAGGACATCGACCGCTGCACCGAACTGGGCGTGAGCCAGCTGCTGCCGACGCCGTCGTGGCAGATCGACCGCGGCCGTTTCGAGAATTTCCTCGGCGAACGCGCGCGCGCGCTGGACATCGCATTCATCGACGGCTGCACGGTGCGCGGCATCGACCTGGCCGCCGACGATGCCGACCATCAGGTGCGCTACGAGCGCGACGGCGCAGCGGCGACGCTGCGCGCGCGCTGGGTGGTGGACGCCAGCGGCCGCGCCGGCCTGCTCAAGCGCAAGCTGGACCTGGCCCAGGACAACGCGCACCACGCCAATGCGGTGTGGTGGCGGGTGGACGGGGTGGTGGATCCCAATGCCTGGTCGCAGGACAGCGGCTGGCTGCAGCGCTGCACGCCGCCGGACCGCTGGCGCTCGACCAACCACATGTGCGGCCCTGGCTACTGGTTCTGGCTGATCCCGTTGTCCTCGGGCGCGCATTCGCTGGGCATCGTCTGCGACGCGGCGATGCACCCGCTGGAGACGATGAACACGCACGAAAAAGCGATGGCCTGGCTGCACCAGCACCAGCCGCAGGTCGCGCGCACGCTCGCGCACAGCCAGCATGTGCTGCAGGACTTCATGTTCTTGCGCAAATTCTCCTATGGCTGCAAGCAGGTGTTCTCGGCGCAGCGCTGGGCGCTGACCGGCGAGGCCGGCGTGTTCCTGGATCCGTTCTATTCGCCGGGAAGCGACTTCATCGCCATCTCCAACACCTACATCTGCGAACTGATCGGACGCGACCGCGCCGGGCGCGACATCGCGCCCTATGCCGAGCTATACCAGCAGCTGTACTTGTCGTTCTACGAGAACACCCTGACCCTGTACCAGGATCAGTACCCGCTGTTCGGCGATGCGCAAGTGATGCCGATCAAGGTGATCTGGGACTACACCTACTACTGGTCGTTGCTGGCGCCGCTGTATTTCTCCGAACGCATCGCCGACCTACCCACGCTGAGCCGGCTGCGGCCGGAATTCACCCGCGCGCGCGAACTCAACCTGGGCATGCAGGCGCTGCTGCGCGACTGGGGCCGCCACAACGACGCGCAGGGCCGTCCCGAAACCGATGCGCGGCTGCTCGACCAATACCTGATCGGCTGGTTCCACGAGCTCAACGGGGCGTTGCGCGACGTGCTGGACGACGCGGCCTTCGTCGCGCGCCTGCGCGGCAACGTCGCGCGGATGAGCTGGCTGGCACGCGAAGTGCTGGACCAGGCGCGCGCGCAGCATCCGCAGATCGCCGACCACGGCCTGGACGCGCTGCTCGCCGACACGCGGCAAGGCGAGAACTCGCTGGCCGACACCTGGTACGCGCGCGCCGCGTGAGCGCAGGCAGCAGCGCGAGCCTCAGCCCATGCCGCCGTTGATGCCGATCACCTGGCCGTTGATGTAGCCGGCCGCGTCCGAGCACAGGAATCCGACCAGCGCGGCGACCTCATCCGCCTTGCCGGGGCGGCCGGCCGGCACCATCTGCTTGATCGCCTCCGGCGCGAACGCCTCGCTGGCCATCGCGCCTTCGATCACCCCGGGCGCCACCACGTTGACGCTGATCCCGCGGCTGGCCATCTCCCGCGCCAGCGACTTGCTGGCGCCGTGCAGCGCGGCCTTGGCCGCGGCGTAGTTGGTCTGCCCGCGGTTGCCGAGCACCCCCGACACCGACGACACGCTGACGATGCGGCCCCAGCGCGTGCGCGCCATCGGCAGCAGCAGCGGCTGGGTCACGTTGAAGAAACCGTGCAGCGACACGTCGATGACGCGGTGCCATTGCGCCGCGCTCATCCCGGCCATCGGCGCGTCGTCGTGGATGCCGGCGTTGTTGACCACCACCTGGATCGGCCCGACCTCCAGCAGCGTCGCCAGCGCCGCGGTGCTGGCATCGGCATCGGCCACGTCGAACGCCACCGCCTCAGCGCTACCGCCGGCCGCCGCGATGTCCTGCACCACCGCGGCGGCGCGCGCCACGTTGCTGTTGGCGTGGACGATCACATGCAGTCCCTGCGCGGCCAGCTGCCGGCAGATCGCACCGCCGAGATCGCCGCTACCGCCGGTGACCAGGGCGCGGCGTGGGGAAGAAGGCTGTGACATCTGGAGTTCCTCGGGCGGAATGGAGGCGGGTCGCCATCCTAACGATTCGCAGGCGTTGCGCCAAAGCGCGTACCTGCTTTTGTAGACGCAACGGTCTTCAGCCGCGACGAGCGCAGTGGTGAATGTTCCGAACGGGCATGCCGTTGGGACTGAAGTCCCTCCCACAAGAGGCCTCGCCGCTCCATGGCGCCGGTGGAACCCTTGTGGGAGCGACTTCAGTGGCGACGAACGCAGCGGCGGGCCTTGCGGCTTCGGACGTTGTCGCGGCTGAAGCCGCTCCTACAAAAAAGCTAGGCCGCGCGTAGCATCACCGTGGCGCGGCCTTCGGCCAGCAGTTGCGCGCGGTGCACCAGGCGGAAGCTGTATTGCTGGCTGTCCTCGGCCTGCAGCAGCACCTCGGCTTCGCACTCGATCGCATCCGGCAGATCCTGCAGATCGGCCACATGCAATTGCACGCCACGCAGCGCGACCAGCATGCCCAGGCGCGCCGGTGTGCCGCTGGCGCGGTCGGGCAGGTCGCCGTGCACCGCCTCGCCGCTGGCGCGAGCGAGCAGGCCGCCGTGCACGGCCATCGCCTGCGCGCCGTATTCG
>NZ_CAPJ01000214.1 GCF_000331775.1 Xanthomonas translucens pv. translucens DSM 18974
AACCCGGCGAGCAGCGCCAGCAGCACGCCCAGCGCCGCGGCGATCCAGGGAGCGCGCGCGCGGAAGGGGGATTCAGTCATCGTGTCGATCGGTCCGGCCGTCGGGCAGCGGCGGCAATTGCAGATGGAAGCCGCAGCCGGCCAGGTTGGCGCGCACCGCCGCCGGATCGGTCCGGGCCAGGGTGCGCTCGGCGGTCAACGCCACGTCCAGCACGAACACCAGCGGCTGCAACGACGCCAGCAACGGCTGCGGCAGACAGGCGAAGTCGTCGCGCGCAGCGAGGTACAGATAGGTGTCAGGCTTGCGTTGGCTTTTGTAGACGTAGGCTTGCATGCGCGTGGCGTGCGCCTGGCGTGGAAAGGCAAGCGATTGTGGAGGAAATGCGCCAGCGGCGAAAGCGCGCGCGCTGCACGGCATTTACAAATGTACGCGCCGTGCCTGTTCACGTTCAGCGTGGGCGCGCGCTTCACGGTAGTGCGGAGCGCATCGATATACTCCTGCGACCGATCCTTTCCGGAATATCGCGTGACCGCAGCGTCCCCGTCGCCCCGCATGGCCCCCGTCGCAATTCGTGCGTATACCGCGACCACCGCGCTTGGCAGCGGATTGCAGGCGCAGGCCACGGCCTTGCGCGACAACCGCAGCGGCCTGCGCCGCAACGACTTCGGCGCGCAGCCGCTGCCCTGCTGGATCGGCCGCGTGGACGCGCTGGAGACGTTGCCGCTGCCGCCGGCGCTGGCCGCGTGGGAATGCCGCAACAACCGCCTGGCCTGGCTGGCGCTGCAGCAGGACGGCATGCTCGCGGCGGTGGCCGCTGCCGCGCAGCGCCACGGCGCCGAGCGTGTGGCGGTGGTGATCGGCACGTCCACCGCCAGCATCGGCGCCAGCGAAGAAGCCTATGCCCGGCTCGAACAACACGCCGAGGGCATGCGTTTTCCTGCCGACCTGAACCGTCCGATCGTGCATACGCCGCATTCGCCGGGCTATTTCGTGCGCCGTGCCACCGGCCTGCGCGGCCCGTGCGTCACCGTCGCCACCGCCTGCTCGTCCAGCGCCAAGGTGTTCGCGCAGGCGGCGCGGTTGATCGCCGCCGGGGTGGTGGATGCGGCCCTGGTCGGCGGCGTGGACACACTGTGCGGCAGCGTGCTGTTCGGCTTCAATTCGCTGCAAGTGGTCTCGCCGGAGCCGTGCCGGCCGTTCGACGTGCGCCGGATCGGGTTGTCGCTGGGCGAAGCCGGCGGCTACGCGCTGCTGGAGCGCGCCGATGTGGACGCCGCGCCGCCGGCGCTGGCCCTGCTGTGCGGCTACGGCGAATCCAGCGACGCGCACCACATGTCCACACCGCACCCGCAGGGCCTGGGCGCGCGCCTGGCGATGGGCGGGGCGTTGCGGCGCGCGGGCGTGGACGCTGCCGAGGTCGGCTACCTGAACCTGCACGGCACCGCCACCCCGGCCAACGACAGCGTCGAGGCCGGCGCGGTCGCCGCACTGTTCCCGGCCACCCTGCATGCCAGTTCGACCAAGGCCTGGACCGGGCATACGCTGGGTGCGGCAGGCATCGTCGATTCGGTGTTCGCGCTGCTGGCACTGCGCGACGGCCTGCTCCCCGGCACCCTCAACAGCGAACAACCCGATCCCGAATGCGGCCCGCAGATCCGCTTCGCCACTGCCCACGCACAGGTCCGTTACGCGATGAAAAATTCCTTCGGCTTCGGCGGCAACAATTGCTCGCTGCTGTTCGGCCGCGCATGAGCACGCCGATGTTGACCGCGACCATCGAAGGCATCGGTTTCTGGGCCGCCGGCCTGCCCACTTGGGCCGCCGCGCACGCCTTCGCCACCGGCCGCGGCGGCATCGTGGACAC
>NZ_CAPJ01000213.1 GCF_000331775.1 Xanthomonas translucens pv. translucens DSM 18974
GACACGCCCTGGCGCAGCAGCGCCTGCAGGCTGGGCACCGCTTCCACGCCGCGCGACAGCAGCGCGAACATCGGCGTGTCGCCGCAGGCGTCGAGCACTTCCGGCGCGGCGCCATGCGCCAGCAGCCACTCCACCGCCTGCGGGTTCAGCGCCAGATGCGGATCGTGCAGCAGCGCGCCCAGTTCCTCGGCCGCGCACAGCCGCGCCAACGCCGCCAGGCCATCGCGCTGGCCCAGTTGCAAACCTTCGCGCAGCAGTTCCAGCGGCGGCCGATCCGGCAGGCTGGCGCTGCCGACCTCGCCCTGGCCGTCGCTGACCGCGGCCGGCAACGGATAGTCCGGGTCCAGCGCGGACACGATCGCCCAGCGCCCGGCCTCGGCGGCCAGATCGACCGCGCGGCGTCCGCTCTGGTCCGGCTGCGCGGCGGCGATACCCAGTTCCAGCAGGCGCCGGATCAGACCCGGCGAGACCTGGTCGGCGGTGCAGGCCAGCAGCACCGCGTTGCGGCCGTCGCCATCGACGGCGGTGAGATCGGGCTTGTGCGGCAGCAGGTGTTCGAGCACCGCGACGCGGCCATGCCGCGCGGCTTCCAACCACGGCGTGCGGCCCAAGGCATCGCGCGCTTCCAGGTTGGCGCCGGCGCCGAGCAGCGCATCGACGATCTCCACATGCCCGGCCTGCGCCGCCTCGTGCAGCGCGCTGCGGCGCTGGCGATCGCGCGCATCGACCCGCGCCTTGTGCTTGAGCAGCATCTGCACGCCAGCCGGATCGTCTTCCTCGGTGCCGGCCGCGGCCAGCAGCACCGGGCTGCCCTCGGCCGGTTCCGGTTTGGCGCCGCGCTCAAGCAGGAACTTGCCCATACGCCAGTTGCCGACGTGGCAGGCCACCGCCAGCGGGGTCAGGCCGTCGCGGTTCAATGCGTCCAGCTCGGCGGCGGCATCGCGCAGCAAGGCCGCCACGCCCGGATCGGAACTGCGCGCGGCGTGGTGCAGCGGCGTGTTGCCGTCGGTGTCGCTGGCGCGCGGATCGGCGCCGTTGGCGAGCAGGGTCATCACCGCCTCGGGACGGCCGTGCCAGCTGTCGCGGGTGGCGGCCAGCAGCGGGGTCATGCCCAGGTGCGGCTGGTTGACGTCCACCCCGCGCACGATCAGTTCGCGCAGCAGGCGCAGGTCCGGCAGCACCGCAGCCAGCACCGGCAGGCTGCGCTGGTCGCGCCAGTCCGGCGCCGGCAGCGCGTGCGGGTCGGCGCCGGACTGCAGCAGTTGCAGGGCGCGATCGACGCGGCCGCCGCGTGCGGCGGCGTACAGCGCCGCATGCAGTTCGTCCGCCGCCAGCGGCGCTTCGTCCGCGCGCGGCGCGGAGGCAGCGCTCAGTTCGGCGAACAGGTCCGCCGAGGT
>NZ_CAPJ01000212.1 GCF_000331775.1 Xanthomonas translucens pv. translucens DSM 18974
AGGGTGCGCCAGCTATGGCCGCCGTTGAGCGCGAGCAATGCATCGGCGGCGGCCGGGCCGGCGCTGCCGGCCGGGTATTGCGCCACTTCGTCGGCCGAGGCCTGCCAGGCATCCAGGATCGGCTGCACGATGCGCCAGGCGGCTTCGACCATCGTCGCGTCCTGGAACAGGCCGGCCTCGCCATGCATGCAGTCCTGCAGCAAGCGCTCGTAGCCGACCGAGTATTCCTTCGGGAACCAGTCGCGGTAGCGGAAGTCCATGCGCACCGGCGCCAGGCTGACCCGCGCGCCCGGGCGCTTGACGTCGAACTGCAGCGAGATGCCTTCGTCGGGCTGGATGTGCAGCACCAGCCAGTCGGGACCGTAGCCGCCGATCTCGGCGCTGCGCAGCGGCGCCAGCGGCGCCGGCTTGAAGCGGATCGCGATCTCGGTGGTGCGCTCGCGCAGGCGCTTGCCGGTGCGCAGGTAGAACGGCACGCCGGCCCAGCGCCAGGTATCGACCTGCAGCTTCATCGCCACATAGGTCTCGGTGTTGGAATCGGCCGGCACCGTGTCTTCCTCGCGGTAGCCGGGCACCGCGTTGCGCCCGATCGCGCCGGCCGCGTACTGGCCGCGCACCACATCGGACGCGGCCAGCGGCCGCACCGCCTCGATCACCTCGGCGCGCCGGCGCAGCATCGAGGCCGGAGTGAACGCCGCCGGCGGTTCCATCGCGATCATCGCCAGCAACTGGAACAGGTGGTTGGGCACCATGTCGCGCAGGCAACCGGTGGGATCGTAGAACCCGCCGCGCCCTTCCACGCCGATGGTCTCGGCGGCGGTGATTTGCACGTGGTCGATGCGGTCGCGGTTCCACACCGGCTCGAACAGGCCGTTGGCGAAGCGGAAGGCGAGGATGTTCTGCACCGTTTCCTTGCCCAGGAAATGGTCGATGCGGAACACCTGGTCCTCGTCGAGCACGCGGCCGACGATGGCGTTGAGCTCCTTGGCGCTTTGCAGGTCGTGACCGAACGGCTTCTCCACGATCACCCGGCGCCAGCCGCCGCCGGCGCGTTGCCTGACCAGCCCGGCTGCGCCCAGATGCTCGATCGCCGGGGCGAAGAAGCGTGCCGCGGTGGCCAGGTAGAACAGCACGTTGCCGCAGGTCTGGTACTGCGCGTCGTATTTTTCGATCACCTCGCCCAGCGCGCGATAGGTCGCCGCATCGGCGAAATCGCCGCGCAGGTAGTGCAGGCGCGTGCGCAGCCAGGTCCACACGTCTTCGTCCAGGCCGTCGGCCTTGAACTCGGCGTCGCGGTCGGCCATCAGCCCGTGCAGTGCATTGCCGAGCATGCGCCGCCAGCTGTTCTCGCTGATGTCGCCGTGGTCCACGCCGATCACCGCGAATTGTTCGGGCAACGCGCCGCTGCGGCGCAGGTTGTACAGCGCCGGCAGCACCAGGCGCCGGGTCAAGTCGCCGCGCGCGCCGAACACCACGATCAGGCAGGGCGGAGTGGCTGGTGTCGCATCGCTCATGGATGGGTTTCCTGTTCGCCGAGTAAACCATGCAGGCGCAACGCGGCGTGGACCAGGGCCACGTGCGAGTACCCCTGCGGAAAATTGCCGAGCATGCGGCCGCTGCGCGGATCGTATTCTTCGGCCAGCAGGCCGACGTCGTTGCACAGGCCGAGCAGGCGCTCGAACAGCGTGCGCGCCTGCGCCATGCGCCCGAGCAGCGCGTAGTTCTCCACCAGCCAGAAGCTGCAGGCGATGAAGATGCCCTCGCCGGCCGGCAGGCCGTCGCCGCTGTCGTCGTCGGCGCGGTAGCGCTCGACCAGGCCGTCGATGCTCAGCCGTTGCGCGATCGCATCGGCGGTGGCCGCCACGCGCGGATCGTCCGCCGGCAGGAAGCCGACCAGCGGGATCAGCAGCGTCGCCGCGTCCAGCCGCTCGCTGCCGTAGCTCTGCACGAAATAGCCGTCGCGGTGCACGCCCTGTTGCAGCACCTGCGCATGCACCTCGTCGGCCAGCGCGCGCCAGTGCGCGCGTTGCGCGGGGTCGGCATCGGTGACCCCGTCGCGCGCGCCGCAGTCGAACGCCAGCCACGCCATCACCTTGGAATGGACGAAATGGCGGCGCTGCTCGCGGATCTCCCAGATGCCTTCGTCCGGCTCGCGCCAGCGCTGCTCCAGCACTTCGAGCAGTTGCCGCGCCAGCGAGCGGCCGTGCGCCGCGGTCGCCATGCCTTCGTGGTGGCCGCGATGGAACGCGGCGATCACCTCGCCGTACACGTCCAGCTGGAACTGGCCGACGGCGGCATTGCCAACGCGTACCGGCAGCGCGCCTTCGTAGCCGGGCAGCCAGTCCACTTCCCATTCGGGCATGCGCCGCTCGCCGCCGATGCCGTACAGCGCCTGCAACTGGTCGGGCGAGCCTGCCACGGTGCGCTGCAGCCAGCCGTGGAACGCGGCCGCTTCGTCGGAATAACCGGCGGCGTGCAGCGCGGTCAGGGTGAACACCGCATCGCGCAGCCAGCAGAAGCGGTAGTCCCAGTTGCGCTCGCCGCCGAGCCGTTCCGGCAGCGAGGTGGTGGGCGAGGCGACGATCGCGCCGGTGGGCAGGTAGCTCAAACCCTTCAGCACCACCAGCGAGCGCCGCACCGCCTCGGTCCACGGGCCGGCCTGCACGCAGCGGTGCGACCAGCCATGCCAGAACGCCTCGGTCTGCGCCAGCGCCTGTTCCGGCGCCAGCGGCGGCGGCAGCTCCAGGTGCGAGGCGCCGTGGCTGAGCACGAACCAGGTGCTCTCGCCCGCCTCCAGGGTGAAGTCCGCTTCGGTGGCGAAGCCGTGGCCATGCATCGGCTGCGGGCTGCGCAGCGCGATCTGGTCCGGGCCGGCGATCGCCTGCAGGCCTCCGTCGATCTGCGACACCCAGGGGATGGTGCGGCCGTAGTTGAAACGCAGCTGCAGTTGCATGCGCAGCGGCACGCGCCCGCGCAGCCCGCGCACGATGCGCACCACGTGGTTGTGCACGTCGTCGTCTTGGCTGGCGACCATGAAGTCCAGCACCGCCACGGCGCCGTCGTCGGTCTCGAACTCGGTTTCCAGCACCAGGCTGCCGTCGCGGTAATGGCGCGTGCTGCGGAAGTCGCCGAGCGGCGCGATCGACCAGCGGCCGTGCTCCGGGGTGCCCAGCAAGGCCGCGAACAGCGCGTCGGAATCGAAGCGCGGCAGGCATAGCCAGTCGATCGAGCCGTGCTTGTCCACCAACGCCGCGCTGCGGCAGTTGCCGAGCATGGCGTAATCCTCGATGCGTGCTGCCATCACGTCTGCCGTTCGATCAAAACGCGAGTCTGCCAGCGCCTGTGTTTGCTTCCCGTAAGTGCCGCCGGCCGGCGCCGGCACGCGCAGGCGCGTCGGCGCCGGCTACACTGCGCCGGCGTATGAATGCCCATCCCGCTGCTGCCGCCCTGCGCGTCCTGGTCCTGGAAGACGATCCGATGCTGCGCGAGCGCATCCTGATTCCCGGCCTGCGCCGTTTCGGCTTCGACCCCCACGGCTGCGGCTGCGGCGCCGAACTGCAGGCGCAACTGCGGGCCGATCCAGCCGACATCGTGGTGCTCGACGTCGGCCTGCCCGATACCGACGGCTTCACCGTGGCCCGCGACTTGCGCCAACGGTATTCCGGCATCGGCATCGTCATGCTGACCAGCCTGGGCCAGACCGAGGACCGGGTACGCGGACTCACCGGCGGTGCCGATGCCTACTTGGCCAAGCCGGTGGAGATCGACCTGCTGGCGGCGACCCTGCACAGCCTGACCCGGCGCCTGGGCGGCGCGGCAGCGCAACCGGTCCGCGGACGCTGGCAGCTCAGCGAAGACGGCTGGTGCCTGCTGGCCCCGTCCGGCGTGGCCGCCGCGCTGACCGCGAGCGAGCGCCGCCTGTGCCAACGGCTGCTCGACCAGCCCGGCCTGCTGGTCGCGCGCGAGGCGCTGATCGCGGCGCTGACCGATCGCGTGTACGACTTCGACGCGCACCGCCTCGACTCGATGGTGCACCGGCTGCGCAGCAAGGCGCAGCGCCGCTGCGACGTCGCCCTGCCGCTGACGGCGGTGCACGGCAAGGGCTACATCTTCGATCCGTCCGGCTGAGCGGCGGCCACGCCCGCAACGCCGGCCGCCGCGGCCGCGCACGGCAAGGCGATGCGGAAGCGCGTACCCACGCCCGGTTCGCTGTGCACCTGGATGCGGCCGCCGGCGCGCACCACCAGGTCGTGCACCACCGCCAGGCCGAGCCCGGTGCCGCTGTCGGCGGGCTTGGTGCTGTAGAACGGCTCGAACACGCGCGCCATCACGTCCGCAGGCATGCCCTGGCCGTCGTCGGCGATCTCGATGATGGTCCACGGCGCGTCGCTGCGCACGGCGATGTCCAGATGGCCGCGCTCGGCGATGGCGTCGCGGCTGTTGCTGGCCAGGTTGAGCAGCATCAGTTCGAACTGGCTGCGATCCAGGTGGATCGGCGCCGGCGTCGCCGGCAAGGCGCAGCGCAGCACGATGCGTGCTTCCAGCAGTTGCCGCAGCATCGGCTGCAGCGCCTCGATGGCGGCCGCGGCGTCGAAATCCTCGGCCTGCTCGCCATCGCGGCGGCTGAAGCGCAGCAGCCGGCGAATGATGGCCATGCCGCGCCGCGCCGATTCCTCCACCGACGCCAGGCTGTCTTCCAGCAGCGCGATGCGCGCGCCGTCGCTGCCGGCGTCGTCGTCGTGGCGCGTGGCGGAGAAGCCGACGATCACCGCCAGCACGTTGTTGAAATCGTGCGCCAGGCCGCCAGCCATGCGCTCGACGATCTCGCGCTTCTGCGCATGGATCAGCTGCGCCTGCGCGCGTTCGCGCGCCAGCATTTCCTGCTGCAGGCGATGGCCGCGCGCATTGGATTCGCGCAGGCTCTCGCGTAATGCTTCGGTGGTGCGATCCAGCAGCAGGGTCACCAGCAGATAGCTGAACAGCACCGACGGCAGGTTGTAGAACGCACGCGCCGGCTCGTCGACGAATTCCAGCAGCGCATCGTGGCCCACGCCCAGGCCCAGCATCAGCAGCAGCGCGCCGAAGGTGATCCACAGCGCGCGGCGCCCGAGCACCAGCCCGGCCAGGATCAACACCAGCATCTGCGCCAGCTGATCCGGCAACTGCCGCTGCAGGCCGTTGACCGCGGCATTGACCAGCAGCGACGCCAGCATCGCGGCCAACAGCAAGCCGACGCCCCCGCGCAGCGCGCCGCGGCGCACGCGCACGAAGCCGATGGTGGCGCACACCGCGATCAGCAGGCTCATCGCCAGCGACACCACCAGGCCCGGCGGCACCGCACGGCCCCGCAGCTGGGGCCAGGCGAGCGTCACCGCGACCGCGAACGTGGCCGGGATGGTGATCGCCAGGAACAGCAACAACAGCTGGATCACGCGCACGTTGCGCCGGTCCACCTCGTCCACGACCGGCGCCCGATCGAACCAATTCAATAACGCCTTCACCATTCGACTGCGCTCCCCATCCCACCTCGCTCGGTGAGAACCCGGTGATGATCGTGCGAGAAGTTGCGGGTGACAAGCAAATGACGCGGCGCATAAGTTCGCTGCACGGAGCGCGCCCGGGGTCAGCGGCGCATCCCAAGACCACCGATACCGAAGCGGCGCGCTTGCGCGCCGCTGACGTCGCCTCCTTTCCATTCGCCTCTGCACTGAGAGATCGCCATGAACGCATGCACGCCCATACGCGGCACCGCCGCCTATCGCCCGATCCGCCATGCCGCGCCCGCCGTTTCGCGCACCGGCACCCGTAGCGCGCTGGCGCTTGCCTGCGCGCTGTGCCTGGCCACATCGTCGCTGGCGCAGGCCGCCACTGCCCCGGCAGCGGTCTCGGCCACCACGCCGGCAACGACCGCCGATGCAGTGCCGACCGACGCGAACGCGGTGCCAGCGGATGCGAGCGCCGACACCGCCCTTTACTTCAAGGCCACCGGCAGCGACAGCAGCAACGCTGGCGCCTACGCCGACGGCGAGGAGACGCTGGCCGCCGGCGAGGCCGCCTCGGCGGTCGGCACCGGCACCGTCGCGTTTGGCGCAGGCGCGGTCAGCTATGGCAAACAGGCGCTGGCCGTGGGCCACAACAGCCTGGCCAACGAAGTCTCCACCACCGCCGTCGGCGGCATGCTCGACCTGGACTTCTCCTCCCAGCCCTCCGGGGCGGTCATCCTGCAGCAGACGTCCGCCTCGGGCATGGCCGCGACCGCGCTGGGTGCCGGCGCCCAGGCCAGCGGCAAGTACAACGTGGCCGCCGGTGCCGGCGCGATCGCCAGCGATCGCTCCAGCGTCGCCATCGGCGGCATCGTCGACGTGGGCGAAGACAGCTTAAGCGCGGCAGGGATACAGTTGAAGGCCACCCAGGCCACCGGCCCGCTGTCCACCGCGGTCGGCAGCGGTGCGATGGCCAGCGCCTACAGTTCCACCGCGATCGGCACGCAGGCCGAGGCCAGTTCCGAACGCACCCTCGCGGTCGGCCAGGGTGCCACCGCCAACCACTATGCTGCGGTCGCCCTGGGCGCGCAGACGCAGGCGACCGGCGAATGGGCCCTTGCCGTGGGCAATGGCGCGCGGGCGCTGAACGATCGCGGCGTGGCCGTCGGCCCGCAGGCCTTCGCGCAGGCGGAAAACGCCACCGCGGTCGGGTCCTCCGCACTGGCACTGCAGCAGGACGCCACCGCCCTCGGCAGCGGCGCCTGGGCCGGCGGCACCCGCAGCATCGCGATCGGCAAGGCGATGGTCTGGAACGGCGATTTCTTTGGCGACACCCCGATCCTCTTCAACGACGGCATCGCCATGGGCACCGGTGCGGATGTCCATGGCGATCAGTCGATCGCGATCGGCGCCGGTGCGCGGGTAGGCAACTCCGCCTTCGTCAACAATGCGCAGTTGATCACCAACAACAGTGTGGCGCTGGGTTCCGGCTCGGTCGCCGAGCGCGACAACACCGTGTCCATCGGCCACGCCGGCGCCGAGCGCCAACTCACCAACCTGGCCGCCGGCACCGCCGATACCGATGCGGTCAACCTGGCGCAGCTGCGCGGCGTGGCCAGCGCGTTCGGTGGCGGCAGCACGGTGGACGCCAACGGCAAGCTGATCGGCGGCAGCTATCTGGTACAGGGCACGCGCTATCACGACCTGGGCTCGGCGATGGGCGCGTTCGACACGGCACTGACCGGCTTCGGCACCCGCATCAACGCCATCGCCAATGCTGGCTCTGGCCAAGGGGTCAGCATCGGCGGCGGCGACGTCACGCCCTCCAGCGCCGGCACCGGCACCAACGCGGTGGCCGTCGGCTCCGGCGCCACCGCCAATGGCCACAACGGTCTGGCGATGGGCGCCAAATCGCTGGCCTACGGCCCCAACGACACCGCGATCGGCGCCAACGCCAAGGTCAACGCCGACGGCAGCACCGCGGTCGGCGCCAATGCCCGCATCGCCGCGGTCGCCACCAATGCGGTCGCGCTAGGCGAAGGCGCCAGCGTCAGCACCGCGTCCGGCACCGCGCTCGGCCAGGGCGCGTCGGTCACCGCCAGCAATGCGGTCGCCCTGGGCCAGGGCTCGGTCGCCGACCGCGCCAACACGGTCTCGGTCGGCAGCGGCGGCAACGAGCGCCAGATCGCCAACGTCGCCGCCGGCAGCGCCGGCACCGACGCGGCCAACGTGGCGCAGATGCGTTCCGGCGACAGCGCCACGTTGAGCAGCGCCAACGCCTACACCAACACCCGCGTCACCGCGCTCGACGACAGCTTCAACCAGCTGCGGACCGATACCGAGCACCGCCTGGACGGCATGGACCGGCGCATGGATCGGCTGGGCGCGATGAGCGCGGCGATGCTCAACATGGCGATCAACGCCGCCGGCACGCAGAGCGCGCGCGGGCGCGTGTCGCTCGGCGCAGGCTTCCAGGGCGGCGAGCAGGCGCTGTCGATCGGCTACGCCAAGAAGCTGGGCACGCGCGCCTCGTTCAGCCTGGGCGGCTCGTTCAGCGGCAGCGATTCCTCTGCCGGCATCGGCGTGGCGTGGACCTGTGATCGCACACGGGGCGCAACCCGCCGTACGTTTCTTCTCTTTCTTCTCGTTTTTCTAAGGATCTGCAGATGATTTCCTCCGACAAACTCGCCGCCGCCCTCGCCGCCGCCCTCGCCGTCGGCAGCGCCCACGCCGCCACGCCGACCATCGGCCTGGGTGGCGTGCACGACGCGGTTGCGCAATCCACACAGACCGCGAACCCGGGCCAGCGCTTCATCGTCAAGACCGTCGCCACCGGCAACCAGGCCCGGCGCCTGCTCGACGGCACCCTGTCCAGCGCCGTGTCGCGCAGCAGCCTGCAGCAGGCCACAGCGGCCAGCAGCGACCTACCGGCGCGCGGCGCGGTCAGCGCCAAGGTGCTGCGCGAAATGGCGGTGCCGGGCTGGCACGTGGTGCAGACCTCGCGTCCCCTCAACGAGAGCGAACGTGATGCATTCGTCGCCGAACTCAAGGCCGATCCTTCCGTGGTTTCGGTGCAGGTCGACCGGCTATACCAACGCCTGGACGAACCCAGCGTGGCCCTGCCGCGCGCAGCAGCGACCGCGACGGGGGCCGCGACAGCGCCGAACGATCCGGCCTACGCCAAGTTGCAGTGGAATTTCCACGATCCGGTCGGCGGGGTGAATGCCGAGCAGGCCTGGACCCGCTCCACCGGTAAGGGCGTGGTGGTGGCGGTAGTCGATACCGGCGTGGCCAAGGACAACCCGGACCTGGCCGCCAATGTGCTGCCCGGCTACGACATGATCAGCGACCATCGCATCTCGCGCCGCGACAAGGACGGACGCGCAGCGGGCGGTTTCGACCTGGGCGACTGGGTCGACGTCGACTACTGCAAGCCCCTGCAGGGTGGGACAGGCAATCCGGCACATGCCAGCTCCTGGCACGGCAGCCATGTCTCCGGCACCATTGCCCAGGTCACCAACAACAACCTGGCCACCGCCGGCCTGGCCCACGACGCCAAGATCCTGCCGGTGCGCGTGCTCGGCGCGTGCGGCGGCTTCAGCAGCGACATCGCCGACGGCATGCTGTGGGCGGCAGGGTTGCCGGTGGACGGCCTGCCGACCAACCCGAATCCGGCCGAAGTGATCAACATGAGCCTCGGCAGCGACGGACCGGTGAGCTGCCCGCAGCTGTACCAGGACGCGATCGACAAGATCAACGCCGCCGGCAGCATCATCGTGGTCGCCGCCGGCAATTCCAACGCCGACGCCAGCACCTACACCATGGCGTCCTGCAACGGCGTGATCAGCGTCGGCGCCACGCGCATCAACGGCGGCCGCGCCAGCTACTCCAGCTACGGCACGCGCGTGGACATCGCCGCGCCCGGTGGCGGCGAAAGCGTCGACGGCAATCCGAACGGCTACATCTTCCAGGTGGTCAATGGCAGTACGCAGGGTCCGACCGGCGACTGGAAGATCGGCGGCATGGCCGGCACCTCGATGGCCTCGCCGCACGTGGCCGCGGCGGTGGCGATGGTGCAGAGCGTGGTCAAGACCCCGCTCACCTGGAGCAGCATGCGCGACCTGCTGCGCGCCAGCGCACGTCCGTTCCCGGTGGCGATCCCGACCAGCACGCCGATCGGCGCCGGCATCCTGGACATCGACATGCTGCTGCAGATGGCGACGACACCGCCATGCAACCCATCGGACACCAGTTGCGTACCGCCGACCAAGACCCTTAGCAACAAGTCCGAACTGCGCGGCCTCGGCAGCCAGGGCGGCGACGGGCTGTACAGCTTCCAGGCCGAAGCCGGCAAGCCGGTGACCTTCATGACCTTCGGCGGCACCGGCAACGTCGCGCTCTACGCCGCGGCCGGCAAGGCGCCGACCAGCAGCAGCTACGACGCGCGCTCGGTGCGGGCCGGCACCACCCAGACGATCCGCATCACCCCGTCCAGCGCAGGCACGTATTACCTGCGCATGTCCGGCAGTTACGGCGGTCTGACCCTGGTGGTGCGGCAGTAAGGCAAGCGGCGGCGCCGTTCGCCGCCGCGCCGGCGGGCGCGGGAGGGAAATCCTCCCGCGCCCGTTTTCGTGAGGATCGACCGGCCCGCCATACGGCGGGCTCTTTTTTGGACGGCGCGGCAAAAGCGAGCGATGCAGCGCGATCGCGGCAATGCGCAGGCGGCCGCCGTTAGCGGCCTTCGCGCAGGAACCGGGCCATCGACGACACCCCCGGTAGCGCCGGCTGGAACTGGCCAGCGACATCGACGAAGCCGCGCATCACCGCGATCTCGCGCGGCGGGCGGTTCAAGGTGTCGCGCAGGTCCGGGTCGGCGCCGCCGCGCAGCAGGCGCTGCACCAGCAGCGGCAGGCCATGCAATGCGGCCAGGTGCAGCGGGCCGAAGCCGCGCGGGTCCTGCACGTCCACGCTCACGTCCTCGTCGAGCAGGCGCTCCACCCCGGCCAGTACCACCGGCTCTTCGCAGGCGGTGCCCGGCTCGGCGCGCGCGCCGAGCAGCAACAGCAGCGGGGTCACCCCGCCGGCGGCGCTGCGGTCGGCCTCGGCGCCAGCCAGCAGCAAGGTGTCCAGCAGCGCCAGCAGGCGCGACTTGTCGCGCGCGGTGAAACCGTACAGCGCGGCGCAGTGCAGCGGTGCCAGCTGCTGCGCGTCGCCGGCATGCACATCGGCGCCGGCGGCCAGCAGGCGCGCGGCGATGTCCGGCAGGCCCAGCGCGCAGGCCAGCATCAGCACGGTGACGCCGCCGGGCAGGCGGTGCTCGATCTGCGCGCCGGCGGCCAACAGCGCGGCAACGATGTCGGTCTGGCGCATGCTCACCGCCGCCGACAACGGCGTGGCG
>NZ_CAPJ01000211.1 GCF_000331775.1 Xanthomonas translucens pv. translucens DSM 18974
TGGCGGCCGCGTTCGCGCTGTTCGGCGAGCGCGCCAACGGCGACAAGCTGGCCGGGCTGGCGCTGGGCCTGCTGGCTATGGCCGGCATCGTGCACCGGCCCGGACCGACGCCGGCCGGCGCAGCGCGCGCCGCGCCATGGCTGCTGCTGGTCTGGGCCGGCTTCGCCCTGATCGACGTGTCGCTCAAACGCATCGCCCAGGCCGGCACGCCGTTCGCCGCCTCGCTGCTGGTCGCCTTCGCGATCGCCTTCATGTTGCTGCTCGGCGTGCTGCTGTGGCGGCATCTGCGCGGCACCGCGCCGCTGGCCTGGCGCAACGTCGGCGCCGGGCTGCTGCTGGGCACGCTCAACTTCGGCAACATCGCGTTCTACGTGCGTGCGCACCAGGCGCTGCCGGACAGCACGGCGGTGGTGTTCGCGGCGATGAACCTGGGCGTGATCGTGCTCGGCGCGCTGCTAGGCGTGCTGATTTTCGGCGAGAAGACCAGCGCCTGGAACCGCGCGGGCCTGTTGGCGGCGCTGCTGGCGATCGTGCTGATCGCGGTCGGTGCGCGCGGTTAGCGGTGGTGCGTGCGCCACGGGTTCTGTCGCGGCTGAAGCTCCTACAGTGCACCCGTCGGCTGCCCGGATGCCTGTAGGAGGGGCTTCAGCCGCGACGAACGCAGCGCGGAGCCATCCATGCAGGGCCGGTGTCTGGACCAATACGGCCCACACGCCAAGCCCGAAACGTCGAAGCCATCGGCAACAAACTCAGCGCCGCCACACCGGGAACGGATCGGCCAGCGCCTGCCAGGCCAATGGCCCGCGCCCCAGTTCGGTGTCGTTGAGCAGGCAGGCGTCGAGTTCGGCGCGCACCCGCGCTTCGTCCAGGCCGACACCGATCAGCGCCAGCTCCTGGCGGCGGTCGCCCCACAACGGATGCCACAACGCGCGCAAGGCTGCGTATTCGCGCGCGTCGCCCACCTCTTCGGCCTGCGGCGGCGGCGCGCTCCAGCACGCACTGTGCTGCCGCTGCCAACCCAGCTCGGTGTAAGGCAGCGGTTGCGGCGGCAACGGCAGCGGTGTGTCCAGCAGGCCCTGCTCCACGCGTTCGCGCGCCGCGTACCAGAAGCCGGCCGCCTGGGTCTGCGTGGCCGCGCCGACGATGGACAGTTCGCCGACCCAATCCATGCGACTGGCTAGCCAGAAGAAGCCCTTGCTGCGGATCACGTCGTGCAGGCCGCGCTGCGCCAGGCGCGCGAAGCGCAACGGATGGAACGGACGCTGCGCGCGGTAGACGAAGCTGCCGATGCCGAACTGCTCGTTCTCCGGCGTGTGCTCGCCGCGCAGCGCCTGCATCCAGCCCGGCGCCAGCTGTGCGCGCACGAAATCGAAACGGCCGGTGTCCAGCACCAGGTCCAATGGCACGTCGCCGTCGCGGGCCTCGACGATGCGCGCATCGCGGTTCAGCGCGCGCAGCACCGCGCGGGTGCGCGCCACCGTGTCCGCGCTGGCCAGGTCGCACTTGCCGATCACGATCACGTCGGCAAATTCGATCTGCTCCACCAGCAGGTTGACCAGGCCGCGTTCGTCGTCGGCGCCAGCCTGCAGGCCGCGCTCGGCCAGACGCTCGGTCGAGCCGAAATCGCGCAGGAAGCTCACCGCATCGACCACGGTGAGCATGGTGTCCAGCCGCGCCACATCCGCCAGGCTGAAGCCGTGTTCGTCGCGCACCGCGAAGGTGGCGGCGACCGGCATCGGCTCGGAAATGCCGGTGGATTCGATCAGCAGGTAGTCGTAGCGGCCGCTGTCGGCCAGACGCTGCACCTCCTGGCGCAGGTCCTCGCGCAGCGTGCAACAGATGCAGCCGTTGCTGAACTCGACCAGGGTCTCTTCGGTGCGGCTGAGCGCGGCGCCGCCGTCGCGGATCAGCGCGGCATCGATGTTGATCTCGCTCATGTCGTTGACGATCACCGCCACGCGGCGGCCGTCGCGGTTGCGCAGCACGCGGTTGAGCAAGGTGGTCTTGCCGGCGCCGAGGAAGCCGGACAGGACGGTGACGGGAAGGCGGCGGTCGAGCACGGCGGTCGAGGGCATGGCGAACGTTGGCAAGCGGCTTTGGATGTCACCTTCACATGTTACTGTATAACATGTCAATCCCGATCGGATCGCGCACCAATGCGCTCCCTCACCCCAGGCTTGAAGCCTCTATAAAACGCCCCTGTCCATCGGGTTCGGATGGCATCGTCGGCGGATGTCGGTGACTGCGTCGCCGAGCATCCGCGGTATGCGCAACCGTTGATGCATCACGTTGCTGCACGCCAACCCCTCGCTTCAGACGAAACAACTTCGCATTCCTTGCGCCTGGAGGCGCGCGATCACGTAGCGTTGTTTGATAATCGATCGTCGGGAGTTGGCCATGAAGCTATCGTTTTTCAACAAATCAAGGGTCGCTCCTGAGCCAACCGCCACGCCTGCTGGCAATCACGTGCATGGCGCTGCCAAGACCGATGGCGCGGCGAGCATCCCGCAGCCGTTGGGCCGCGCCCCTCGGTCCCATTCGGGGGGGGATGCAGGGAGGCCGAAGGATCTGCTCAGCGCAATGCAGAAATCATTGAATTCGGCACAAAAATCGCTGCTTTCGCTGCAAAGGAAAATATCCCAGCAGCAGACTGCAACCTCGCAACGGCCGTCGCGCGAAGCGTCGGGACCGGCAAATGTCGCTGGTCGCCGGCCAACGGCAACGGCAACGGCAACGGCCTTCAGTAAACAGCAACGCCATACCACGCAAGCGTCCGGAAACGCTCCACAACGCAGTACCCGTCCACCTGCTGCAGCCGCTCCGACCCGACCCGCGCCACAGGCCGGGCCGATGCGCCGTCCTGCCCAGGCCAAGGCGATGGAGGACATGCCATCGCGCGCCCAGCCAAAGCCAACAACGCACTATGGTAAGCACGATGCATTGATCAACATGCTCCATGAGGAACGCGATCCGACCCCACTGGAGCAGCACTTGCTCAATGAGCTGAAGGCTGAATTGACCGTCCCGAAGCACCGGGCCGACCATGCTCAGGCCCAGGCACAGGCCGAAAAGCCGACCGCGCAGCGTGCCCGTCAAGAACCTTCGATCCGCGCCCTGAATGCGGAATTGGCTGCACTGGACAAGGCGAAATACGCGATATCGAGCAAAATGTTGGAAGAGGATCGCGGACCGACGCCGCAGGAGCAGCGTGTGCTCGACAGCCGCACTGCCCTGATCAAGACGCGCAACGAGGCGCGCGATCGCCAACTCGCAAACATGCTGCACGCGCTCGGGCCACTGGAGACGATCTCTGCGCCCAAGACCACCACCAGCCGTCTGGCCAGCGTCCAGCAAGATGTCATGCAGTTCAATGCGAGCAAATTGCGCTCTGCCCAGGAGCAAGGACTGCAGCCGGCGAAGTTCGCGCGCCACTACGCGCGCGCCGAGCGCCGTCTGCAGTCCTTGCGCGATAGCGGCGCGCCCTTCACGAATGTGCAACGGCTGCAACGCATGATGGAAGGCTACGACAATCTTGTGAACCTGGAAAACATCGTTCGGCACACCGACGATCAGTTGCAGAGAATGGGCGGGCCACGGCTGATGGATAGCATGCCGACGCTCCCCGAGGAACGGACGCAGATGCGTGAAAACGACTATGCCGAGCAGGAAGAGGCGATGCGCAATGGCTACTGACCGGAGCCGGATGCGACGCCGGCCCTCATAGCGGCGGAATGCAATAGACGCCGCTCGGCGCGGCAATGCGATGCCGAGCCGGGGCATACGCCGCCAAGGCCATTTCAGCTTGCCAATATCCAGATCCAGCGGGGCTGGATCTGCGCTGGGGTCAGCGCCGCCCTTGGGCGGCATGATCGCGCTATCGGCAGCGGCTCAGCCGGCAACCGCTGCGTGGGGCGTTCGTGGCCAGGACTGTAATGTTATTATATAATATAACGTCCACGAGTCGTCGCCCATGAAATCCCTGCCCCACCCCTTTTTCGACGCCTCCGCGGTGCTGCTGTCCGCGCTGTGCCTGGCGCACTGCCTGGCCCTGCCCTTGCTGGCCGCCGCCCTGCCGCTGTTCGGCGTGTGGGCGCAGGCCGAGTGGGTGCATGGGTTGTTCGTGGCGATCGCGCTGCCGCTGGCCGGGCTGGCGCTATGGCGCGCACAGCGGCAGGGTCCGCTGCCGTGGCCGCTGTGGACGATGGCCGGGCTGGGCCTGTGCGGATTGCTGGCCGGCGCGACCGGATTCCCCAGCGCGCAGGCCGAGACCCCGGCCACCGTGGCCGGCAGCCTGCTACTGGCGAGTGCGCACCTGTGGAACTGGCGGCGCAATGGGCATCGGCCCTGCTAGGGGATTGCGGATTGGCAAAAGCGGGGACGCGCGCGCTGGACGCGTACGCTTCTTCTTCGGTGAATCAGCTACCCACGCAGCGCTGCGCGATTCCTGGATTCGAGGCAGGGACCGCCCCGATCGCCGCAGCTCGCGCCGCTCTGCTGCAACGCATCCCGCATGCCGACTCTCAGAGTTCAAAGCCCAGCAGCAATGGGTCGTGATCGGAGCTGCGCCACGGGCCGGGCAGATTGCGTTCGCGGTAGCCGTCGGCGTCGGGCGAATCCGCGTTGACGTGCCATTCGGCCGCGCAGCTGCGGCGCCGGCGCCGGACTCAGCGATGCGCAGGTTACTTCAGGTTCGACAGCATCCAGTCCACCGTGGCGTGGACCTGCGCTTCGCTGAGCGCCGGATTGCCGCCCTTGGGCGGCATGATCCCGCCATCGGGGCCGGTGTAGCCCTCGATCGCGTGCTTGTACAGCGTGTCCTTGCCTTGCGCGATGCGCGCATCCCAGTGCGAATGATCCAGGGTCGGCGCCTTGCCGACGCCGGTGGTGTGGCAGGCGGTGCACAGGTTGTTGAAGATCACCTTGCCGTCGGTGGTGCCGCCGTAGGCGACCTGCGCCGAGGCCTTGGCCAGCGCCGCCGCCTGCGCGGCGGCCTGCGCCGCGGCGCCGGTGCTGCCGGCATAGACCGCGCCCGCCGGGGCGATGCGTTCCTCGGTGCGCTTGAGCGCCACCGGCGAGACCTCCGGCGGAATCGATCCGTGCAAATACGCAGCGAACGCGATCAGCCCGAGCGTGATGATGGCCAACAGGCCGAGCACCAACGAGAACCGCTTGAGGAATTCGAGGTCGTAATTCCGCACATCACACCCCTTTGGCACGTGGTGACCGAACCACCGCTACGCAGCCGAGTATAGCCAGCGTTTGCCGCGCACGGCAGTCCGGCGAGGCGTCGAATCGCAGACGTTGCGTGCTGCATCGCAGCAGTTTTGCGGCGCGCCGGGAGACGCCATCGGCAATATGGCTGTTTCCATGCGCTGCTGGCAGCGCAGCCGCAAACCGCGACCGCGTCGTCCTGCACGCGGCCGGGGCGGCGCCGACACGGCGCTGCGCAAGCGCGCCCTATCCCGCCTGCGCGCTGCCGACCGCGCGCAGGCAGAAGCCGCATACCGCCTCGACCAGGCGGTGGCTGTCGCGCGGGCCGTCGCGGCTGGGCGCGGTCGGCCCGACCAGGGCTTCGGTGTAGGCGCCGACCAGGCAGGCCGCGGCCGCGTCCAGGTCCTGCGCCGGGAATTCGCCCGCGGCCACGCCCTCGGCGAGGATGCCCTTGAACAGATCGCCGAACAGGCGCCGGCAGCGGATGCGCTCGGCGTCCACTTCCGGCTCCACCGGCTCGGCGATGAAGGCGTAGGCCAGCCCCGGCCCGGCCAGCGCGCGGCGCACGAACGAGGCGATCGCCGCGCGCAGGCGCTGCGCCGCCGGTGCCGGTTCGGCGGCGATACCGCGCAGGATCGCCAGCTCGTGGTCCACCGCCGCGGTCAGCACTTCCACGAACAGCTCGGCCTTGGACGGGAAGTGGCGGTAGATCAGCCCGGTGGACACCCCCGCCTCGGCCGCCACCGCGGTCACCGGCGCACCGCGGAAACCACCGGCGGCGACCAGCCGCCGCGCCGCCAGCAGGATCCGCTGGCGGTTGCCGGCAAGGCGTTCTTCCATCAGCGCGGAGCGTTTGTAGGCCATGGGGTGATTCTAGGTTCAATTAATGAATTATTGTTCACTTCTTCGCCGTTCCCGGCTACGCTGGGGTCCATTCCCCGGCGCCGCCTGGATTCTAGGCGTCCCGTCCGCCGCACGCCTGCCTCCGGAGCCCGCCATGCTGATGCCGTCGTTGAATTTCGAACTGGGCGAGGACATCGACCTGTTGCGCGACACGGTGGCCGCCTTCGCCGCGCGCGAGATCGCGCCACTGGCCGAGCAGGCCGACCGCGACAACGCGTTCCCGGCGCCGCTGTGGCGCAAGCTCGGCGAGCAGGGCCTGCTCGGCCTGACCGTGGAGGAGGAGTACGGCGGCAGCGCGATGGGCTACCTGGCGCATGTGGTGGCGATGGAGGAGATCTCGCGCGCCTCCGGCGCCATCGGCCTGTCCTACGGCGCGCATTCGAACCTGTGCGTGAACCAGCTGCGCAAGAACGGCAGCGCCGCGCAGAAGGCGCGCTACCTGCCGCGGCTGTGCAGCGGCGAGCACGTCGGTGCGCTGGCGATGAGCGAGCCGGGCGCCGGTTCGGACGTGGTTTCGATGAAGCTGCGCGCCGAACTGCGCGGCGACCACTACGTGCTCAACGGCAACAAAATGTGGATCACCAACGGTCCCGACGCCGACGTGCTGGTGGTCTATGCCAAGACCGACCCGGCCGGCGGCGCGCGCGGCATCACCGCGTTCCTGGTCGAGAAGGGCATGCCCGGTTTCAGCACCGCGCAGAAGCTGGACAAGCTCGGCATGCGCGGCTCCAACACCTGCGAGCTGGTGTTCCAGGATTGCGCCGTGCCGGTGGAGAACGTGCTCGGCAGCGTCGGTGGCGGCGTGCGCGTGCTGATGTCGGGCCTGGACTACGAGCGGCTGGTGCTGTCCGGCGGCCCGCTGGGGCTGATGGCCGCGGCGATGGACGTAGTGATGCCGTACGTGCACGCGCGTCGCCAGTTCGGCGAGGCGATCGGCAACTTCCAGCTGATCCAGGGCAAGCTGGCCGACATGTACGTGGGCCTCAACGCCTGCCGCGCCTATGTGTACGCGGTGGCGCGCGCCTGCGACGCCGGCCGCACCACCCGCCAGGACGCCGCCGGCGCGATCCTGTACGCGGCCGAGAAGGCGACCTGGCTGACCGGCCAAGCGATCCAGGTGCTCGGCGGCAACGGCTACATCAACGACTACCCGACCGGACGCCTGTGGCGCGACGCCAAGCTGTACGAGATCGGTGCCGGCACCTCGGAGATCCGCCGCATGCTGATCGGCCGCGAACTGTTCGAGCGGACCAAGTGATGTGATGCGCAGTGATGTGATGCGCTTCGTGCAGGAGCGGCTTTAGCCGCGACACGCTCCCGGTACAGTGTCGCGGCTGAAGCCGCTCCTGCACGGAGTCTCTTTCCTCCTTTCGATGGCCCTGCCATGAGCGTGATCCAGACCCAGTTGCAACCCGGCAGCGATGCCTTCGCCGCCAACGCCGCGGCGCTGCGCGCGGTGGTCGACGACCTGCAGCAGACCCAGGCGCGCATCGCCCAGGGCGGCAGCGCCGCCGCACGCGCCAAGCACCAGGCGCGCGGCAAACTGCTGGCGCGCGCGCGCATCGACGCGCTGCTCGATCCGGGCAGCGCCTTCCTGGAAATCGCCCCGCTCGCCGCGCTGGGCCTGTACGCCGACGAGGTGCCGTGCGCCGGCGTGGTGGCCGGCATCGGCCGCGTGTCCGGAGTGGAATGCGTAATCGTCGCCAACGACGCCACGGTCAAGGGCGGTACCTATTACCCGATGACGGTGAAGAAGCATCTGCGCGCGCAGGAGATCGCGCAGCAGAACCGGCTGCCGTGCATCTACCTGGTCGATTCCGGCGGCGCGTTCCTGCCGCTGCAGGACGAGGTGTTCCCGGACCGCGACCATTTCGGCCGCATCTTCTACAACCAGGCCAACCTGTCGGCGCAGGGCATTGCCCAGATCGCCTGCGTGATGGGTTCATGCACCGCCGGCGGCGCCTATGTGCCGGCGATGAGCGACGAGACGGTGATCGTGCGCGAGCAGGGCACCATCTTCCTCGGCGGCCCGCCGCTGGTGAAGGCGGCCACCGGCGAGGCAGTGAGCGCCGAGGACCTGGGCGGCGCCGACGTGCACACGCGCATCTCCGGCGTGGCCGACCATTTCGCCGACAACGACCTGCAGGCGCTGGCGCGGGTGCGCGCGATCGTGGCCCAGCTCAACTGGCGCAAGCCCACCCCAGCGTTGGCGTTGCGCGCGCCGGAGCCGCCGCTGTATCCGGCCGAGGAACTGTACGGCGTGATCCCGGCCGACCCGCGCAAGCCGTTCGACGTGCGCGAAGTGATCGCACGCGTGGTCGACGGCTCGCGCCTGGACGAATTCAAGGCGCGCTACGGCACCACGTTGGTCACCGGCTTCGCGCATCTGCACGGTTATCCGGTGGGCATCATTGCCAACAACGGCATCCTGTTCTCCGAGTCGGCATTGAAAGGCGCGCACTTCATCGAACTGTGCGCACAGCGCGGCATCCCGCTGGTGTTCCTGCAGAACATCACCGGCTTCATGGTCGGGCGCAAGTACGAGCACGGCGGCATCGCCAAGGACGGCGCCAAGCTGGTGATGGCGGTGGCCTGCGCGAAGGTGCCCAAGTTCACGGTGGTGATCGGCGGCTCGTTCGGCGCAGGCAATTACGGCATGTGCGGCCGCGCGTATTCGCCGAATTTCCTGTGGATGTGGCCGAACGCACGCATCGGGGTGATGGGCGGCGAACAGGCGGCGAGCGTGCTGGCGACGGTGCGCCGCGACGGCATCGAGGCCAAGGGCGGCGCCTGGTCGGCCGAGGACGAAGTTGCCTTCAAGACGCCGATCCGCGAGCAGTTCGAGCGCCAGGGCCATCCGTATTACGCCAGTGCGCGGCTATGGGACGACGGCATCATCGATCCGGCGCAGACGCGGCGGGTGCTGGGGCTGGGACTGTCGGCGGCGTTGAACGCACCGGCGGAACCGACCCGATTCGGGGTGTTCAGGATGTGAGCGGGCGCGATCGCTCTGCTTTGCAAGCGCGACGGTCATTGGCCGCCATGCGCCGCATGGCCGAAAGAATCGCCTCGGCCTCTGCAGTTGCCTCTGCCGTTGCTGTTGCTGTTGCTTTGCTCTTGATCTACCGGGCCCCCTCGGCGCGGCAGGCGCGGCGGGCGAATACCCGAAGGGCGACGCGCAGGATGCGCGTCGTTTTTCGCTGGCACATGGATGTGCCATCGAAAAATGCCCGTCGTGCCTGCGGACCTGGAGCGCGAAGCGCGGAAGGCGCGCTGCGGGGTGTGCTTTCTTTTGGTTACTTTTCTTTGCACAAGCAAAGAAAAGTGACCCGCGCCAGCGGAAGCTCTTGCTCTTGCTTCAAAGCTTCAAAAGCTCAATGCCAGAACCAAGACAAAGGCAAAGGCTTTCGCCTTGCGGCGAGTCACTTTTCTTTGCTCGCGCAAAGAAAAGTAACCAAAAGAAAGCTCGCCCTGCCTCGCGCCCTCCGCGCTGCGCGCTCCGGGTCCGCGTCCATGCCGGGGATTCGCGGAAGGGGCATCCTGCCCCTGCCGCGAACGGCGCACATCCTTGTGCGCCGCCCCTGCGGGGTTTTTCCCCGCCATGGCCGCCGCTGCGGAAGGGAACCCAGTAAGTCAAAAGCAATGGCAACAGCAACAGCCAAAGCAACTGCAACTGCAACAGCAACTGCAACTGCAACTGCAACTGCAACCGCAAGACACGACACCCCTTTTCCAGGCAACTGACCATGGCCACGCCCGACCTGCCGATGTTCGACAAGATCCTGATCGCCAATCGCGGCGAGATCGCCTGCCGCGTGATCGCCACCTGCCGCACACTCGGCATCGCCAGCGTCGCCGTCTACTCCGATGCCGACCGCGACGCCCGCCATGTGCGCCTGGCCGATGCAGCGATCCACATCGGCGCCGCGCCCGCGCGCGACAGCTACCTGCGCGGCGAACGCATCCTCGACGCCGCCCAGGCCAGCGGCGCCCAGGCGATCCATCCCGGGTACGGGTTCCTCTCGGAGAACGCCGACTTCGCCGAAGCCTGCGCCGTACGCGGCATCGTGTTCATCGGCCCGCCGCCGGCAGCGATCCGCGCCATGGGCAACAAGAGCGCGGCCAAGGCGCTGATGCACGCCGCCGGCGTGCCGCTGACCCCGGGCTACCACGGCAAGCGCCAGGAGCCGGCGTTTCTGCGCGAACAGGCAGACGCCATCGGCTATCCGGTGCTGATCAAGGCCAGCGCCGGCGGCGGCGGCAAGGGCATGCGCCGGGTCGATCGCCGCGAGGACTTCGTCGCCGCGCTGGCCGCCTGCCAGCGCGAAGCGCAGGCCGCGTTCGGCAACACGCACGTGCTGGTCGAGAAATACGTGCTGCGCCCGCGGCATATCGAGATCCAGGTGTTCGGCGATACGCATGGCGAACTGGCCTACCTGTTCGAACGCGATTGCTCGGTGCAACGCCGCCACCAGAAGGTGCTGGAAGAGGCCCCGGCGCCGGGCATGAGCGCCGAACGCCGCGCCGCAATGGGTAAGGCCGCGGTGGAAGCGGCGCGCGCGGTGAGCTATGTCGGCGCCGGCACGGTGGAGTTCATCGTCGCGCCCGACGGCGCGTTCTACTTCATGGAAATGAACACGCGGCTGCAAGTCGAGCATCCGGTCACCGAGTGCATCACCGGCACCGATCTGGTCGAGTGGCAGCTGCGCGTGGCCGCCGGCCAGCCGCTGCCCAAACGCCAGCATGAGCTGGCGATCCGCGGCCATGCGCTGGAAGCACGGCTGTATGCCGAGGATCCGGCGCGCGGCTTCCTGCCCTCGACCGGCACGCTGCAGCATCTGCGCCTGCCGGCGACGGATGCACACACCCGCGTCGATGCCGGGGTCGAGCAGGGCGATATCATCGGCCCGCACTACGACCCGATGATCGCCAAGCTGATCGTCTGGGACAAGACCCGCGCGCGCGCGCTGTGGCGCATGCAGGCGGCGCTGGCCGCGTGCCAGGTGGTCGGCGTGGCCACCAATGCCGCGTTCCTGCAGCGCCTGATCGGTACCGCTGCGTTCGCCGGCGCCGATCTGGACACCGCGCTGATCGAGCGCGAGCATGCGGCGCTGTTCGAAACCGCGCCCGCCACCGCCGAGCCGACCTGGAGCCTGGCCGCGCTGGCCTGGCTGCTGCACGAGCGCACCGAGGCCGCGCAGCTCAGCGACCCGCATTCGCCCTGGGACCTGCGCGACGGCTGGCGCCTGGGCGAACCCGCGCCGCGCAGCCTGATCCTGCAACAGGGCGATGCGCGCCGCACGCTGCGCGCGGCGGCGACCGACGCAGGCTGGCGCATCCACGACAACGCCACCGACGCCGTGCTCCTGGCCACCGGCAGCCTGCAGGACGGGCGCTTGCTCGCACAGCTCGATGTGCACCGCGTGCACGCCGACGCGGTGTTCGCCGGCAGCCGCCTGCATCTGTTCGTCGCTGGCCAAGCGCATCTGTTCGACCTGCACGATCCGGTCGCCGAGGCCGACCAGCCGATCGCCGAGGCCGGCGGGCTGACCGCGCCGATGCCCGGCCGGGTCGTCGCGCTGCTGGTCGCGCCCGGCACCCGCGTGGCGCGCGGCACGCCGTTGCTGGTGCTGGAGGCGATGAAGATGGAGCACACCCTGCAGGCCCCCGCCGACGGCGTGGTGCACGGCTACCGTGTGCGCGAGGGCGAGCTGGTCGGCGACGGCGTGGCGCTGCTGGAGTTCGAGGCGGACTGAGCAGGGGTGCGCGCAGCGGGGCACCGCGCACGCCTTGCAACGCAGGCATCTTCTGCTTCGCCGCATCGACCGCGCACGATCGCACTGCGGTGCGCAGCCGCGACCAGCCGCGCCGACCGCAGCGAGCGCACTGCGACCGCCGCGCACGGTCGCCAGGCCGGCGCCGACGCGTCACACTCGGCGCACGCCCTCAGCCAAGCCCACCGCCATGAAACTCACTGCCCACGTTCTCGACGGCCATACCCTCGACGTGCGCCCGGCGCCGCGCGAGCGGCCGTGGATGGACCGTACCGACCAGCGCTACGCCTACCGCTGCCTGCCGCTGGACATCGCCAACGCGCACGGCTGGGAACTACTGTGCCAGAGCGGGTTCGAGGCCGAATGGAGCGGCGGCAACGCGCTCGACGCCATCCGCCTGCACCCCGACGCCGGCAGCCACGCGCCCGCGGTCAGCCATTTCGGCTACGGCGTGCTCACCTTCCACGTGCCCTGCCTGTTCCGCACAGAACCGGGCATGGACCTGTACGTGACCGCGCCAGTCAACCGGCCCAAGGACGGCATCGCCGGGCTGACCGGCCTGATCGAGACCGACTGGAGTCCGTACACCTTCACCATGAACTGGCAGTTCACCCGTCCGGGACGCGTGCGCTTCGACGCTGGCGAACCGTTCTGCCACTTCTTCCCGGTGCAGCGGCGGGTGCTGGCCGAGACCAAACCGCGCTGGCAGCCGCTGTCGCAGACGCCGGAACTGGAGCGCGACTATCAGGCCTGGATGCGCAGCCGCGGCCAGTTCCTGCAGGACCTGGAACAAGACGATCCAGAGGCCAAACGCGAAGGCTGGCAGCGCAGCTATTTCCGCGGGCCGGCGCCGGGGCAGTGTCCGGCCGGGGTCGAGCATCGGGTCAAGTTGCGGTTGGCGCCGTTCACCCGCGCCGAGGACTGAGCTTACTTCGGAGCATCGCCGAGGGGACGCCGCTGCCGATCCATGGCCGAATGCGCTTCGATGCGGATGTGCGCGATTCGACCGTGTAAGCGCCACTGCGCCGCGAACAACCACCATCAAGGCGCTTTGCCGTTGTCATGCGCGACAGGCCGCCTCGAACCACCGGCCGCGACGCTGACCAGCGTCGTCAAGCCCCATCGTTGCGTTCGTCGCGGCTGAAGCCGCTCCTACAGAACGTGCGGTCGCGGGCTGTGTGCACTGTAGGAGCAACTTCAGCCGCGACCGCCGCCAAACATCGCCATCTCCCGCCGGTACGGTTGCAGCAAGCTGCCGCAACTGAAGACACGACGCCGACGAGAAGTTGGTTGCTCAACACTGCTTCCGAACGACCCAATGCAAGGGCGGCTAATGACACCACTGCCGCTCGCACGGCACGCCGTCGTGGTTGCCGTCCATCTGCACGCCGGGGCAGTTGCGCAGGAAATAGCTCGCCTCCTCGCACGAGGTCATCTGCGCGCAATGAGTGCGTCCGTCGCACTGGAAGTGCTGAGCGGGTGCCGCTGCCGCGGGTACAGCCGGCGCTGTAGCTGTGGCCGGTGCAATGGAAGTGGGTGCAGTGACTGCACTCGATGTCCTCGGTACGGCGACGCTCGGCGTCGGCGTCGGCGTCGGCGTGGCAGCGAAGCGCGGTGCAATCAGCAAATACGCACAGGCGCCAATGCCGATCACCAGAAGCACCGTGAGCACGCGGCCGAACGCGCTGCGGGCATGCGCATTCGCTGGGGCACGACACGCTGGCGTGGTCGGAGCGCGCCCGGGGCGCATCACCCGTACCGCGCACGGCCGTCCTTCCGCGTCCTTTTCCAGATCGAACGAAATCAACTCGCCAAGCCGCGGGCGTACGCCGTCGCGTTGGAACGCCGCGATGTGCACGAATACCTCGACATCGCCGCACGCCGAGCGCACGAAGCCGAAACCGCGCTCATCGTTCCAGCAAGCCGACGACCGCGGCGTTGATTCCCTGCATCGCCGGCACTGCCCCATCGCCGGCGAACGGTGACGGGGTACAGCACCGGCACCGCGGCGCTACAACTGTCTACTCATTGCCTCGGAACAATCGGCTAGAGTCGAAATGGTCGAGCAACACGACGGATCGCACGATGGACGCGCATCCGCGTACGACGCCTTGGCTGGCCCCGCGCGGCAGCATCATCGCCCGCCCCGCAGCATTCTCCCCCGATGCTGCCTGCCACGCCCGCGCGTTTGCTGTGCGCTCGACATCGTTGCAGCGCCATGGAATGCATGCCGGGCGGGGTGTCTTGCCCCGCCTGGCGTGCGGCGGCTTGCTCAATGCCAGGAGCGTGAGGAAGTATCTGCTTAAAACGGATAGTTCCCCTGGCCCCGTTAGTTACTGGCCCCTTTGCGAAAGCATAGCCCAATCATTGCCAATCCAAAGCTAGCCAGAGACACGAACATGGCATAGAGCACAAGCACAATCGCTCAGTATTGCAAGGAATCTTGCGCCAAGACGGCGTGCATGTCTCCGGCGTACTTGCTATTGAAGTGGGCATCACCAGACTGGAGCGCGGGGCGTAGTGCATAGCCCCCCAATGCGCCCAAGACCGATATGAAAGAGCCGCCGGCAATGAAGATCAGCGGCCTGCGTTTCGCTGGCTTGAGTGTGCTTGCGATATATGCCGCTGCCAATGCAGCAAAAGGAAGGAACACGATCGTCATCCACATAGGCACTGCGCGATTCTCCTTTAATTTTGGCGTCTTCGCTGGACGCCAACTTCCCTGGGATGGATTGGCGACGTCCAGCCAATCCGCACCGTCGCGTCTTTTGCACATCGCCGCTGCGCGCAAAAACCGAACACGCGACTCAGCCCCCGTCACCCCTTCCCCACTGGCAACACCACATCCATCAGCGTCGCATCTTCCGGGTCCGGGGTGGCCTTGAACCCCAGGTGTTCGCACATCGCCAGCATGGTGCGGTTCTCGCGCAGGACCTGGCCTTCGACGACGTTGAGGCCGAGCCAGCGGGCGTATTCGATCATGATCCGCATCAGCTGCCAGCCGATGCCGTGGCCCTTGAGGTCGGAGCGGATCAGGATGCCGTATTCGCCGCGATCGTAGTCGGCGTCGGCGTGCAGGCGCACCGCGCCGAGCATGTCGCCGGTCTTGGGTTCGATCGCCACCAGCGCGATCGAGCGGGCGTAGTCGAGCTGGGTCAGGCGCGCGATGAATTCGTGGCTGAAGTGCTTCACCGCCTGGAAGAAGCGCAGGCGCAGGTCTTCGTCGGTGACGCGGGCGAAGAAGCTGCGGAACAGCGCGTCGTCTTCCGGGCGCACCGGGCGCACCAGGGCGGTGCCGCCGTCGTTGAGCGCGATGCGCCGCTCCCATTCCTTCGGATACGGGAAGATCGCGAAGCGCGGGTGGCCGCGGCCCTTGTGCAGGCGCCGCGACGGCGCCACCGCCACGCGCGCGTCCACTGCGATCACGCCGTCGCGGTCGGCCAGCAGCGGGTTGATGTCCAGCTCGCGGATCTCCGGCAGGTCGGCCGCCAGCTGCGCGAGCTTGACAAGCACCATCGCCACCGCGCGCTCGTCGGCCGCAGGCACGTCGCGGTAGGCCTTGAGGATGCGGCTGACGCGGGTGCGGCCGATCAGTTCGTGGGCCAGGCGCAGGTCCAGCGGCGGCAGCGCCAGCGCCTTGTCGTCGATCACTTCCACTGCGGTACCGCCGCGGCCGAACACGATCACCGGGCCGAAGGTGGGGTCGTCGGCGATGCCGGCGATCAGTTCGCGCGCCTTCGGCCGCAGCAGCGTGGGCTGCACCAGCACGCCGTCGATGCGTGCGTCGGGACGCGCGGCGCGCGCGCGGGCGAGGATGCCTTCGGCGGCATCCTGCACCGCATGCGCGCTGACCAGATTCAAACGCACGCCGTCCACGTCGGACTTGTGCGGGATGTCGGCCGAATGGATCTTCACCGCGACGGCCAGCCCCTCGGCCAGCATCGGCGCCGCAGCCAGGGCGGCGTCGGCGGCGCTGGCCGCGTGCACCACCGGCGCGGTGGGAATGCCGTAGGCGGCGAGCAGGCGGGTGGTGGCCAGCGGGTCCAGCCAGGTCTGGCCGGCGGCCAACGCGGCGTCGACGATGCCGCGCGCGGTAGACGCGTCGAACACGAAATCCTCGGGCAGGCTGGGCGGGGTCTCCATCAGCGCCGCCTGTGCTTCGCGGTAGCGCACCAGGTGCATGAAGCCGCGTACTGCGTCGGCCTCGGTGGCGTAGGTGGGAATGTGCGCGGCGTTGAGCGCGGCGGTGGCGCTTTCGTCGTTGCCGAGCCACACCGCGAACACCGGCTTGTCGCGATGATGGCGCGGGCGCAGGCCCAGGGTGCGGGTCAGCGCCTGCGCCGCGTCGGCGGAGGAGGTGAAGGCGGTCGGCACGTTGACCACCAGCACCGCATCGTTTTCCGGATCGGCCAGCAGCGCTTCGGCGGCGGCGGCATAGCGCTCGCCATCGGCGTCGACCACGATGTCCACCGGGTTGGCGTGCGACCACGCCTGCGGCAGCGCCTGCTCCAGGCGTTGCAGGGTCTGCGGCGACAGCGCGGCCAGGGTGCCGCCGAGGTCGGCGAGCTTGTCCACCGCCAGGCGGCCGACGCCGCCGCCGTTGCTGAGGATCGCCAGGCGCCGGCCGGGGAAGGTGCTGAGCCGGCCCAGGGTCTCGGCCGCGGCGAACAGTTCGTCCAGCGCACGCACGCGCAGCAGGCCGGCGCGGGCGAAGGCGGCACCGTAGACCGCATCGGAACTGGCCAGCGCCTGCACGTGGGTGTCGGCATTGGGGTCGATGCGCAGCTGGCGGCCGGACTTCACCACCACCACCGGTTTGGCGCGCGCCGCGGCCCGCGCCGCGGACATGAACTTGCGTGCGTCCTGGATGTGTTCGACGTACAGCAGGATCGCGCGGGTGCGGTAGTCGGTGGCGAAATAGTCGAGCAGGTCGCCGAAGTCCACGTCCAGCGCATCGCCCAGCGACACCACCGCGGAGAAACCGACCGAGCGCGCCACGCCCCATTCCACCAGGGCGGCGGCGATGGCGCTGGATTCGGAGATCAGCGCCAGGTCGCCCGGCTGTGGGCAGTGCGCGGCGATGCTGGCGTTGAGCTTGGCGTGCGGGGCGATCACGCCCAGGCAATGCGGGCCGAGGATGCGCAGGCCCTTGGCGCGGGCCGCCGCTTCGACCCGCGCCGCGGCCGAGCCCAGGCCTTCGCCCAGGCCGGCGGTGAGGATGATCGCCGCGGCGACGCCGCGCCGCGCGGCGATGGCGACGATGCGCGGCACGATCCGCGCCGGCGCGGTGATGACCACCAGGTCCGGCACCCACGGCAGATCGGTGAGCCGGCGCACGGTGGGCACGCCGTCGATCTCGCGGTAGCGCGGGCTGACCCAACCGATCTGCCCGGGAAAGCCGGCGGCGCGCAGGTTGCGCACCACCGCGCGCCCGGCCGAGCGCTCGCGCGGACTGCCGCCGACGATGGCGACCGAAGCAGGGCGGAACACGGACTGCAGGTGGTAGGTGCTCATGGCGGGCGCGGGGAGCAAGCGGTGCGCCAACGGTACACGGGTGATGCTGGCGTGGGGATGATCGGGGCATGCGCACGCGTGGCGACCTGCCATGTTCCGGCCTCGGCGGATGCGGCAAGGGCAGTAGATTGCGGCGTCCACGCGTCGGGGGTGAAGCCACGCCCACGCTGCCTCCTTGGCCTATCGCAGGGATTTCGCGGGTGGCTGCTGCCCTTCTTGTCGCGGGGGCTTCTTCAGTCCCGACGGACACTGAAACCTGCCATCCGCGCCGCTTCGCTCGTCGCGACGGAAGTCGCTCCTACAACGGCCTGCAGATAGCCGGTTGGGTGCACTGCAGATACAAGGAGCGGCTTCAGCCGCGACACCTTCCGAAGCCGGAAGGCCCGCCGCTACGCTCGTCGCGGCTGAAGTCGCTCCCACAAGGGCGTCCGCAGCGCAGTCGCGCTACGAGGTCTTTTGTGGGAGGGACGTTAGTCCCGACTGCAGCCAGCACTCATTGCGACGGATGGCCCGAGGCCACCCGCGTCGCTCGGCGCAGCGCCGGTCAGCGCTTCGCCCCGGCGCGCCTGGTCGCGGCCGCCGGCGCCTTCTTCGCCACCGGCTTGTTCGCTTTCGCGGCACTCGACGTGGCGGCCTTGCTGGGTGCGGCCGCCTTCCTGCCCGCTGTCTT
>NZ_CAPJ01000210.1 GCF_000331775.1 Xanthomonas translucens pv. translucens DSM 18974
AGCCAGCCGTCCTGGTCGCTGTCCACGATCGCGTCGTGGATGCGGTCCAGCGCGGCCAGCGCGGCGTGCTGCGCCGGGTCGTCGCGCCAATCGCCGCGCGCCACGCCGGCGGCGTAGCGCTGCGAAGGCGTGGCCGCGGCGCTCATCGGCGCGTATCCGCGCAGCGCCCTGCCTGTGGCCCTGCGGCCGCCTGTCCACGCAACGCGCTCACGCCTGCTTCGCCGGCAGCCATGCCTTGACCCCGTGCTGCAATGCGCCGCGCAGGTCGATCAGCTTGCGGTGGAAGAAATGGCTGGTGTCGGGCATGCGTACCAGCTCGGGCTGCTGCGGCAGCGTCTCCAGCCAGTCGTACACGGCCTGCGGCTCGACGATCTCGTCGGCGTCGCCCTGGATCACCAGCCACTGCGGCGGCGGTTCCACCCCGGCGAAATCCCAGCGCCCGGCGGGCGGCGCGATCGACACCAGCGCCTGCGGCTGCAGCGCAGCGCTGGCGCGCAAGGACACATAGGCGCCGAAACTGAAGCCGGCCAGCCACAGCGCGTCGTGCGGGCGCTGCGCGCGCACCCATGCCGCCACTGCGGCCAGGTCCTGCTGCTCGCCGTCGCCATGGTCGAAACTGCCGGCCGAGGCGCCGACGCTCCGGAAGTTGAAGCGCACCACATGCACGCCGAGTTCGCGCAGCGCGCGGGCGACCATCGTCACCACCTTGTTGTGCATGGTGCCGCCCTCGGTGGACAGCGGGTGGCAGACGATCGCAGTGACCGGCAAGGCGGCCACCGCGGCATCGGGCAGATCGACCGCGGCCTCGAGCGGGCCGACGGGGCCGTCCAGCGTCAACGCGCCGGATTGAGTAGGGATAGCGGGAGAGGTCATGCGCTCATAATAGCGGGGCTGGGTGCAGGCCACATGCAGGCCACGCCCACGCAGCGTTCTCTTCCCCGACCGGATCCCCTGCGCGTGGCGTTCGTTCTTCTGAGTGTGCTGTGCAGTGTGCTGGTCTCGGCACTGCTGAAGCTGGCGCCGCGCCGCCGCATCGACCTGGCCCAGGCGGTGACCTGGAACTACCTGGCCGCCGCGTTGCTGTGCGCGGCGCTGCTGCAACCGCCGCTGGCCACGTTGCGCGGCGCGCAGACGCCGTGGATCGCGCTGCTGGGCCTGGCGGTGCTGCTGCCGGCGCTGTTCCTGGTGCTGGGCCGCGCGGTGGCGCTGGCCGGCATCGTGCGCACCGACGCGGCGCAACGGCTGTCGCTGCTGCTG
>NZ_CAPJ01000209.1 GCF_000331775.1 Xanthomonas translucens pv. translucens DSM 18974
CGCGGCGGGGCCGGCCGCGCCAGCAGGGTGCTGTTGCTGGAGGCCAGGCTCCAGGCGATTTCCAGCCCGGCCAGTTCGGCGCGCGCCGCCGGCGCCAGCGCGGCGCGGATACGCTCGGCCTCGAGCAGTTCCAGCGGCCGTGCCAGCCCATAGCCCTCGCCGGCGCGGCCGTCGATCTCCACCCCGGCCGCGCGCAGGCCCTGGATGCGCTTCCACACCGCGGCCCGGGTCAGCCCGAACGAACGCGCCAGGGCGTCGCCGGAAAGGCGGCCCTGGCTGAGCCGGGCCAGTAGTTCGCGCTCGTCCACGCCGATTCCATTGCCTCGTTTCAATCCACACGTCCCTGAAGACGTGATTCGGAACGCAAAAGTATGCGGGAAGCGCCGGCCCCGCGCCCAGCGCCGGCCCCGCACCGGGTGAAAACCGCGTTAGAATCGCGATTCACCGCCGCTCGCCCTGGATGCCGACGATGCGCCGCTTCCTGCCGTGCCTGATCCTGCTGTTGCTCCCGCTGGCCGCCGCCCAGGCGTCCGAAGCACCGGCGAGCAAGCAGCGCAACGACTGCGTCTATACCGACGCGACCGACGCGGACGCCGTGCAGGCACGCCCGGCCTCGACGGCGCGCCCGTCCTCCGCTGCGGCCAAGCCGGCCGCGCCCAGCGGCGGCGGCAACGACAGCGACCTGGTGCCGCGCCTGCGCATGCCCAAGTGGCACAGCTTCCTGCCGGGGATGTTCCGCTGATCCCACGCTGGTTGCGCTGGCTGCGGCCGGCGCCGGTTGCGATCGATGACACGACATGGCAGCGGGTGCGGCAGCGCTGCGCGTGGGTGGCGGCGCTGGATGCGCAACGCGAGCACACGTTGCGCGCGCTGACCGCGCACTTCCTGCAACGCAAGACCATCTCGCCACTGGACGGGCTGACCCTGGACGCGGTGCAGCGCACCGTGCTGGCCGCGTTGTGCTGCCTGCCGTTGCTGGAATTCGGTGCCGAGGGCCTGCGCGGCTGGTCGCAACTGCTGGTGTATCCGGACGCGTTCCGCGTACAGCGCAGCCACGTCGATGCGGCCGGCGTGCTGCACGAATGGGAAGACGAACTGATCGGCGAATCCTGGGACAGCGGCCCGCTGATCCTGTCCTGGGCCGACGTGCAGGCCGACCTGGACGACCCCCGCGCCGGCTACTGCGTGGCGGTGCACGAGATGGCGCACAAGCTCGACGTGCTCGACGGCGCGCTGGACGGCACGCCGCCGCTGCCGCGCGACTGGCAGCGGCGCTGGGCCGTGGATTTCCAGCGCAGCTACGACGCGTTCTGCAAGCGCGTGGACCGCGGTCGCGCCAGCGAGATCGACGCCTACGCCGCCGAGGCGCCGGAAGAATTCTTCGCGGTGGTCAGCGAATACCACTTCTCCGCGCCGCAGCGGCTGCAGCACGAGATGCCGGAAGTCGCCGCGCACCTGGCGCGGTTCTACGGGCGTTCTCCGTTCGCCGCGGCGTAAGCGCGCGACATGAAGCGCGCAGGCGGCGATCACCGCAGCGCAGGTGCCCGGCAGGAGCGGTTTCAACCGCGACAAGTGCAGCGAGACCCCCTCCGGCGTCGGATGCTGTCGGGACTGAAGTCCCTCCCACAATGCACCCAGCCGGCTTGCCGCCGCTCGTGCAACAACGGCGCAGCGCGCCTCTCACACCAGTTGCAGATCCCGCGCATGCGCCTGCGGGAACACCTGCTGCAATTGCGCCGGCGATAGGCCCCACATGCGGCTCAGCAAGCCGGCGAACAGGTCGCGGTAGTTGGTCAGCACCGGGTAGTCGCGATCCTGGAACAGCGTGTCCTTGCTCACCGCGACCTGCTCGCCAGCGATGCGGCCGCCGTTGACCGCGCCACCCATCACCCAATACGTGGTGCCGTGGCCGTGGTCGGTGCCCTTGTCGCCGTTCTCGCGGAAGGTGCGGCCGAACTCGGACAGCACCACCACTACGGTGTTGCGCCATTCCGGTCCCAGCGCCTCGGCATAGGCGGCCAGGCCCTCGGACAGGTTGCCCAGATTGGTCGCCAGCGGACCATCGGTGCTGCCCTGGTTGACGTGCGTGTCCCAGCCGCCGACATCGACGAAGCCGAGCCGGTAGCGCTCGCGCATCAGCGTGGCGATGCGCCGGGTCTCGTCGGCGAAGGTGCGGGCGCTGGCGGCGCCGCGGTTGGCCTGCTGCATTTCGTCCTGCAACGCCTGCGACACCTGCTGGCGCAGCGCCAGGCCTTCGTGTGCAGCGCTGGCCAGGCTCGTGCCCTGATACATCTGCGCCAGGATGGCGGCCTGGCGCTGGTCGAAGGCCGGCGTGGCATTGCGCTTGAGCGACAGGTTGGGAATGTCGCCGCCGCCCTGGAAGCTCAGCGGCAGCGAATCGGTGAACGCGATCGCCGGGGTGCCGGTGGCCACCTGCGACAGCCGCGCCAGGAACCCGGAGCGGTAATCGCTGCGCTGCCCGGCCGGCTGCCCGGCCTCGATGCTGTCCTGGGTTTCGAAGTGGCTGCGCGACAGGTCGTCGGTGCCGGCGAACGGCACGAACGCCAGTTGCTTGTCGTTCCACATCGGCTGCAAGGTGTCGCGCAACCGCGGGTTCAGGCCCCACTGCGCATCCAGCGCGATGGCGCTGTTGGGGTTAGCCGGATCCGGCCGCGCGATCGCCAGGGTCGGCCGCGACGCGTAGTAGAAATCGCTGGCGTAAGGAATCAGCAGGTTGTTGCTGTCGTAGCCGCCACGCAGGAACACCACCAGCAACCGCGGCGACGGCGACGGCGCGGCGAACAGGCGCCCGGCGAACGGCAGGCTGGCCGCCGCGGCGGCGGCGGAGGCGAACAGGAAGTGGCGACGGTGCATGGAAGGGACCTCCGTGATCGCTGGACACGGCGCCGATCGCGGCGCCCAGCGCTATGGACCGGATCAGCGGTAATTGAAGTCGGGCGACGCCAGCAGGAACGCATTCCACTCCTGCTGCGAGCGCGCCTGCGCCAGCGCTTTGCGGGTGGCATCGCCGAGCTGCGGTGCGATCGCCTGGTAGTACAGCGGCGTGGTCAGTTGCGGGAAACCGCCGCCCTGCTGGCCGTCGCTGGTGAACAACTGGGTGTTGCCGCCGCCGATCGCGCGCGCGATCTCGAAACGCTGCGCCATCTGCCCGGAACTGTTCCAGGCGCTGGACTGCGGCGGCCAGCCATCGGGGGTGATGCGGCCATAGCTCGGCTCGCCCATCTGGCTCAGCCAGCCCAGCAGCGGCTGCGGATTGACGATGGTCTGCCCGTCGTAGGCCAGACGCAGCGACGACACCAGGAAGCGGTACGGATCCTTGAACTTGTGCGGCGCCCCGGCGGCCATTTCCGGCGCGGTGAACAGCACCTGCAGCACGGCGGCAATGTCGCCATCGCTGCGCTGGAAGGTGCGGGCCATCTTTTCCACCAGCGCCGGCGGCGGATCGTCGGCGACGAAATACTCGGCCAGCCGCCGCGACACGAAATGCGCGCATGCCGGCCGGCGCACGAGCAGCTGCACCGCGCGCTCGACCTCGTCGAAACCGCCGCTGGCGATGTGCTGGCCGAGCAGGGTCTTGTCGCCGGGCTGGTGCCGCGCCGGATTGAATTCGAACGCGCCGCGGCGCAGGTATTGCGCCTGCTGCGGCGGCGACAGCTTCGGCGGCGCATCGCGGTTGGGCGGGGCGATGCCGACGCCGGTGAGGATCAGCGCCAGTTGCTGCACATCGTGCTGGCTGTAGCCGCTGTCCACGCCCAGCGTGTGCAGTTCCATCAGTTCGCGCGCGTAGTTCTCGTTGACCTTGCCCTTGGCGTTCTGCGCGTTGTCCAGATACTCGAGCATGGCCGGGCTCTGCAGCGTCGCCATCACCAGGTCGGAGAACTTGCCCAGCGCGTGCGGGCGGATCGCGTTGTCGGTGTAGTCGGCGACAGTCCAGCGCAGGCGGCCCTTGTCGGCGAACACGCTGAAGTGGTTGAGCCAGAACCACGCCATCTGCTCGCGCAACTGGTCGCGCGAATACACCGCGCGCAGCAGCTGCGCCTGCCGCGCCTGCGCCAGCAGCGCATCGGCGCGCTGTTGCAGCGCCTTCTTCGCCGCAACCTTGGCATCGCCGTCGGGCATCGCCTTGATGTACTGCTGACGCGTATCCAGTTGCTTGAGCAGTTCCTGCACCGGCGTATGCAGCGCCTCGTAACCATCGAGCTGCGCGCGCACCGGCGCAGGCAGGGCCGCGTCGCCGCTGGAGGCCTGCAATTGATCGCGCAGGAAACGCTTGCGCCCATCGTGCTGCAGCTGCGACACGCTGGCGCTGTCCAGGCCGGTGTTCATCGATTGCAGCCAGCGCGCATCGTCGCGCTCGATCACCTTCTGGCTGCCGGCGATGGCGGCCACGGTGAACAACACCAGCAGCAGCGACAGCAGCAGCCGCTGCGCAGTGCGCAACGCACGCCGTCCGTGCACGCGCAGACGCACTACAGGACGATGCCGGGGCTCGGGCATGCGGCACTCCTTGGACGGAAAAACCGAGCGTGACGAACCATGCAGTATCCGCGTCTGTCTGCGCCAGGGGTTAAGCGAATGTCGGAAGCCCAGCCGGCGTTTGCGCGGGATTCACCTGAAGCGCACGAACCAGCTGCTACAGGCCCGGCGGCATGGTCACCAGGAAGCGCGCGCCGCCCAGTTCCTCGGAGCGGCTGACCTGCAGCTCGCCACGATAGCCCTTGACCAGATCCTGCACGATCGCCAGGCCGATGCCGTGGCCATGCACGCGTTCGTCGCCGCGCACGCCGCGCTGCAGGATGTGCGCGACCTCGTCCGGCGCGATGCCGGGGCCGTCGTCTTCCACCGACATCACCAGGCCGGCGCGGCGGCTGCCGGCGGCTGGGGCCGGACGCACGCTCAGCAGCACCCGCCGCCGCGCCCATTTGAAGGCGTTCTCGAGCAGGTTGCCGAGCAGTTCCTGCAAGTCGCCGGGTTCGCCGTGGAAACGCGCGCTCGGCTCGATGTCGAACTCGCACAGCACGCCCTTGGCCGCGTACACCTTCTCCAGGCCGCGCACGATCTCCTCGGCGTTGGGTTCGATCGGCAGCGGCGCGGAGAACAGCTTGTGGCCGCTGGAAGCGGCGCGGCTGAGCTGGTAGGTCACCAGGTTGTTCATGCGCCGCAGCTGCGCGTCCAGTTCCTCGCGCAGCTCCAGGCCCTGGGTGCCGCTGTCGAGCTGGGTGCGCAGCACCGCCAGCGGCGTCTTCAGGCTGTGCGCCAGGTCGGCCAGGGTGTTGCGCTGGCGGTCCAGGTTCTCGCGCTCGCTCTCGATGAAGGCGTTGATGCTGTCGGTCAGCGGCTCCAGCTCGCGCGGATGGCGATCGCCCATGCGCACCGCTTCGCCGCGCTGCACCTTGGTCAGTTCGTTGATCACCCGCCGCAGCGGGCGCAGGCTCCATTGCAGAATGAAGGCCTGCAGCAGCAGCAGGATCAGCCCGGCGCCGCCGAGGTTGAACCACACCCGGCCGCGGAACACCCGCAGCTGCGCGCCCAGCGCGCGGGTGTCTTCCATGATGTAGATGGTGACCGGGGTTTCCTTGTCGCGACGCACATAGGCCAGGCCGATGCCGTAGCGGTAGACCTCGCCTTCGCTGCCGTCGATCTGGGTCATCGGCCAGGGACCGTCGAAGGTCTCCTGGCGCGGCTCGAGCATGCCGCCCTTGGGCGGCAGCGGACCCTCGCTGGACATCGAGATCCAGCGTTCGTTGGGCATCACGATCTGCGCGTACAGGCCGCTGCCCGGCCGGTCGAAATGCGGGTCCGGCGGCGGCTTGTCGTTGTTGATGTACAGCGAGCCGTCGCGCGCCACGTCGACGTTGTTGGCGTAGGCGGTGGCGTAGCTCTTCAGGCGCTCGCGCAGGTTGCTCAGCGCGGTGTCGGCGAAGGCCTGGTCCAGCGCATAGCCGGCCGCGGCCAGGAACGCCACCAGGCTCAGGCTGGCGGCCAGCAGCTGGCGCGCCTGCAACGAACGCGGGCGCCAGCGCTTGTACCACTTGGGCCGTGCCACCACGCCGTCGCGTCCTTCGCTTGCTTGTCGCAGGCGCGTAGGATCAGCCTTCGGTGCGCGGGATGGCGAAGCGGTAACCGCGGCCGCGCACGGTCTCGATCGGCTTCAGCTCGCCGTCCGGATCCAGCTTCTTGCGCAGGCGGCCGATGAACACTTCCAGCACGTTGGAATCGCGATCGAAATCCTGCTGGTAGATGTGCTCGGTGAGGTCGGCCTTGGAGACCAGTTCGCCGGCATGCATCATCAGGTACTCGAGCACCTTGTACTCGTAGCTGGTCAAATCGACGTTGCTGCCGCTGACGCTGACCGTCTGCGCGGCCAGATCCAGCGCCACCGGCCCGCATTCCAGGGTCGGCTTGCTCCAGCCCGCAGCGCGGCGCAGCAGCGCGTTGACCCGCGCCAGCAATTCCTCGACGTGGAACGGCTTGACCAGATAGTCGTCGGCGCCCTGCTTCAGACCCTCGACCTTGTCCTGCCAGCTGGAACGCGCGGTGAGGATCAGCACCGGGAACTTCTTGCCTTCGTCGCGCAGTGCCTTGATCAGCTCCATGCCCGACATCTTCGGCAGGCCGAGATCGATGATGCCCACGTCGAACGGCACTTCGCGGCCCATGTACAGGCCTTCCTCGCCGTCCTGCGCCGCATCCACCGCAAAGCCTTCGCGCTTCAGGCGAGCGGCCAGGGTCTCCCGCAGCGGGGCTTCGTCTTCGACAAGAAGGATACGCATGAACTCTCCCTAGTGACTTACAGATGGCCGGCGGCCGGGGCAGTGTGTGACAAGCTGAACCAGACTATCCGGGTCAGGGGTTATCGTCGCGTGGTGGTTCCTGCGCGTCGCTGGGGCGCGGCACGCGCGGCGGCGCCGTACGACCGGGCTGCGGATCGTCCATGTAGCGCACGCGCCCGCGACCATCCATGTACTTGACGCGATTGATGTCGCGCCCGTCGAACGGCACGCGCTCGGCACCGAGGATCTGTCCACCGGTGGACCGCTGCACCCGGCGCACCGCGTCGGACAGCGAACTGCCGTTGTAGTCGCGCGGCCGGGCCGCCTCGCCGGGCGGCACCATGGGCGACACGCCAGGCGGACCCGGCTGCTGCGCCCAGCCGTCGGCAACGGCCGTGAGCGCGAATGCGATCACGGCAGCGGTGCGGTAGCGGCGGAGAGTGGGCGAGGTCACGAGCGTGCATCCTAACGGACTGATCGGAAACGTTCAAAAGTTGTGAAACCTGATGCCGGGCAGCGGCGCCGCGATTTCGCAAAATGGAGCCAAATTCTTGATTTTTCGGGGTGAATCCGATCTGAACTTTTCCCCCAGCAGCCGGCGGCGTTCAGTGAAATGAACTTCCGATTCCAGGCCCGCGAGCCGTCCCTGCAGGCGCCCGGTCCCGCCTCGGCAAGGCTCTGCCGCCGCTGCCGCGGCGGTGCGGACTGCCGCGGCAAGCTGAACAAATTAACTGAACGGGGGGCCGAAATGGAAGCGCGGCATTCGTCTGGACAGCTTGCGTTGGGCAGCGGCGCGCGCGTGGCGTGCGCGAACCGCCGCGCTTGCCCACCTCGCTACGCCGCGACGCGGGGCGTCCCCTCGGTCACAAGCAACGCCTGTTCCAACAGCGCCCAGTCCGCGCCCGGCCGGTGCGCGCCTTCGCTGAGCACCTGGCGGAATGCACGGCCGCCCGGCTGACCGTGGAACAGGCCGAGCAGGTGGCGGGCGATGTGCTTGAGGGCGACGCCGTCGGCCAGACGCGTCTCGACATAGGGCTGCAGCGCGCGCAGTAGCTCGGCGCGCGGCCGCGGCGTGGCGCCGGTCAGGGCCGCGTCCAGCCGGTGCAGCACATAGGGATCGTGATAGGCCGCGCGGCCCAGCATCACCCCATCCACGGCGTCCAGTTGCGCGCGTGCCGTGTCTACGTCGGCCAGCCCGCCGTTGAGCACGACCTGCAACTGCGGCCGCTCGCGCTTGAGCCGGTAGGCCCAGTCGTAGCGCAACGGCGGCACCTCGCGGTTCTCCTTCGGCGACAGGCCCTGCAGCCATGCGTTGCGCGCATGCACCACGAACAGCCTGCAGCCGGCCGCGGCGACCTGATCGACGAAAGCGAGGAAGACCTCGTAGTCGTCGTCCTGGTCCACGCCCAGCCGGCACTTCACCGTGACCGGAATGTCTACCGCCTGCACCATCGTCGCCACGCAGTCGGCGACCAGCGCCGGCTCGCGCATCAAACAGGCGCCGAAACGCCCGGCCTGGACCCGGTCGGACGGGCAACCGCAATTAAGATTGATCTCGTCGTAGCCCCACCCCTGGCCGATCCGCGCCGCCTGCGCCAGCAGCGCCGGATCGCTGCCGCCGAGCTGCAGCGCCAGCGGATGCTCGACCGCATCGAAGCCCAGCAAGCGCGCGCGATCGCCCAGCACCACTGCATTGGCGTGCACCATCTCGGTATACAGCCGCGCCGACGGCGCCAGCAGCCGGTGGAACACGCGGCAATGGCGGTCGGTCCAGTCCATCATCGGCGCAACGGACAGGCGCAGGGAGGTGGCATAGCGCGCGGACAGGTCGGAGGTCGGGAGCGGAAGCGTCATCGGGCGCGGCGGTGCTGCGCTGTCGCCTGCTGGCGGAAGCGTCAGATCATTGGCTTTGGGATCAATAGCTTACACGCTCGCCATGAATGTTGCCGGTGAACGCCGGCGAATTCACTTGGCGCTTGACCCGCCGCCGCATCCAGCCTATCGTGCGCTCGCCGAAGGTATCCATCGCTTCATTCGGATGAAGGGATGGATTTAAACGGGAATCCGGTGAAGGCCGGCGCCGCAAGCGCCTGCCCATTCCGGAGCTGCCCCGCAGCGGTGAATGGAAACGACCTCCGTCAATGGCACTGGGCCGGCGCATGCCGGCCTGGGAAGCGGCGGACAGTAGGCGCGCAGCCGGCACGGTGCGCTCGTCCATCAGCCCGAATACCGGCCCCGGCCGGAGGACCTGTGCGTCCTCCGATTCGACCTGGCACCTCCGCGGGGAGGCGGCCGGAAGCCGTGCCGTGGCCCTGCGCCGCGCCGCGCTCTTCCGCCTGCCCGCGTGGCGCCGGTTCGCCCGCGGGGCGAAGGTCGCTGGCGTGGCGGGCGTCCCGTGCGAACGGGCGGACGGCGCGCGGTTCCTTCGTTCCTCAATGCCTATGACCGCAATGAGGAAACGCAAATGACGATCGTGACCAACCTGGGCTTCCCGCGCATCGGTGCACGGCGCGAGCTCAAACGTGCGCTGGAAAGCTACTGGCGCCGCGAAACCGATGAGGCAAGTCTGCACGACACGGCGCGGCAGCTGCGCCAGCGGCACTGGCAACTGCAGGTCGAGGCCGGGGTGGAGCTGCCGCCCAGCAACGACTTCAGCCTGTACGACGCGATGCTCGACACCGCGTTCCTGGTCGACGCGATCCCGCAGCGCTACCGCGCACTGGCCGATGCCGATCCGCTGGCCGGCTACTTCGCGATGGCGCGCGGCACGCAGGAAGGCGGGCTGGACCTGCACGCGCTGGAAATGACCAAGTGGTTCGACACCAACTACCACTACCTGGTGCCGGAACTGGCGCGGCGCCAGCACTTCCGCCTGCGCGGCAACAAGCCGCTGGCCGAATTCCTGGAAGCCAAGGCGCTGGGCATCACCACGCGGCCGGTGCTGATCGGGCCGGTGACCTTCCTGCTGCTGTCCAAGACCGTGGACGGCAGCGATCGCTGGGCGCTGCTGGACAGCCTGCTGCCGGTCTACGCCGAACTGCTGCAGCAACTCGACGCGGCCGGCGCCAACTGGGTGCAGATCGACGAGCCGGCGCTGGTGCTGGACCTGGACGAGGCCGCGCGCGAGGCCTATCGCCGCGCCTATGCGTTCCTGGCCAAGGCGCCGCGACCGAAGCTGCTGCTGACCACGTATTTCGGCGAACTGGGCGACAACCTGGAGCTGGCCGCGACGCTGCCGGTGGACGGCCTGCACGTGGACCTGGTGCGCGGCGTGGCGCAGCTGGACGCAGTGCTGCAGGCGTTGCCGGCCGGGCGCGTGCTGTCGGCGGGGTTGGTCAACGGCCGCAACGTGTGGCGCACGCCGCTGGAGAATGCGCTGACCCTGGCGCGCTACGCGGCCGGGCATGTCGGCCACGAGCGCCTGTGGCTGGCGCCGTCGTGCTCGCTGCTGCACGTGCCGGTGGACCTGGAACAGGAAAAGGCGCTGGACCGCGAACTGCACGCCTGGCTGGCCTTCGCCAAACAGAAACTGCAGGAGTTGCGCACGCTGGCCGACGCGCTGCAGGAGTTGCCGCATGCGCAGGCCGAATTGGACGAGGCGCGCGAGGCGTTGGCCACGCGGCGTTCCTCGGCGCGCGTGCATCGCCCCGAGGTCGCACGCCGGGTGGCGGCGTTGAGCGAGGACGCCGGACGCCGCCAGTCGCCGTATCCGCAGCGGCGCGACGCGCAACAGGCGGCGCTGCGGCTGCCGGCCTACCCGACCACCACCATCGGCTCGTTCCCGCAGACCGCGCAGGTGCGGCAGGCGCGCGCGCAGCACAAGGCCGGCAAGCTCGGCGATGCCGAGTACGACGCGTTCCTGGCCGCCGAAACCGAGCGCTGCGTGCGCGCGCAGGAGCAGATCGGGCTGGACGTGCTGGTGCACGGCGAGTTCGAGCGCAACGACATGGTCGAATACTTCGGCGAGCAGCTCGACGGTTTCGCCTTCACCAAGCATGGCTGGGTGCAGAGCTACGGCTCGCGCTGCGTGAAGCCGCCGATCATCTACGGCGACGTGCAGCGGCCGGCGCCGATGACGCTGCGCTGGACCCAGTACGCGCAGTCGCTGACCGACAAGCCGATGAAAGGCATGCTGACCGGGCCGGTGACGGTGCTGCAGTGGTCGTTCGTGCGCGACGATCAGGAACGCGCGCAGACCTGCCGGCAGATCGCGCTGGCGCTGCGCGACGAGGTGCGCGACCTGGAGGCGGCCGGCATCGGCGTGATCCAGATCGACGAGCCGGCGATCCGCGAGGGCCTGCCGTTGCGCCGCGCCGACTGGCAGGCGTACCTGGACTGGGCCGTGCAATGCTTCCGCATCGCCGCGGCCGGGGTGCGCGACGCCACCCAGATCCATACCCACATGTGCTACTCGGAGTTCAACGACATCATCGAGGCGGTGGCGGCGATGGACGCGGACGTGATCTCGATCGAGACCTCGCGCTCGCGGATGGAACTGCTCGATGCGTTCGTGCGCTTCCGCTATCCCAATGCGATCGGCCCGGGCGTGTACGACATCCACTCGCCGCGCGTGCCCAGCACGCAGGAGATGGTGCAGTTGCTGGACAAGGCGCGCGCAGTGCTGGATCCGCAGCAGCTGTGGGTCAATCCGGATTGCGGGTTGAAGACCCGCGGCTGGCCGGAAACGCGCAACGCGCTGGAGGCGATGGTGGCCGCGGCACGGCAGCTGCGCGCGCAGCACGCGCAGGCGGCGTGATACGGCGATGCCCGGCGCCACCCGCGCCGGGCATCGCAACGCCCAGGCATGCGGCATTCCCATTCGGCCCGCACCACTGCACTGCATATTTTTCGTAGTTTCTTCGCTTTGCAACGTGCGCCGCCTACAACCGCTTCGAATACTGGCGTTTGTCTCCCAACGTCGCCAAAAAAACGTGCCATGCCGAAACTGTCAACCGTCTGCTTCCTGTGTCTCGTTGTCCCCGCCGCCGCGCTGCATGCGGCCGAACTGATCCCCAAACAGTTGGCAGGGCCACCCGAGGAATTCGCGCAGATGCGCGCGCCGACGCCGGCAGACGCGGCGATCCTGTCCAGTAGCGCGTTGCTGCCGGTGGAGTTCTCCGCCGCACGTCGCGGCGGCCCAGCGCAGTGGCACACCACCTTGCCGGTAGAAAATGGCAGGCTGCGCTTCGTGCTCCTGTCCGGCGAGCACGATTGGCAGCCGCGCTTGAACGCGCCGGCCGCGGCCAACGGGCGCGCCGGTACTACCGCTGCCTTGCCCGCACCCAGCGCTCATGCCACCCAGCTAGGGGTCGGCAACGCCGCGCTGCCTGGCCGCGAGTACCGCGTGGACGATGCGGCCAACGGCGAGTGGACCTTGACCCTGCAGGCGGACAGCAAGGCCGCGCAAGGCGGCTACGTGCTGATGGAAGGCGATGCGAGCACCCAACTGGCTTCGTACACGAGTGATCGCAGACAACTGCAGCGTGGCCAGCGCATCAGCCTGACCGCCTTGCTCGGCGGGATCAACGCGCAAGGCGCCATCGCGCTCGGCAACCGCGACGGCCACATCGATAACGCGCAGCTGCGTGTGATCGCGCCCGATGGCACGATCCGTCAGTGGCCGATGGCCGACGACGGCCGCCATGGTGATCGCGCCGCCGGCGACGGCGTGTATGCAGGCGACTTCACGGCAGCAACCACCGGCACCTATATCGCGCAGGTGGTCGTCCATGGCCACGACGCCAGCGGCCAGGCGTTCGTGCGCACCAGCGAGCATGTGCTGCCGGTGTTGGACACGACCCTGCGCATCGCCACCGATGCGGTGGTCGCCACCGCCCAACCTGGCACGCGGCTGACGCTACCGATTCCGGTACGCACCGGCGGCAGTCAAACGCCGGCGCACTATCGCGTCCTCGGCGAACTGTGGGGTACCAGCCGTGACGGCGCTGCCGTGCCGGTCGCTTGGCTCGGCGGCATGGTCGCACCGCAGGACGGACGGCTGCCATTGAGCGTGGACGAGCGTTGGATCGTACGTGCCGGCGCGCGAACGCCATTCTCCCTGCGCAATCTGCGTGTCGAGGATCCGGACAATTTCGTGCCGCTAGCGACACGCGACACGCTGGCGCTGACACTGCCGGCAATGCGCCGCGACAGCATCGCCCGCGGCGGTGCGATCGACGAGAGCATGCGCATGGGCGAGCGTCCGCAGACCCTGCGCACGTTGGCGGGTACCGAGCCGCAGGGAACCGGCCAGCAACTGGTGCTGGTACATGGCTATTGCTCGGACGGCAAGGTCTGGCCGCTGGAGCAGTTCAGCAGTGCATCCGTGTTTCTGGACGTCAACCAGAATCGCAGCAACGACCAGTTCGCGCAGTTGCTGGGGCAGTTCGGCAGCCAGTGGCATTCCTTTGGAACGATCGCACATAGCCAGGGCGGCATGGCTGCGCTGCAGCTGTACACCTATTACTGGAGCGGCATGGACAACGCCAGCGGCGGCCTGGTGATGCAATCGGTGGGCACGCCCTACCAGGGCACGAATCTGGGCGGCGTCCTGGCTGCGGCGGGCAAGTACTTCGGCAAGGGCTGCGGCTCCAACAGCGACATGACCTACGATGGCGCCAAGGCATGGCTGGCCGGCATTCCCAATTCGGCACGCGCGCTGGTGAACTACTACACGACCTCGTTCACCAAGAAACGGTGGTACGACAGCTACTGCGACAGGGTCACGGACATGGTGCTGAGCGATCCGAATGACGGCGTCGTCGAGGAAGTCAACGGCCAGTTGCCCGGCGGCGTCAATCGCGGCCACACCACCGGCCAATGCCACACCACCGGCATGCACGATCCGGCGCAGTACCTGGATGCCAGCCGCAATGCGACGATGAACGCCAACGCGGCGCGCTGAAGGACTGGGATTCGGGAGGGAGTTCGGGATTGGCAAGAGCGGCGCCGCAGGGTGGCGCTGCTCTTCCCCTCCCCGATGCACCACCTCACCGGAGGCCGCCATGCGGTGGCTGTCAAGCGGGACGATGGCCGTCGCTGCAGGCGGTCAGGAACTGCGAGCGGGCACTAAGGAGAGGGTTGGATGCGGAGCAGCGGTCGCTGTTCCCATTCCCGATTCCCGTTTCCCCATTCACGGCCTCACCGGAACACCACCGTGCGATGCCCGTTCAACAGGATGCGATGTTCGACATGGCGGCGCACGGCGCGCGCCAGTACCAGCGATTCGGTATCGCTGCCTAGGCGCACCAGCTCGCGCGGGGTCATCGCGTGGTCCACGCGGGCCACGTCCTGTTCGATGATCGGGCCTTCGTCGAGGTCGCTGGTGACGTAGTGCGCGGTGGCGCCGATGATCTTGACCCCGCGCGCGTGCGCCTGGTGATACGGCTGCGCGCCCTTGAAGCTGGGCAGGAAGCTGTGGTGAATGTTGATCGCGCGCCCGGCCAGCGCGGCGCACAGCGTCGGCGACAGGATCTGCATGTAGCGCGCCAGCACCACCAGGTCGATGCGTTCGCGTTCCACCAGCGCCAGCAGCTGCGCTTCCTGCTCGGCGCGGTTGTCGGCGCCGACCGGCAGATGGTGGAACGGCACCGCATAGGAGCGCGCCAACCCGGCGAAATCGTCGTGGTTGGACGCCACCGCGGCGATGTCCACGCGCAGTTGCCGGCTGTGCGCGCGGAACAGCAGATCGTTGAGGCAATGGCCCTGCTTGCTGACCAGCACCAGCAGGCGCGCGCGGCGCCGCGCATCGTGCAGTTGCCAGTCCATCGCGTAGTCGGCGGCGAGCGGCGCCAGCTGCGCCTGCACCGCGGCGACGCTGCCGTCGGCAGGCACGTCGAAGTGCACGCGCAGGAAGAAACGGCCGCTCTCCTCGTCGCCGAACTGCTGCGCGTCGAGGATGTTGCAACCGTGTTCGAACAGCAGGCCGCTGACGCGGTAGACGATGCCGGTACGGTCAGGGCAGGACAGGGTCAGGATGTAATCGGGGCGCATCCGGACAATGATAGAGGAGAATTCAGGACTTGGGACTTGGGACTTGGGACTTGGGACTTGGGACTCGGGACTCGGGATGGGATGGTCGGCTACGGATGTTGACAGGGCATCGGGGGGGGGATGCCGCGGGGGTATTGCCAGATGTTTGCCGAATGTAGGAGCGGCTTCAGCCGCGGCCGAACCCTACCGGTAGAGCCTGATCGCGGCTGAAGCCGCTCTTACACGGGCTTGCTGCAGGCCAACCGGTGCACTGTGGGAGGGACTTCAGTCCCGACACTTTCCGACGCCGGAAAGTGCGCCGCTTCGCTCGTCGCGGCTGAATCCGCTCCTACAGGGGCTTGCTGCAGGCCAACCGGTGCACTGTGGGAGAGACTTCAGTCCCGACGCTTTCCGACGCCGGAAAGTGCGCCGCTTCGCTCGTCGCGGCTGACGTCGCTGCAATGCGCTGCAGCATCGGCGTGCTGGCCGCAGGCGGCCTCGCCCGCGCGCCATGCCGCGCTCACTCCGCACGCAAGCGCAGCGCCAGGCGCCGGTTGACCTTCTCCAGCCGCGCCAGCGACTCTTCCACCGACATGCCGACCGCTTCGTGGGTGGTGATGTGCGTGCGCAGATGCGCCGGGTCGTCCAGATCACCACGCACCAGGAACACGTTCTCGCCCTGCTCCACCTCACCCAGCTCGCGGCTCAGCACCACGTGGTCGACCTGGTCGAAGCCGTACTCCTTGGTCAGCGGCAGCAGCCGCGCCACCATGCGCTCGCTGATCGCATCCGGCGCACGCCCGCAGGCGGCATCCAGCGCGTGCGCGCCTTCGCGGATCTGCGCGTACAGCAGGTGGTCGGGGTGATCCGGATGCTCGGGGCCGAGTACGGCCTCGCGCGCGACGGCGCGCGGCGGCTGGATGGGCGTCATGGCGCCGGGATCGGAGGAATTCGGGCTCATGGCATCCTCCTGCTGATGCGCCTGCAGGCCGCCGCACCTTAGCGGCAAGGACACGGTCAGCTCAAGCGCGGCGCCCTAGTCTGCACCATGCCGCGACAAGCGTGCTTGAAGCGCGCGCGGCGGCATGGCCCGATCGCGTGCTCAGCCCTGCCCGGCGCGGCGTGCGGCGACCTTGGCCAGCGCCGACCAGTCCAGCGCGCCGTCGCCGTGCGCGATCGCGTCGATGAACTGGTCGCGCAGCACCGCCGCCAGCGGCATCGGCACGTGCCGGCTCTCGCCGGCGTTCAAGGCCAGGCGCACGTCCTTGAGCCCCAGCGTGGTCTTGAAGCCGGCCGGGCTGTAGCGCTGCTCGGCGATCATGCCGCCATAGTTCTGGTACGCCGGTGCGGCGAACACGGTACTGCCGAGCATGCCCAGGAAATCGGCCACGTCCACGCCGTGCCCGCGCACCAGCGCCGAGGCTTCGGCCATGGTGCCGATGGCGCTGGCCAGGCACAGGTTGGCGGCCAGCTTGACCGCGTTGGCCTGCTCCGGCGCATCGCCGAAATACCAGGTCTTGCGCCCGATCACATCGAGCAGCGGCTGCACCCGCGCCAGCGCGGCGGCGTCGCCGGCGGCGAGCAGGTTGAGCTGGCCGGCCGCGGCCACGTCGCTGCGGCCCAGCACCGGGATCGCCAGGTAGGCCACGCCCCGCTCAGCATGCAGGGCGCTCAGCTCGCGCGCCAGCGCCACCGAGATCGTGGCCATGTTGACGTGCACGCTGCCGGCCGGCAGCGCGTCGAGCGCGCCGCGCTCGAGTAGGGTCTCGCGCACCGCCGCGTCGTCGGCCAGCATCGAGAACAGCACCGGGCCGCGCACCGCGTCGGCCGGCTGCGCGGCCAGTTGCGCGCCGGCCTCGAGCAGCGGCTGCGCCGCGGCCGCGCTGCGGTTCCACACGGTCAGCGCATGTCCGGCGCGCAGCAGGTTGTGGGCGATGGGCTGGCCCATCGTGCCCAGGCCGAGAAATCCGATGCTCATTGCAAACTCCTTGCCCAACTCGGGGTCGATGCCGCGTCCTGTGCGGCGCAGCGCGTGCGCATCACGCGTCGAACAGGCCGCGCGCCGAACGCGGCTCGCAGCGCAGGTAGTGCGGCGACGGGGTCAGTCTGGCGCCCAGCGCGGCGGCAGCGTGCCACGGCCAGCGCGGGTCGTAGAGGATGCCGCGGGCCAGCGCGATCGCGTCGGCCTGGTCCTCGGCCAGGATCGCCTCGGCGTGCTGCGGCTCGGTGATCAGGCCGACCGCGATCACCGGCATGCGCACTGCGCGATGGATCGCCTCGGCCTGCGGCACCTGGTAGCCGGCCGCCAGCGGAATCTGCTGGCGGCGGTCGAGGCCGCCGCTGGACACGTGCAGGTAGTCGCAGCCCTGCGCCTGCAGCGCCTGCGCCAGCGCGACGCTCTGCGCCACGTCCCAGCCGCCCTCGACCCAATCGGTGGCGGAAATGCGCACGCCGACCGCGACCGAGGCCGACACCGCCGCACGCACCGCCGCCTGCACGCGCAGCAGCAGGCGCATGCGGTTCTCCAGGCTGCCGCCGTAGGCGTCGTCGCGCCGGTTGCTCAGCGGCGACAGGAACTGGTGCAGCAGATAGCCGTGCGCGGCATGCAGCTCGATCAGTTCGAAGCCCAGCCGTTCGGCGCGCTGCGCCGAGGCGACGAAGGCGGCGACGATGGCGTCGATGCCGGCCAGGTCCAGCGCCTGCGGCGGCGTGCCGTTGTCGGCGAAGGCCAGCGCCGACGGCGCCACGGTCTGCCAGCCGTTCGGCTCCCCCGGCGCGATCGCGCCGCCGCCGTCCCACGGCTTGTGCGTGGATGCCTTGCGCCCGGCATGCGCGAGCTGGATGCCCAGCGGCATCGGCGACCAGCGCCGCACCGAGGCCAGCACGCCGCGCAGCGCCGCTTCGGTGGCGTCGTCCCACAGGCCCAGGTCGGCGTAGCTGATGCGCCCGCGCGGCTCCACCGCGGTGGCTTCCAGGATCAGCAGGCCGGCGCCGGACTGCGCCAGCTGGCCGAGGTGGATGGTGTGCCAGTCGCTGGCCTGGCCGTGCTCGGCGGAGTACTGGCACATCGGCGCGATGACGATGCGATTGGACAACGACAGCGGCCCCAGCGCGAGGGGCGAGAACAGATGGCTCAAGGTGGCGTTCCGTGGGGCGCCCGCCGCAGTGCGGGCAGATTGCCATTTCACTCCTGCCACCGCTGCCGATCAACCACTGCGGATGGATCAGTTCGTACGCGGATTCGGAACGCGCTGCGCCGCGGGGCGCTACGCGGCCACCGGCGGCAGCAGGAACTCCAGCGCCTGCGCGCAGGGCTGGGCCAGCTTCAGGCTCAGCAGGTCGTCGCCGCGGGTGCGGCCCAGGTTGACCGCGGCGATCGGCACGCCGGCCTTGGCCGCGGCCTGCACGAAGCGGAAGCCGGAATACACCATCAGCGACGAGCCCAGCACCAGCATCGCGTCGGCCTGCTGCAGATGCGCGAAGGCGGCGGCCACGCGCTCGCGCGGCACGTTTTCGCCGAAGAACACCACGTCCGGCTTCAGCACGCCGCCGCATTGCGTGCAGGCCGGCACCGCGAAGGCGGCGAAGTCCATGTCTTCCAGGTCGGCGTCGCCATCGGGCGCCTGCCCGGCCTGCAGCGTCGCCCAGTGCGGATTGCGCTGCAGCAGCTGTTGCTGGAAGTCCTCGCGCGGCAGGCGACGTTCGCACTCCATGCAGCGCACCACGTCCAGCCGCCCGTGCAGGTCGATCACCGCTGCGCTGCCGGCGGCCTGGTGCAGGCGGTCCACGTTCTGGGTCAGCAGCAGTTCGACCTGGCCGCGCGCTTCCAGCTGCGCCAGCGCCGCATGGGTGGCGTTGGGCCGGGCATGGCCGAAGCGCGGCCAGCCGACCAGGCTGCGCGCCCAGTAGCGCTGCCGCGTGGCCAACTCGCCCATGAAGGCCTGATAGGTGACCGGCTGCGCGCGCTTCCAGTCGCCGGCGGCATCGCGGTAGTCGGGAATGCCCGAATCGGTGCTGCAACCGGCGCCGGTCAGCACGAACAGGCGCCGGTGGCGCGCGACGAACGCTTGCAGCGCGGCGGCCTCGGCCTGCACCTGTGGCTGCAACGGTTGACCCATCGCGGAACTCCGATGACGGCGGACAGCCCTTATCTTGAGCGTCCATGGCCACAACACAAGGGCCGTGCATGAACGTGCATGGCGTGCAGTGCGATCGCCGCCGCCTCCAGTTCGCTGCGCACCTGCATTAGAGCTGGGAATGGAGAATCGGAAATCGGGAAGCCTCGGGCAATCCTCTTTGCTCTGTTCCATCCATTCCCCACCCGCTATTCGCCGCGCGGCGGGTGCGGACCGAAACGCCCGTACGGACGGCTATCGTCGGCGCCACGGCGCAATACCTGCGCGGCCACCAGTGCCATGCCCAGCAACAGCAGACAGCAAGCGGCCAGTGCGTTCCAGCCGCCATGCTGCCAGGCCGCGCCGCTGAGCGAGCCGATCAGGCTGGCGCCGCTGTAGTAGGCCAACAGGTACAGCGACGCGGCATGGCCCTTGTTGCGCCCGCCGAGGCGGCCGACCCAGGCGCTGGCCGCCGAGTGCGCGATGAAGAAGCCGATGGTCAGCAGCACGATGCCGGCGATGACCAGCGCCAGCACATGCGCCAGGGTCAGCGCCACGCCGAACGCCGCCACCGCGATGCCGGCCAGCACCACCGGGCCGCGGCCGAAGCGATCCGACGCGGCGCCGGCCACCGACGAGGACACGATGCCGAACACGTAGGCGCTGAAGATCATCCCCAGCTGGCTCTGGCTGAGGCCGAACTGCGGCCCGCCCAGGCGGAAGCCGGCATAGTTGTAGACGCTGACGAACACGCCCATCGCCAGGAACGGGATCGCGAACAGCCACGGCAGGTAGCGGTCGCGCAGATGCCCGCCCCAGGCCTGCAGGTGGAAGCGCAGATTGATGCCGCGGCGACGCACGAAATGCCGCGACGGCGGCAACAGCAGCACGAAGCCGACCGCGGCCAGCAGGTCGATGGCCGAGACCGTCGCCAGCGCGGTGCGCCAGTCGAAGTGATCGGTGAGCACGCTCATGGCGATACGCCCGGCCATGCCGCCGAATGCATTGCCGGCCACGTACAGACCGGTGGCCGCGCCGAGCCTGGACGCCGGCACTTCCTCGGCCAGATACACCATCGCCACCGCCGGCACCCCGCCCAGGGCGATGCCGGACAGCGCGCGCACCACGACCAGCGCGCCCCAGTGCGGCAGGCACGCGGCGATCAGGTTGAGCACGGCCGCCAGTGCGATGGACACGAACATCAAGCCACGCCGGCCGAGGTTCTCCGACACCGCGCCGGCGCAGAAGATCGCGATCGCCAGGCCGCCGGTGGCCAGCGACAGCGGCAGCGAACTGGTCGCCGCATCCACTCCGAATTCGCGCGCGAACACCGGCAGCAAAGGCTGCACGCTGTACAGCAGCGAGAAGGTGGCGAAGCCGGCCAGGAACAGCGCCAGGCGGATGCGCAACAGCGGTGCATCGTCCGCGGCATGCAGCGGCGGGCATTGGCTGGAAGAGGTCACGACGACGCGGCAACGGACAAGGGCATCCAGTATTTGCCTGCACCGAGCCGGTGTCCAATATATGATCCAGGCATTCTCCATATCTTCTGGATATGACATGGAACTGCGCCATCTGCGCTATTTCCTGGCCGTCGCCGAGGCCGGCCATTTCACCCGCGCCGCCGCGCAGCTAGGCATCCAGCAACCGCCGCTGAGCCAGCAGATTCGTGCGCTGGAACAGGAACTGGGCACGCCGCTGTTCGTGCGCACCCCGCGCGGTGCGGACCTCACCGAGGCCGGGCGCGCGTTCCGGGTCGAGGCCAAGCGCGTGCTCGCCGACCTGGAACGCGCCGGCGACGCCGCCCGCCGCGCCGCGCGCGGCGAAAGCGGTGTGCTGCGGCTGGGCTTCACCGCTTCGGCCGCGTTCAACCCGATCGTGCCGATGCTGGTGCGCCACTTCCGCCGCGGCTGGCCGGCGGTGGCACTGGCGCTGGAGGAAACCAACACCGCCGGCCTGCTCGCCGCGCTGGTGCAGGGGCGACTGGATGCGGCCTTCATCCGCTACAGCGTGGCTACCCCGCCCGAACTGCAGCTGCTGAAATTTCCCGACGAGCCGATGAAGATCGCGGTCCCGGCCGCGCACCGCCTGGCCAAGCGCCGGCGCGCGCCGCTGTCGGCGCTGGCCGGCGAACCGTTCATCCTGTTCCCGCGCAGCTTCGGCACCAGCCTGTACGACGAGATCCTGGAAGCCTGTCGCCAGTCCGGCTTCGACTTGCAGATCAAGCAGGAAGCGCCGCAGATGTCGTCGATCGTGAACCTGGTCGCCGCCGAACTCGGCGTCTCGGTGGTGCCAGCCTCGACCACCCAGGTGCAATTGCCCGGCGTGCGCTATCTGGATATCGAAGGCCGCGTACCGATGGCGCGACTGGCGCTGGCGGCGCTGCCGGCCACCGCGCAGGCGCTGCCGGTGGTGCGCCATCTGTGGCAGCTGGCGCAGGCGCATGCGGCGGGGAAGCGCGCGTAGCTGCGGATTCCGCTCCTACAGGAGAGCCTTGCCGCGCGCGCTCAGCCCAGATGCGCGCGCACCGCTTCGTCGATCTTCGCCGGCGGCACGAAGCCCGGCACCCGCGCCACTTCCTCGCCCTGGCGGAACAGCATCAGCGTCGGCGTCTGGCGCAGGCCCTGGGCGCGGAAGAAGTCCTCGCCCACATCCTCCATCTTCACCTTCAGCAAGGTCACGCCCTGCGCGCTGTCGCTCTCGGCGAAGCGCTCCAGCGACTTGTCGAGCATGCGGCAGCCGGGGCAGTTGTCCTTGTTGAAATCGGCCAGCACGCGCGGATGCGCGGCAATGGCGTCGGCGAACTGCTCGGCGGTGGCGACGGTGATGGTGGTGAACATGGAGCGGGACCTTGTCTGATGTCGGAAGAAGCCCGGCGCGGGAAGGTGCGACGCCGGCGATGCCAGGAAAAACGGACGGACGAATGCAGCCTCAGCCGCTGCCGTGCGGCGGCAACGCCAGCGCGACGAATCCGGCCGCGCTGGCGGACGTGGATTCGGCAGCGGCCACCTCGGCCGCAGGCGCGGCGCCGGCCGGCAGCGCACGCGCAGCACGCAGCGCCAGCACCTGCGCGCACCAGGCGTCGATCGCGGCGGTGTCGCGGTCGCCATGCGGCATCTGCTCGATCTCCAGCAACGGATAGGCGCTGTCGAAAAAACGGGCGATGCGCTTGACCGCGCCGCAGTAGTACTCCAGCCCCCACTGCGTCTCGCCGGTGCCGAACGCGGCGACCTCGATCCTCTTGCCAGCCGCCTCCACCAGTTCGGCGATGTAGCGCTTCATCTCCGCCGGGGTGCGCCCGGCGTTGTCGCTCCAGCTGCCGAGCAGGTGCAGGTCGAAGCCGGCCGCATGCGCGGCGTCGCCAAGCACGCCGTGCAGGGTCTGCACGTCGGTATGGATCAAGGTCACCTGATGCCCCGCGGCCTCGCACTGCGCCTGCACGCGGCGGGCGACGTCGCGGGTGTTGCCGCTGAGCGAAGCGTAGGCGAGCAGGATGTGCATGAGACAGGGATTCCGAAGGCGGGATTGGGAATGACCAGCCGTTGGACTGTGGGAAAGCCGGAAAGGCGGGGTTCGACGTTGCTGTTACGAATCCCGAATCCCGAATCCCCAACCCCTCACAGATCGTCGAAGCCGTTGTCCGAGTTGGTCTTCTTGTAGCTGGCGTTGCGCATCTCGAAGAAGTCGGTCTTGGTCTCGGTGAAGTTGTCCGCGTAGGCCTTGATCCACGGCATCACGTTGTCGCTGGCGTCGGTGTACAGCTTCTCGATGCCGAGCATGCCGGACATCTTGTTGGCGCGGTACTTCACGTACTGGATCATCTCGTCCACGTCGATGCCCTCGATGCCGTCCAGTACTTCCGCGGACCACTCGGTCTCCAGCCGGATCGCATGCTCGAACGCCTGGTGCACGTAGTCGGTCAGCTCGTTGCTCTGCAGCTCGGCGTTCTCGCCGATGATGGCGCGGATCAGCTCGCTGATGAACTTGGTGTGGGCCAGCTCGTCGCGGTTGATGAAGCTGATGATCTTGCCGGTGCCGGTCATGCGGTTCTGCCGCACCAGGTTGTAGAAATACGCGAAACCGGAATAGAAGTTGATGCCTTCCAGGATCGAGGACTGGATCAGCGAACGCAGCAAGGTCTCTGCGGTCTTGTCGCGCATGAAGTCGTCGTAGGCCTGCATGATCGGCTGGTTGCGCGCGATGATGGTCGGGTGCGTGCGCGCGATCTCGAACACGCGGTTCTGGTCGGCCAGCCCGGCGATGGACGCCAGCACGTACGAGTAGCTCTCGTTGTGGATCACTTCCTGCTGGCCGATGATCGCCGCGTTGGCGTGCGCAGCCGGGTCGGTGATGTATTCGGCGACGTTGTAGATGAAGCGCGTCTGCGGCGAATCCAGCGTGGCCAGCAGGCCGATGATCGAGTCGTAGGCGTTCTTCTCGCGCGCCGACAGTTCGCCGTACTGCTTGGCGTCGCCCTTCATGTCCACCTCGTCGGGGATCCAGAAGTTGGTCGACAGCTCCTTGTAGGCGCGATAGAACGACGGGTACGGGATGTCGTTCCAGTTGAGGATGCCGCTGGTGGTGCCGTTGATGATCCCGGTGGAACGGTTGGGATGCATCGGTTCGAGGATCTTGATGCGGTCGAGCGCAATAGCCATGGGTCGGATTCGGTAGTCGGTTGAACGGCGCCGGCAAGCGGCGCGGCGATGCGGGACGACGCGGCGGGCGCATGGCGTTCCCGCGGGAAGGCCATGCGCCCGCCGGCGCCGCTACGGCGTGGCGATCAGCTCGAGCACCACTCGCATTCGCTGATGTCGATGTCGTTGGAGCGCACGTAGTAGGTGGTCTTCAGGCCTTCCTTCCACGCGGTCATGTGCAGGTCGAGCAGGGTGCTGGCGCGGATCGTGCTGGGCACGTAGAAGTTGAAGCTGATCGACTGGTCGACGTGGCGCTGGCGGCGCGCATTCTGGCGCACGCTGGCGAACTGGTCGACCCGGTAGGCGCCCTTCTCGTAGTACGGATAGGTGTCCACGTTCAGGCCCGGGGCCACCACCGGGCGGCGGAAGTCCTTCTTCTCTTCGTAGTAGAACGCGCTGTAGATCGGGTCGATCGAGGCGGTGGAGCCGGCGATCTGCGCGGTGCTCATGTTCGGCGCCACCGCGATCATCCACGCGTTGCGCACGCCGTTGATGCTGACCTGCGCGGCCAGTTCCTGCCACTCGGCGCTGTCGTAGCCGCGCTTGCTGAAGTACTCGCCGTTCTGCCAGTCGCTGCCCTTGAACACCTTGTACGCGCCCTTCTCCTTGGCCAGCGCCAGGCTCGCCTGGATGGTCAGGTAGTTGATGCGCTCGTACAGTTCGTCGCAGTAGTCCTCGGCCTGCCTGGAATTCCACTCGATGCCCTTCTGCGCCAGCAGGTGGTGCCAGCCGAAGGTGCCCAGGCCGATCGCGCGGTACTTCTGGTTGGTGATGGTGGCCTGCGGCACCGGCAGATCGTTGAGATCGATGACGTTGTCGAGCATGCGCACCTGCACCCGGATCAGCCGTTCCAGCACGTCCGGCGACAGCAGGTCCGGCTGCGCGGTGACCGCGCGGCCCAGGTTCACCGAGGACAGGTTGCACACCACGAAGTCGCCGGCCTGCTTGGTGGTCACGATCTGGTCGCCGCTGATCATCTCCTGGATGACCCGGGTCGGGCTCATGTTCTGCAGGATTTCGGTGCACAGGTTGCTGGAATAGACCATGCCCTGGTGCTTGTTCGGGTTCATGCGATTGACTTCGTCGCGATAGAACATGAACGGGTTGCCGGTCTCCAGCTGGCTGACCATGATCCGCTTGAGCATGTCGATGGCCTTGACCACCTTGCGGCCGATGCGCTCGTCGGCGACCACTTCCTCGTACCTGGCGCGGAACGTGCCTTCGCCGCGCTTCTCGTCGAAGAAGTCCTGCAGGTACCAGCCCTTGACCTCTTTGACCTCGTGCGGGTCGAACAGGTACCACTCGCCGCGGCGCTCCACCGCTTCCATGAAGATGTCCGGCACGCATACCGCGGTGAACACGTCGTGCGCGCGCAGGCGCTGGTCGCCGTTGTTCAGGCGCAGGTCCAGGAACGCCTCGATGTCGCGGTGCCAGATGTCCAGGTACACGGCGATGGCGCCCTTGCGCTGGCCGAGCTGGTCCACCGACACCGCGGTGTTGTTGAGCTGCTTGATCCACGGCACCACGCCGCCGCTGGAATTCTTGACCCCGCGGATCGCCGAGCCGGACGAACGCACATAGCCCAGGTAGGCGCCGACGCCGCCGCCGTGCTTGGACACGCGCGCCACGTCGGTGTTGGAGTCGTAGATGCCCTGCAGGCTGTCGTCGACGGTGTCGATGAAGCAGCTAGACAGCTGCCCGCCGATCTTGCCGGCATTGGCCAGGGTTGGCGTGGCCACGGTCATGTACAGGTTGGACAGCGCCCAGTACGCCTCGCCGACCAACTGCATGCGGCGTTCGCGAGGCTTCTCGTCCTGCATCAGGTACAGCGCGATGGTCAGCCAGCGCTCCTGCGGCAGTTCGTAGACCTTGCGCGAGTTGTCGGTGGCCAGATAGCGCGTGGCCAGCAGGTACAGGCCGTTGTAGGCGAACAGCTTGTCGCGCTCCGGGTCGATCATCTTGCCGGCTTCGGCGAGTTCGTCCTTGGAGTAGTTCTTGAGGATGTCGATCGAGTACACGCCGCGGTCGGCCAGGCTTTCCTGCAGGCCGACGTAGGAGCCGTACTTTTCGCCGGCATCGTAGAAACGGTTCTTGCTGGCGCGCTTGTACAGGCGATGCAGGTACAGGCGCGCGGCGAAGTACTCCCACTCCGGCGTGGCGATGTCCACGCGGGACTCGGCCTCGCGGATCAGGTAGTCGACCATCTCGTCGGCCGACAGGCTTTCCTTCTTCTCGACGAAGGCGAACGCCTTGCGCTCGTAGTCGGCCACGTCCAGCTGCGGGAACTCGGCATGGATCCGGTCCAGCGTGCGCTGCAGGCGCGAGCGGTCGAAGGCCATGCGGCGGTTGCCGCCGTCCTTGACGATCCAGGTCACGGCACGCTGGTCGTTGCTCGGCTCGCTGGCGGCCGCGTCGGGCTGCGCCGCGGCGGCGGCGGCAGGCGTGGGATCGACGTCGGCGGTGTCGAGGGGGGCTGCGGCCGGCAGGCTGTGGGTCTGGCTCATGAAGGTCTCCAAGCATGGTGCACCTGGCTGCCTGACCCTCGCAGGCAACGCTCCGACCGGATCAGCAAGGGTGGAGCGCGGTGTCGCAGAGACCGCAATGGCGCAGGCGCGAGGCCTACGGGCGGTCAACGCTTCACCGACCTTCTCCCCCCGGAGATGCAACGGTCGGCGCCGCGCTGTGTGCATCGCGCGGCTGTCGGCAGGTCTTCGGGCTTATGGGCGACGGCCGATGGCCGGTTCCTAGCCCATCGCTTCCCAAGGCAGGGCGCCTCAGTGCGGGTGACGGGTTCGTTCCCAATTACCGCTGCGGGGCAGCGCCGGCCTGAGCGCTCGCGCGCCGCACCGGCTTCCCTTTTGATCCCGCAGCCTGGTGGCCGCTGGAACCGACCACCACAAGATAGTGTGGTCCCCGGGCATCGTCAACGCTAAATGTAGTCATAAAACTGAAAACCCAAGCGGGGCAAGAGTTTGCCGCTGCGGGCGGCAAAACCCTGCGAGCGGGCGCCGGATCGCGCCTGGAGCGGGCCGTATCGCAGACGCGGCAAGGGCCGCCGCGGCGGCACTGGCGGTGTGTCGCGATTGCCGCGGCGCGGCGCTTGCGCCGGCGTCAGCGCGCCGGCCAGCGCTACAGCAACAGCGGCAGTGCCGCCGCGGCGCTATCGCGCCAGTGCACGTCGGCGCGCGAAGACAGGCCGCTGGGCTCGGGATTGAGGTCGACCACGTAGGCGCCACGCTCCTTGGCGCACGGCGGTAGCCCGGCGACCGGATGGACCAGGCCGGAACTGCCGATCACCAGCACCAGGTCGGCCGCATCGGCGGCGCGATCGGCGCGCGCCCAGTCGGCGGCCGGCAACGCCTCGCCGAACCAGACCACGCCCGCCGGCCCCACACCAGCGCCGGGTCCGCCCGCCAGGCTTCCCAGGTAGCCAGTTGCTGCGGATCGAAGCGCGCCCACAGGCTGTCGTCGTGGCCACGGAAGGTCGGCACGCCGCTCTCGGCGGACATACCTGCGCCAGTGAGGACCAGCGGGCGACGCGCGCCCTGGATGAAAGCGGCGACGGTCTCGGCGTTGTAAGCGCAGCTGAGCATGGCACACGCAAAAATGATGGCCCTCGCGCTATTACATTGACCCAGTTCCACCTCAATCTGCAGCACAGCAATGCCGCCGCGGCTGTGGGTACCGCAAAAGGTTTGGTACGAAGGCGATGCAATCGCTATCGCCATGACAGGCGGCCCGCCACCATTCGTCCGCCAGGTCTGCCGCGCCGAGGGGACCCGGTAGATCAAAAGCAAAAGCAACAGCGACAGCAGCGGCGACTCTCTCGGCCATGCGCCAATGACCGCCGCGCGTGTAAAACGGGGCGATCGCGCCCGCTCACATCCGGAACACGCCCGACCAAGTCGGTTCCGCCGGCACGTTCAAGGCCGTCTAGTTCTCCGCCGACCAACTGCCGCCATCGCTCTCGATGGCATCGCAGCGCGTGCGCCATGATGGCTAGGGCTATTGCCGTATGGCAGACAACAAAAAACCCCGCCGCGCAGGACGCGCGACGGGGTCTTCGGACACGCCGCATCGATCAGTCGAGGACGACCAGATTCACGTCGATGTTGCCGCGGGTCGCGTTGGAATACGGGCAGACCTGGTGCGCCTTGTCGACCAGCGCCTGCAGCTCTTCGCGCGGCATGCCCGGCACCGCGATGCGCAGTTCCACCGCGATGCCGAAGCCGCCCGGGATCTGGCCGATACCGACGCTGCCTTCGATGCTGATCTCGCCCGGCAGCTTCTGCTTGTCCTGCGCGGCCACCGCCTTCATCGCGCCGATGAAGCAGGCCGAATAGCCGGCCGCGAACAGCTGCTCCGGATTGGTGCCGTCGCCGCCCGCACCGCCCAGTTCGCGCGGGGTGGACAGCTTCACGTCCAGCGCCTTGTCGGAGGACACGGCGCGGCCTTCGCGGCCGCCGGTCGCGGTGGCGTGAGCGGTGTAGAGGATCTTTTCGGGTGAGGCCATGGTGGTTGCTCCTGGTGAGGTGAGGCGCGTCGCGCCGGTTGATTGACAGCTATTGAATAGCACACTACTTAATTAACGGAACGTCATGGGCCGGTGGTGGCGGTGTGGCAACGACATCAGCCGCCGCCCAAGTTGCCGCGCAAGGTTTCCATTTGCTGCTTGAGCTGGCGCAGTTCCTGCAGCGAGCACGCCGCCGCGCAGAACACCTGCTCGGGCACCGCGCCGGCCTTGTTGCGCAACGCGCGGCCGGCCGTGGTCAGACGCACCACGACCTGACGCTCGTCGGCGGCCGAGCGTTCGCGCGTGACCAGGCCACCGGCCTGCAGGCGCTTCAGCAGCGGCGTCAGCGTGGCCGAATCCAGGAACAGGCGCTCGCCGATCGCCCCGACCGTGCACGCATCCCCTTCCCACAGCACCAGCATCACCAGGTACTGCGGATAGGTCAGGTCCAGCGTCTTCAGCAGGCCGCGGTAGAGCTTGTGCATGGCCAGGTTGGCCGAGTACAGCGCGAAGCACAGCTGCTGGTCCAACTGCAGCGCCGCGTCGCGGCTGGGGATCTCGGCGGGGGTGCGCTGCTTCGTCATGGAGGGCAATTTATATAGCGCGCTATTTAATTGCAAGCAATTTCTTCCAGCCTGCACCGATCGGCAGGTACGCCATCGGCCCAGACAGGAATGCAGCGTCTGCCGCTGCATTGCTTCGTTCGTCGCGGCTGAAGCCGCTCCTACACAAACCGCGGCAGGCTGACATGGGTGCACTGTAGGAGCGGCTTCAGCCGCGACGAGCGAAGCGGCAAGCGTTGCGTGTACACGACACGTGCCGGCCGCTGCGCCGCGGCACAGCGCAATTCGACCCTAACAAGGGCATTGCGCGGCCCGCACACCCCTCTCAGGCGCGGTGCGCGGTGGCCAGGTATTCGGCGCTCTGCATCTCGATCAGGCGCGAGGCGGTGCGCTCGAAGGCGCCGGCCAGGCGCTCGCCGCTGTACAGCTGCGGCGGCGGGTCCTGCGCGGTGCAGACCAGGTTGACCTGGCGGTCGTACAGTTCGTCGATCAGGTTGACGAAACGCCGCGCCGCGTCCTCGTTCATGCGGTCGAAGTGCGGGATGCCGCCGAGCAGCACGGTGTTGAACTCGCGCGCGATCTCGATGTAGTCGGCCGGCCCGCGCGGGCCTTCGCACAGCGCGGCGAAATCGAACCAGGCGATGCTCTTGCCGCGGCCGCGCACCGGGATCTTGCGCGCCTCGATGACGATGTTGCCGCTGCGCGCGGCTTCATTGCCGCTGAGTTCGCCCCAGCGCCCGCCCAGCCATGCATCGGACTGCGCATCCAGCGGCGCGCAGTACACCGGCGAGCGGGTCAGCGCGCGCATGCGGTAGTCCTCGGTGCCCTCGGCGTACAGCTCCACGCAGTATTTCTGCAGCAGCGCGATCGCCGGCAGGAAGCTCTCGCGCTGCAGGCCGTTGAGGTACAGGTGCTGCGGCGCGGTGTTGGAGGTGGTGACCAGGGTCACGCCCTCGGCGAACAGGCGCTCCAGCAGCCGCGCCAGCAGCATCGCATCGCCGATGTCGGTGACGAAGAATTCGTCCAGCACCAGCACGCGCAGCTGGGTGCGCCATTCCTGCGCGATCTTGGCCAGCGGATCGCTCTGCCCGGCGTGCTCGCGCAGGCGCTCGTGCACGCCGCGCATGAAGCGGTGGAAGTGGGTGCGGTACTTCTGCTCGATCGGCAGGCCGTCGTAGAACAGATCGACCAGGAAGGTCTTGCCGCGGCCCACGCCGCCCCAGAAATACAGGCCGCGTACCGGATCGGGCTTTTTCCAGAACGCGGCCAGGCGATCCAGCCAGCCGTCCTGGTCGCTGTCCACGATCGCGTCGTGGAT
>NZ_CAPJ01000208.1 GCF_000331775.1 Xanthomonas translucens pv. translucens DSM 18974
GCCACGGACGCCGGCACCAATTGCAGCGTCGCCACCCCTGCCGGCAGCGCCGGCAGCGGTGCCGGCGCCGGGGTCTGCGGCTGCGTCGCCCACCACAGCGCGACGCCGAGATTGAGGATGGTCAGGACGACGAGCAGGGCGCGGAAGAGCATGCGCCGATTCTACCCGGCACGCCCGGCCGCGGCATGCGCCTGCGCCCACAGCGCCAACCCGTCCAGCACCAGCGATGGCCGCTGCTCGGCGACCGGCAACGCGTGCAGCAACGGCGGTGCGCCGCCCCCGTGCAGCAGCAGCCGCGGCGGCCGCGTCAGCAGCGCCTCGCCCCGCTGCAGGCTGCGTTCGATCAGCGCCAGCGCCGCGCCGTCGCAACCGGAGGCCAGCGCATCGGCGGTATCGGCGGCGAACTCGCGATAGTCGCCGCCCTCGGCCGGCAGTTGCGCCGCACGCTGTTGCAGGGCCTGGCGCATCGTGGTCGGCGACGGTGCGATGCGCCCGCCGTGGTGCAAGCCGTCGCGATCGAGCAGGTCCAGGGTCAGCGCGGTGCCGACCCCGACCACCAGCACATCGCCGCCGCCGTGCGCGGCGAGCAGCGCCAGGAAGCGGTCCACACCGAACTTGTGCGGCTGCGCATAGGCGATGCGCACACCGGCGCAGGCCGCCTCGGTACGCGCCACCTGCACCTGGGCGAAGCGGCTGCGCAAGGCGTCCAGCACCGTCGCGGTCAAGGCCGGCGCGGCGACGCTGGCGACATAGGCGGTGTCGCCGCGCGGCAGCGCCGCCACCGCCGCCGCGTCCATCGCTTCGGCGCCATGCGGCCAGGCCTGCACGGCACCGGGATGCCCACGCTCCAGCGCAGCGAACTTGAAACGCGAATTGCCCAGGTCGAACAACCAGTCGCTCATGCCGGCCTCACGCTGACTTCGCCGGCATGCAGGGCGCGCTCGCCATCGGCGAAGGCCACCCGCAATGCGCCGTCGTCGGCCAGCCCTAGCGCCACGCCCTCGCGGGCGACGCCGCCCTCGTCGATGCGGATCGCGCGCCCGGCGAGCAGATCCAGTGCGGCGTAGCGCGGCAGGAACGGCGCAAGGCCCTGCGCGTCGAACAGCGCCAGCGCCGGCAACAGGTGCGACAGCACTGTGGCCGCGATCGCGTTGCGCGAGACCTCGGCGCTGGCGCCGGCCAGCGTGGCCAGGTCGGTCCACGGCTGGTCGATGCTCGCGGCGCTGGCCGCCGGCATGCGCACATTGAGACCCAGGCCGATCACCGCACGCGCCGGCCCGGCGAACTCGCCGCCGCCTTCGACCAGCAAGCCGCCGAGTTTGTGCCCGTCGGCGAGCAGGTCGTTCGGCCATTTCAGCCCGACCGTGGCGAAGCCGGCCGCGTGCAGGGCCTCGGCCACGGCGACGCCGGCGGCCAGACTCAGCCCGCCCAGCCGCCCCAGCCCGCCGTCGAAGCCGCGCGCTACCGACAGGTACAGAT
>NZ_CAPJ01000207.1 GCF_000331775.1 Xanthomonas translucens pv. translucens DSM 18974
CGATCGCCGCCCTGCTCGCCGCCGCCTTCGCCTGGAGCGCGGGCTGGCTGGGCGGGGCGCAGCGGCTGACCGCGCAGCGCATGACCGATGCCATCGAGGCCGGCAGCCCGCCGCACCCGGGCTTTCGCCGCGCGCACAGCAAGGGCATGTGCGTGAGCGGCCATTTCGAAGGCAACGGCCAGGCGCGCGCGTTGTCCTCGGCTCGGGTGTTCACCCAGGCCGCGGTGCCGGTGCTGGGGCGCATGTCGATCGGCGGCGGCGATCCGCACGGCGCCGACGCCACGGCGCGGGTGCGCAGCATGGCGCTGCTGCTGCGCAGCGACGACGGCCAGCAGTGGCGTACGGCGATGAACAGCTTTCCGTTCTTCGTGGTGGCCACGCCGGAAGGCTTCATGGCGCAGACCCTGGCCGCGCAGCCGGACCCGGCCACCGGCAAGCCGGATCCGGCGAAGCTGGCCGCGTTCGCGCAACGCTATCCAGAGGCGAAGAAATTCCAGGAGTGGGCCAAGACCGCGCCATGGTCGGACAGCTGGGCCAACACCCAGTACAACGGGGTCAACAGCTTCCGCTTCATCGGCGCCGACGGCAGCAGCCGTTTCGTGCGCTGGTCGATGCGGCCGCAGACCGCGTTCAAGGAGCTTTCGGCGACGCAGCGCGCGCAGGCCGATGCCGACTTCCTCGGCGAGGACCTGCAGGCGCGGCTCGCGCAAGGCCCGCTGCGCTGGGACCTGGTGCTGACCGTGGCCGCGCCCGGCGACCCGGTGAACGATCCCTCGCAGCCCTGGCCGCAGGACCGGCAACAGATCGTGGCCGGCACCCTGGTGCTCGACCACGCCGAGCCGCAGGCCACCGGCCCATGCCGCGACCTCAACTACGACCCGCTGATCCTGCCGCGCGGCATCGCCGGTTCCGACGATCCGATCCTGGCCGCGCGCTCGGCGGTGTATGCGCACTCGTTCAACCGCCGCGAGCGCGAGATCGGCCGCGGCCAGGCGCCGGAGGCGACCGGCCAGGCGCATGGGGGTGCGCAATGAGCCGCGCCAACGCCTCCGGGCATTTCAACCTGACCGCACGCCTGCTGCACTGGCTGATGGCGGCGATGCTCCTGACCATGCTGTTCGTCGGCGTGGCCATGGTCGCCTCGGTGTCGCAGCGGCCGTGGCTGCTGGACCTGCACCGCCCGCTGGGCATCGCGATCCTGTTGCTGGCGATCGTGCGCCTGGGCAACCGCCTGCGCCAGCGGCCGCCGCCGCTGCCGGCCGATCTGCCGTGGTGGCAGAAGACGGCGGCGCTGGCCTCGCACTGGCTGTTGTACGCGCTGATGCTGGCGATGCCGCTGCTCGGCTGGTCGATGCTGTCGGCCGGCGGTTATCCGATCGTGTTGTGGCCAGGCGCCCAGTTGCCGCCGATCGCGCCGCACAGCCCGGCGCTGTACGCCTGGCTGCGCAGCGCGCATGGCTGGCTGGCATATGTGCTGTTCGCCACGGTGTTGGGGCATCTGTGCGCGGCGCTGTTCCATGCCTGGGTGCGCCGCGACGGGGTGTTTTCGAGCATGGCGCGGGGTGGGGCGACACCGGTGGTGGTGGACCAGGCAACGCCGCGAGAACAGCGCTGAAGGGGGTGTTCTGTGCTGTGTGCAGGCAACCGGAACGAGGTTAGGTGGACTTGGCGCATCGGTCGCGATGGGCGGGGTCGGTAACGCCCGTCGCGACTGAAGTCGCTCCCACAAACAGGCGGGTGGCATGCGGGTCGAGTGCCGCTTGCAGGAAGGGCTTCGGCGGCGGCGGATTGCCTGGCGAAGTTCGGTTCCTGTCGCGGCTGAAGCCGCTCCTACGAGAGCGGGCGGCGGTGCCGCTGGCGCCTGGGCGAACCGCGCAGCGGCGCGCTGAGTTTCACCGGGTCGTCCTGATCCGCCACTGCGTCCGGCGCGATACGCTGGGTGGGCCTGGATTCAACCGAATGCCGGTGGCATGCGTCCACCGGCATTCGCGTTTTCGGCAACATGCGGCACGCCAAGCGGCAGCGCTACAGCACCCCTTCTGCCGCGCCAATCGCGCCGCCTCGATGCGGTTGCCGACGCCGAGCTTGCCGATCGCTTCGGACAGATAATGCGCACGGTGCCGTGCGACAGCCCGAGTTGCACGGCGATGTCGCCGGCCTAGGCGCCCTCGCCGGCCAGGCGCAGCACCTGGCGCTCGCGGTCGTTGAGCGGGTCGGCTTCGGACCAGGCTTCCAGCGCCAGCTCCGGATCGATCGCGCGGCTGCCGCGGTGCACTTGGCGGATCGCATCGACCAAGCGCCCGGGTGGCGCGTCCTTCAACAGATGACCGCCGACGCCGGCGTCCAGCGCGCGGCGCAGGAAGCCGGGACGGGCGAAGGTGGTGACGATGACCACGCGGATCGGCAATTGCTGGCGCTGCAGCCGCTGCGCCAGTTCCAGGCCGCTGAGGCCGGGCATCTCGATGTCGGCGACCAGCAGGTCCGGCGTGTGCGCCTGCAGCGCGCGGCGTTCGAAGCTGATGTTCATCAGCCCCACCGCCAGGCCCACCAGCGCCGCGCTGATCAGGTACGGCGGCGAGATGTAGCACTGCGCGCCGGGGTTGTACGGCAGCAGCGCGAACGCCAGCGCAGCCATGCCGGCCACGCACCAGCGCAGATCGCGGCGGTGGCGGTAGTAGGCGCAGGCGTACAGCGCCAGGAACACCGCATAGCTGGCCATCGTCGGCCAGAACCACTGGCCGAAGTAGCGCGGCTCGTACAACGGGGTCACGAACAGCCAGATCGACCAGATCAGCGACCGCCACACGAACCAGTGCGCGCTGCGCGGGGCCGAGGTCGAGCCCAGGCGGCGGGCGATCGGCGAGTCGGGCGAGGCGTGCAGCAAGGCGATCACGGCAGACTCCTGGGGCGGTCGCACGGCCGCATTGCATAGCAATGTCCTCGCGCAATGGCAACACTGACGCGTGGTACGGCAGTTCCGCGGCGCCGTGCGCTGGCGCTGCAGCAGGCTCGATGCGGCGTGGCTCGGAAGCGTTCATGCAGCCTCCGCACGGATGATGGCGAGGAATGCGTCGGCGAGACCGGCGCGCCTGACTTCCAGTTCGTCCAGCCGCGGATCGGCGGCAAGCAATTGCGCCACCACCGGCTCGGCCGGTTCGGCGACGATCTCCAGCACGCCGTCGCGGCTGTCCGCGCGGCGCACCTGCGGCCAGCTCGCCACCTGCGCCGCAGCCAACACACTGCGGCAGCGGATCGTGCGCTGCTCGAAGCGACCGCGCAGCTGCGGCACCGCGATCCGGTCTGCCAGCGCCTCGGCTTCCTCCAGATGGCGCTGCGCGGCCGCCGGTAGTAGCCGCGCACCTGATCGAGCAATTCGCCCACGCGCAGCGTGTCCGGCAGGCCGGCGGACTGCAGCATCACCCCGGCCTGGCGCCGCGCGCCGAGCGCACGCGGGTCCTGTCCGCACAGCTGCGCGCTGCCGGCGTCGGCCACCTGCAGCCCGAGCATGAGCGCCACCGCCGTGCTCTTGCCGGCGCCATTGGCACCGAGCAGCGCCAGCAACTGGCCGCGCTGCAGTTGCAGGTCCACGCCATCCAGCGCGACCACCGCGCCGTCACGCTTGTGCACGCCGCGCAGCTGCGCCAGCGGAAGAGTGTCGGGAGCGTGCATCGGCATGGGCTGGTCGTGGCTGGAGGTGCCATGCTGCGCCGCGCGGTCGGCGCCTCCCAGTGCGGCCCGTCAGCCGCAACCAGTGACAGCTGTCACTGGCGATGGCCGCGCGATTGCCGCATGCTGCGCTCCGCGCCATGGGGAATGGCGCCGCAGCTGCCGCAACGCAACGCAGAAAGTGACTTCCGACAACTGACGAGCGCGCGCATCGCCGAGCCACACTGCGCCTACCAATTCATCCAGGGACAAGATGAGTACCTCCGCCGAACTGCTCAAAGAACTCCGTATCGACCGCAAGGCACCGCCGAGCGAACCGCCGTCGCGGGGCGGGCTGTGGATCGCCGTGGTCCTGGTGCTGCTGCTCGCGCTCGGCGTCGGCGGCTGGTTCCTGTTCGGCCGCAGCAAGGCCATCGAGGTGACCACTGCGCCGGTGGTGGCGATCGCCGCCGGCAGCAGCAGCGCCTCGGTGCTGGACGCAAGCGGCTACGTGGTGGCGCGGCGCATGGCCACGGTGTCGGCGAAGATCACCGGCAAGGTCCGCGAGGTGTTGATCGAGGAAGGCATGCGCGTGGAGCAGAACCAGGTGATGGCCACGCTGGACCCGATCGACGCCGGCGCGCAGCGGCAGCTATCGGTCTCGCAACTGGACGCCGCACGCAGCCAGGTGACCAACATGCAGGCGCAGCTGCGCCAGGCCGAGGCCGATGCGCAGCGGCTGCAGACGCTGGTCGTGCAGCAGCTGGTGTCGCGCTCGCAGTACGAACAGGCGCTGTCGCAGCGCGACGCCCTGCGCGCGCAGCTGCAGAGCGCGCAGCGCAACGTGGTGGTGGCCGGCGACCAGCTGTCGATCTCCGACCTCAACGTGGACAACACCATCGTGCGCGCACCGTTCGCCGGCGTGGTCACCGCCAAGGCGGCGCAGCCGGGCGAGATCGTGTCGCCGCTGTCGGCAGGCGGCGGTTTCACCCGCACCGGCATCGGCACGGTGGTGGACATGGAATCGCTGGAGATCGAGGTGGAAGTGGGCGAGGCCTTCATCGGCCGGGTCAAGCCGGGCATGCCGGTGGAAGCCGTGCTCAACGCCTACCCGGAGTGGAAGATCCCGGCCGAAGTGATCGCGATCATCCCCTCGGCCGACCGCGGCAAGGCCACGGTGAAGGTACGCGTGGCGCTGAAGCAGAAGGATCCGCGGATCGTGCCGGAAATGGGCGTGCGCGTGAGCTTTTTGGAAGCGCCGCAGGCGCAGGCGCAAGACAAGCCGCAGGGCGTGCGCGCGCCGGGCGCAGCGATCGTCAAGCGCGGCGGGCAGGAGGTGGCGTTCGTATTGAAAGAAGACAACACCGTCGAGCAGCGCACGCTGAAGACCGGCATCGCGCTGGGCGACGACCGCCAGGTGCTGTCGGGCCTGGCGGCGGGCGACACGCTGGTGCTGGATCCGCCGGAGACGTTGCGCGACGGGGTCAAGGTGAAACTGGCGCAGGCGACCGAGCAGTAGCGGCGGACGCGTGTGAGGTGCCGCGCGTTGGCGCGAACCACTGCATGTCGTCCGTGCCGTCACCGCCTTGCTCCATTGCCCTAAAGCCGGGGGAGTTCACTTTGTTTCCGTCCAGTTCTTGCTGTAGCGAGTGCCGCTCCAACAGTCGTTTCACCGCATCGCTTGGTTTTGTTCGTGCTGGATCAAGCCTGCCATTGGCTGCACACGCTCCAACCGCCACACAGCTCTTGATATTGCTGTAGCTGTTGCTCTGCTGTTGCTACTGCTTTGCTGTTGCTCCGCTGTTGCTTTTTTGCTTGAGCGTTTGCTTTTGTAGGAGCGGCTTCAGCCGCGACTGGTTCTGTCAGGAAAGTGTCGCGGCTGAAGCCGCTCCTACAAGGGCTCCACCACTGCAGGAGCAGGAGCAAAAACTTTCGCCTTGCGGCGAGTTACTTTTCTTTGCTTGTGCAAAAAAAGTAACCAAAAGAAACACACCCTACTGCGCGCTCCGGGTCCGCGAATAGGACGGGATTCGCGGAAAGGGCTTGTCCGCTACGCGGCCAAGTCCGGGGCAGTCGCCTCACGGCGCCAGCCCGCCCGCCGGGGCGAAGCAGTGCTTCGCCTTTTTCCGGCGAGCCCTGCCCCTGCCGCGAACGGCGCACATCCGTGTGCGCAGCCCCTTCGGGGTTTTTCCCGCCCTATTCGCCGCTGCGTAAGAGACCCGGTAGAGCAAAAAGCTGAAGAGCAAAGCAACTGCAACTGACACAAGCATTCGCGAACCGCCTCACCGCAATCGGTACATCCACTACCCGTCCACTGCCAGGAACACCACCATGTCCACCCTCGTCAAACTGCGCAACGTCACCAAGACCTACCAGCGCGGACCCGAGAACGTACAAGTCCTGCACGGCATCGATCTGGACATCGCACGCGGCGACTTCGTCGCCCTGATGGGACCCTCCGGCTCCGGCAAGACCACCCTGCTCAACCTGATCGGCGGCCTGGATACCCCCAGCGGCGGCGAGATCGAGATCGAAGGCGAACGCATCGACCGCATGAGCGGCGGCCAGCTCTCCACCTGGCGCAGCCAGCACGTCGGCTTCGTGTTCCAGTTCTACAACCTCATGCCCATGCTCACCGCACAGAAGAACGTGGAATTGCCGCTGCTGCTAACCAACCTCAACGCCGCCCAGCGCAAGCGCAACGCCGAGATCGCGCTGACCCTGGTCAACCTGGCCGACCGCCGCAGCCACCGCCCCAACGAACTGTCCGGCGGCCAGCAGCAGCGCGTGGCGATCGCCCGCGCCATCGTCTCCGACCCCACTTTCCTGATCTGCGACGAACCCACCGGCGACCTGGACCGCACCGCCGCCGAGGAGATCCTGCACCTGCTGCAGCAACTCAACCGCGAACACGGCAAGACCATCATCATGGTCACCCACGACCCCAAAGCCGCCGAGTACGCCAGCCACACCGTGCACCTGGACAAGGGCGAGCTGGCCGACGCGCCGCTCGTGGCGCATTGAACCGGCCGCTGCCGCCGCGCGACATCCGCGCCCCGGCATCCCGTCCCATGGAGGATCGAACATGAAATACTTTTCGTTGATCTGGGCGCAGCTGTTCCGCAGCAAGACCCGCACCCTGCTGACCCTGCTGTCGGTGGTCGCCGCGTTCCTGCTGTTCGGCATGCTCGACTCGGTGCGCGTGGTGTTCAACTCCGGCGGCAGCGTCGAGGGCGCCAATCGCCTCATCGTGGCCTCGCGGCTGTCGATCGCCCAGTCGCTACCGGTCAGTCTGCAGTCGCAGATCGAATCGGTGCCGGGCGTGAAGAGGGTGACCTACGCGATGTGGTTCGGCGGCATCTACCGCGACCGGAAGAACTTCTTCCCCAACTTTTCGGTGGCGCCGAATTTCTTCGACGTGTACAGCGAGTATGACGTGCCGCCGGCGCAGCTCAAGGCATTCCGCGAAACCCGCACCGCCGCGGCAGTGGGCGCCGCGTTGGCCAAGAAGCATGGCTGGAAGATCGGCGACACCATTCCGCTGCAGGCCACCATCTTCCCGCGCGGCGGCAGCAACGACTGGCCGCTGACCCTGACCACCATCTTCAAGGTCAAGGACGCCAGGAACGCGCAGGCCGAGAACCAGTTGATGATGAACTGGAAGTACTTCGACGAGTCCAACGACTACATCAAGAACCAGGTCAGCTGGTATACCGTGCAGCTGGGCAGCACCGAGCAGGCCTCGCGGGTGGCGCAGGCGATCGATGCGCTGTCGCTCAACTCCGACCACGAGACCAAGAGCCAGACCGAGGCCACGTTCTCGCAGGCCTTCGCCAAACAGTTCGCCGACGTCGGCCTGATCGTCACCGCGATCATGGCCGCGGTGTTCTTCACCCTGCTGCTGCTCACCGGCAACACCATGGCGCAGGCGGTGCGCGAGCGCATCCCGGAACTGGCGGTACTGAAGACGCTCGGCTTCCGCGACGGCACCGTGCTGACCCTGGTGATGGTGGAGTCGGTGCTGCTGATCGTGCTTGGCGGCTTGATCGGCATGGGCCTGGCGGCGCTGATCATCCCCGGCGTGGCCGCTGCCAGCGGCAACATGATACCGATGCGTGGCGTGCCGGCGCAGACCTGGGGGGTGGCGCTGGGGCTGATGGTCGCCATCGGCGTCGTGGTCGGGCTGCTGCCGGCATTGCGCGCGCAGCGCCTGAAGATCGTGGACGCACTGGCCGGCCGCTGAGCCCGCCGTCGCATCGCTCCCTATCGCATTTTCGGAAGACGCACTGATGAAACTCAAACTCTGGCTGGGAAATCTGCTCTCGCTGTTGCTGCTCGGCGTCGGGCTGGCGCTGTGGTTCGCCTTGCCCTGGTACGGCGTGCTGGCGCTGGCCGCGGGTGTGGCGCTGTGGCTGCTGCTGACCCGCGGCGGCCGGCTGGCGCTGGCCGCCACCCGCATCGGCGTGGGCAGCCTGCCGCAGCGCTGGGGCGCCTCATCGGTGATCGTCGTCGGCATCGCTGGCGTGGTCGGCGTGCTGGTGGCGATGCTGGCGATGGGCGAAGGCTTCCAGGCCACGCTCAACAGCACCGGAGACGACAGCACCGCGATCGTGCTGCGCGGCGGTTCCGGCGCCGAGATCAACTCGGTGATCACCCGCGACCAGGTGCCGCTGATCGCCAGCCTGGCCGGCGTGGCCAAGGGCGCCGACGGCAGGCCGCTGCTCTCGGCGGAGCTGTCGCAGGTGATCAACCTGCCGAACAAGGTCGACGGCACCAACACCAACGTGCAGTTCCGCGGCGTCGGCGACGCCGGCTGGGCGGTGCACGACAAACTCAGGATCGTCGAAGGCCGCCGCTTTGGCGCCGGTCTGCGCGAGATCGTGGTCGGCCAGGACGCCAAGGCGCAGTTCCGCGGGCTGGACATGGGCAAGACCCTAAGCCTGGGCCGCGAGCAGTGGACCGTGGTCGGCGTGTTCGCCTCCGGCGACGCGCACGACTCGGAGCTGTGGGCCGACGCGCAGACCCTGGCCTCCACCTACAACCGCAGCGCCTACCAATCGATCAGCGTGCGCACCGCCGGCAAGGACGGCTATGCCCAGTTCAAGGCGGCGATGGCCGCCGACCCGCGGCTCAAGCTCGACGTGCAGACCACCCGTGCCTACTACGCAAAGCAGGGCGGCAACCTCAGCAAGCTGATCAGCATCCTCGGCACCGTGATCGGCGCGATCATGGCGGTCGGCGCGGTGTTCGGCGCGCTCAACACCATGTACGCAGCGGTGGCCACCCGCGCCCGCGAGATCGCCACGATGCGCGCGCTCGGCTTCCGCGGCACGCCGGTGGTGACCGCGGTGATGCTGGAGACGATGCTGCTGGCGCTGCTCGGCGGACTGCTCGGCGGGCTGATCGCGTGGGCCGTGTTCAACGGCTACAGCGTGTCCACGCTGGGCAGCAACTTCAGCCAGGTGGTGTTCCAGTTCAAGGTCTCGCCGGCGCTGCTGTGGAACGGGCTGAAGTGGGCGCTGGGCATCGGCTTGGTCGGCGGGCTGTTCCCGGCTCTGCGCGCGGCACGGCTGCCGATCACCACCGCCCTGCGCGCGCTGTAGCGGCTGGGCTCCGTGCCCGGGCAGGGGCCATGCCTGCCCGGCGCGGCGACCGCGAGGTCGGGCAGAGCCGCTGACGTGCGCAAGCACCGCCTTGCGGGTCCCGCCCGGCGAGGCGCAAGCCGCTAGTGCCGCGCCGACCTGAACGCCAGGCTGCGCCATGCAGCACCGACCGAGCGCCAGATAGGCCCGGCGCGGCGCACACGGGCGCCGCGCATGCACCGCCGCGCAAGGCGCCGCCGGGAAAACCGGGCCGGCGAGCGCGCTTCGGCGCTCCGCACCCGCGCCGCGTCATCGTTTCGTCATCCAATTGCGGTAGAGCCGCGCCGACGAAGGCGCTAGCCTGCCCGGCCGTTCATCCACCGCCTATCGCCATGCCGTCGCGCCTCCGCCTGCTGCTCGTTCTCTGCACCAGCCTGTGCCTGGCCGCCGGCTGTCTGGCTGCGCGCTCCGCCACCTCGCTCAGCGACCGCCTGGTCGCGCCGGGCGGCGTGTCGCCGCTGATGGACGAGGAACGCATCCAGGGCCTGCTGGCGACGCTGCCCAACCGCAGCGGGCACGTGCTCACCCCGGCCGGCATCCCGATCTTCTGGCGTGCGATCGATCCGGGCGACTACCGCATGCGCTACCGCTACGAGCACGCCGGCCGCGACGCCAGCGGCCACGAGCGCGCCGATTTCGCGATGGACGTGGCCGCGCCGCAGCCCGGTAGCCACGCCGCCCCGCGCGGCACCGTGGTGCTGCTGCACGGCTGGATGATGGACGGCGATTCGCTGCTGCCGTGGTCGCTGGACCTGGCCCAGGCCGGCTACCGCAGCATCAGCATCGACCTGCGCAACCACGGCCGCTCCGGCGGCGGCCCGGCCGGCTACGGCACCCGCGAGTCCGATGACGTGGTCGCGGTGATCCGCGCGCTGCGCGCGCGCGGCGAGGTGCAGGGTCCGCTGTACCTGTTCGGCGTGTCCTACGGGGCCGCCACCGCGCTGTTCACCGCGCAGAAGCTGGGCGGCGAGGTCGATGGCGTGGTCGCGATGGAGTCCTTCGCCAACGCCGGCCGCGGTATCCGCGACATGATCCCGCACATGCTCGCCAGCCGTCCGCAGGGCCTGGTGGCCAGCGCGGCGATGGACCTGGCGCGCTGGCGCTACGGCGGGCAGAACCTGGATGCGGTCATCGCCAACGCCAACCAGCGCCTGGCGCTGAACCTGGACCAGGTCGACGTGACCGCCGCCGCGCGCACCGCGCCGGCCTGCCTGCTGCTGCTGCACGGCAGCGACGACCAGCACATCCCGGTCGCGCACGGCCGCCTGCTGGCGCTGGACGCGCCGCGCGCGCACTACCTGGAGATGCCCGGCGAGAACCACCTGAGCCTGCCGATGCGGCTGGACCTGCTGGCGCCGACCGTGGAGGACTGGTTCGCCGAACTGCCGGCACAGCGCCACGACGGCCACTGCCCGGCGCCGCTGGCGCCGCGCGTGGATGCCGAGCAGCAGCTGACCGGCACCCGGGCCGCGGGCGCCAGCCGCAGCTGAGCGCACCGCACAACGCCACCGTGCAGGAGCGGCTTCAGCCGCGACCGGAACTGACCAAAGGTGTCCGTCGCGGCTGAAGCCGCTCCTACAGGTCAAACGCACACTGCGCGGCCGCGATTACCCGCCACCGCGGCGCCGCCGCCAGCCCGAGCGCCACAGGCTCTCGCCCGCGAACAGCAGCAGGCCGATCCAGATCGCGCCGAAGCCGATCGCCTTGCCGCTGTCGAACGGCTCGCGGAAGAACCACACCCCGAGCAGCAACTGCAGGCTCGGCGCGATGTACTGCAGCAAACCGACCAGGGACAATGGAATGCGCCGCACGCCGTAGGCGAAACCGATCAACGGCACCGCGGTGACCACCCCGCCGAACACCAGCAGCAGATCGTTGCGCCAGCCCCAGCCGTCGGCGAAACCGCCGCCGTGGCCGCTCTCGCCCCACAGCACGAAGCCCAGCGCCGGCAGCAACAGGTACAGGCTCTCCACGCCCAGCCCGGCCACCGCATCCACCTGCACCAGCTTGCGCAGCAGGCCGTACAGCCCGAACGAGGCGGCCAGGCTCAGCGCGATCCACGGCAGCGCACCGGCATCGACGGTGAGCCAGGCCACGCCCAGCGTCGCGCACGCCACCGCCAGCCACTGCAACGGGCGCAACCGCTCCTTCAGCACCAGCACGCCGAGCAGCACGTTGACCAGCGGATTGATGAAATAGCCCAGGCTGGCCTCGATCACGTGGCCGGCGTTGATCGCCCAGATGTACAGGCTCCAGTTGGACGCGATCGCCACGCTGCTCAACGCCAGGATGCCCAGCGCGCGCGGCTGCGCGGCGATGCTGCGCCACCACTGCAGGCGCGTGCGGTACAACAGCCAGCCCACCACCAGCAGCGTGCTCCAGACGATGCGATGGACGATGATGTGCACCGACGGCACCGCCTTGAGCAGATGCCAATACACCGGCACCACGCCCCACAGCGCGAAGGTCAATGCGGTGATCAGCAGCCCGCGCCGCGTGTCCTGTTCGGCAGCGGTCATCGCCGCGTCCGCGCCACGGTGATGACCCCCACGCCGGCCAGGATCACCGCCATCGCGCCCAGGTCGCTGGCGCTGAAGCGCTCACCGCCGAGCCAGCTGCCCAGCGCCACCGCGATCACCGGATTGACGTAGGCATGGCTGCCGGCCAGCACCGGCCGCACGTTCTGCAGCAACCACACGTAGGCGGTGAATGCCACGATCGAACCGAACACGCACAGGTAAGCGACCGCCATCAACGCGTGCGGCGTCGGCCAGGCGTGCGTGCGTTCGCCGCTCAGCAGGCCGGTGGCGACCAGCAGCACGCCGCCGCACAGCATCTGCCCGGCCGCGGCCATGAACGGCATCGGCAGATCGCGTCCGCGCGACCACACCGAGCCCAACGCCCAGCCGATCGGCCCGATCAATAGCAGCACCAGGCCCTTGGGACTGGCGCTGAGGCTGCTGCCGGCGTTGAGCCACAGCACACCGACGAACCCGACCACGATGCCCAGCCATTCGCCGCGGCTGGCGTGCTGCCCGCGCAATGCGCCGAACAATGCCATCCACAACGGCACCGAGGCCACCGCGACCGCGGCCAGGCCCGAGGACACCTGGCGCTCGGCCAGCACCACCATGCCGTTGCCGCACAACAGCAGCAACGCGCCGAGCACCGTCAGCGTCCCCCATTGCGCGCGGGTCGGCGCGGCCACGCCGCGCCAGCGCAGCGCCGCGTACAGCAGCGAACCGGCGACCACGAAGCGCAGCCCCGAGACCATGCTCAGCGGCGGAATGCCACCTTCCAGCGCGAAGCGGATCGCCAGATAGGTCGAGCCCCAAACCACGTAGACCAGCAGCAGCGCAAGGACGACGCAACCGCCACGCGCGGGCACGGCGGCGACGGGAGAAGGCGGGGACGGCATGCGCAGAAGGACCGTGCGGTGTGAAGATGGATTCTAGGCCAGCGGCGGCGACCAGCGACAGCACCGCAACACGACACGCGCGGCACGCTGTTGTGCATGCGGCGCACGCGCCCTGTGCGCGACGCATCGACGATGCATGCGCGATCTGCGACCGTGGCAGCGCACACGCTTTTCGCACAGGAGCAGTCCTGGCCATGTCGACCCATCGATGCCGCCCGCCGCGGCGGCAGGCTGGTCCGCGTCGGGACTGAAGTCCCTCCCACAGTGCACCCGGCACGCAGGCCGCAAGCTCTTTGTAGGAGCGGCTTCAGCCGCGACGCGCGAAGTCGGGAAACTCACCGCACTCGGACACTCTCTGTCGGGACTGAAGTCCCTCCGACAGTGCACCCAGCCAACATGCCGCAAACCCCTTGTGGGAGCGACTTCAGTCGCGACGAGCGGAGTGAGAAACTGCACCGGCTTCGGACGCTGTCGGTGCTACGGAGCTTCTCCTACAGTTCCCCGGTAAAGCAACGCCCGCGCCGCACCCACGCTACCCTCAGCGACGCGCCGCCTCGCTCGCATCGCGCGCCGGCTTGAATTCGGAACCGTCGTCCCAGCGCGGCCATTCGCGGCTGTCGGCCAGGCGCTGGCCCAGGTCGTACAACAACAGCGTGTCGGCGGCATGCCCGGCCGGATCCCACGACGCGCTCCAGCGATCGCAGGGCTGGTGGTAGCAGCCGGCGAAATAGCGGTCGCGGATCGCCTTGCCGGCGGCCACGCCGCCGTCCAGCTTGTCCAGCCCCGGCCCCACCGTGATCGCCGGCACCCCGGCGCGGGCGAAGGCGAAATGGTCGGCACGATAGAAGAACCCCGCCTCCAGGTTAGGATCCGGCGCATAGGCGCGGCCGCGCGCCTGCGCTGCGGCGGCCAGGTCGCGCTCCAGCGACACCCGCCCGCGGCCCCACGAGGCGATGTCGCGGGTGGCGCCGTCGGGGCTGAACATCTCGCTGTTGATCACCGCCACGGTGGTCGCCAGCGGCGCCAGCGGATGCGCGGCGTAATAGGTCGCCCCGAGCAGGCCCTTCTCCTCGGCGCTGAGCGCGATGAAGTACAGCGTGCGCTGCGGCCGCGGCCCGGCCGCGAATACCCGCGCCAGCTCCAGCACGCTGGCCACGCCGGTGGCGTTGTCGACCGCGCCGCGGCGGATGCGATCGCCGCTGGCGTCGGCCGCGCCGAGGCCGAACGCATCCCAATGCGCCGAGTAGATGACGGTCTCCTCCGGATGCGTGGCGCCTTCCAGCTTGGCCACCACGTTGTGGGTGAGCACGCGCTCGCGCTTGAGCGCCAAGCGCACCGACAGCGCCGCATCGCCCAGCGCCTGCGGGCGGAAGTCGGCGCGCTGCGCACGCTTTTTTTCCGCCTCGAAATCCAGCCCGGCGCGCTGGAACAGCGACACCGCCAGCGCGCGCTGCATCCAGCCGCGCACCGGCACGTGCTGCGCGCGCGCCTGTGCGTCGCTGCGCTCGATGTCCAACAGCGGCGACAGCCCGGAACTCTTCACCGTGGACCAGCCGTACGCCGCCGGCGCGGTCTCGTGCACGATCAGCGCGCCGGCCGCGCCCTGCCGCGCGGCTTCCTCGTACTTGTAGGTCCAGCGCCCGTAGTAGGTGACCGCACGGCCGTCGAAGGCGCCGGGCTGCGGCGTCTCGAAGTCGGCGTCGTTGATCAGCATCACCGCGATCTTGCCCTTCAGGTCCACGCCCTTGTAGTCGTCCCAGCCGCGCTCGGGCGCATGGATGCCGTAGCCCACGAACACCAGCGGCGCGTCCTTCAGCGCCACCTTGCTACCGGGGTGCAGGCTCTGCAGCACCACGTCCTCGCCATTGACCAGCGCCTGCGCCGCGCCGGCCACGCGCAGCGTCGCCGTCACCGGTCCGTCCACCTGCGCGCGCACCAGCGGCACCGCCTGGGTCCAGCCGCCGTCGTCGCCCGCCGGTTGCACGCCGGCCAGGCGGAACTGCTCGCTGAGATAGGCGATGGTCTTGTCCTCGCCCGGCGTGGCCGGCGCGCGGCCCTCGAATGCATCGGACGCCAACGTGCGCACATGTCGCTCCAGCGCTTCGGCATCAATGCCGCCGCCGGGCAGCACCTCGTTGGCCGCTTGTGCGGCGCCTCCCATGAACAGGCAGGCGGACAGCAGCAACATGCGCATCGGATTCACGGCAACGACCTGAAAAAACCTGGCCGCACAGTGTAAAACGTGACGCTATGATGAAACAGGAATGAGGCAGATCCAGACGCGAGAAGCGCAGGCACACGCTGTTCCCATTCCCGATTCCCTCTTCCCGGCCCCTCAACGCTCCAGCCAGCAGGCCAGGCCCTGCGCATTGAGCTCGATATCCATCTGCAACAGCCGCTCCACGCCGGCATCGTCGAGCGGGCAGCCATGCAGCCGCGCGCGCTCCAGGTACAGCGCGCCGAGCGCGGCGACCAGGCAGCGATGGCGATCGGAACGCCCGTCGCAACTGCGCGCGATCGCCACCATCGCATCGAGTTGCTCGAACAGATCCGCCGCCAGCGTATCCGCCGCGCCGACCGGGCCGTAGTGGGTCAGATACAGCGTCTCCGGCGCATAGCCGAGCATGCGCTGGATCGAGGCGCGCATCGCCTCCGGATCGAACTGCACCGGCGAGGATGTCGGGATCACGAATGCGCCCTGCGCACTGTCCAGTTCGCGATACGACAGGCCGAAGGTGTCGCCGCTGAACCAGCTGCGGCTGCGCGCGTCCCACACGCACAGATGATGGCGCGCGTGGCCGGGCGTATCGATGCACAACAGCTCGCGCTCGCCCAGCCACAGCCGATGGCCGTCCTCGGCGACGACGACGCGCTCGGCCGGCACCGGCACGATCGTGCCGTAGCTGCGCGCGATCTCGGCCTCGCCATACACCGCGGTGGCGCCGGCGATCAGCCGCGCCGGATCGATCATGTGCGGCGCGCCGCGCGGATGCACCAGCAGGCGCGCATTCGGCAGGTGCTGCAGCAGCGCACCGGCGCCGCCGGCATGGTCCAGGTGCACGTGGGTCAGGATCAGCCAGTCCACGTCGCCCGGCGCCAGGCCGGCGCCGTCGAGCGCGGCCAGCATGGCCGGCAGCGAGTGGCTGGTGCCGCAATCGACGAACGCGCCGCGCCCGTGCTCCACGATCAGGTAGGCCGCATCGAACTGCGCGCGCTGGAAGCCGGTGTCGATGAGATGGATGCTGGAATCGCGTGGCATGGCCGGATCGGGTTGCGGGTTGCGGGTTGCGGGACTCGGGACTCGGGACTCGGGAAAGTAACTACATGATCGGAAATTATTCGGCCAGACGCAGAAGGGCTGCGTGCAGGAGATCCTTGGCTTTTACAACCTCGACTTCGTCATGGAAACCTTGCCCGTAGCATACGATTTGGTCTCCATCCAGCAGTACGATTTCCTTACTTTCATTGCCTGCGCTACCCGGCCTGAGTTCGAGCCGGAAATCATGATTCAGTTGCCCCTGGCGCAAACGCTTGAAAATTCCGCCGATAGCCTCGCGCGCAGGGAACGCAATGCTATGCAACAGCGTTTCCTTGCTATGGGCATCCTCCACCCGGAATAGCCAAGTACCATTGGCCTTGTCTGGATACGGACCTTTGAACACCAACGACAGCGCCTCTTCCCGTGCTCGTGTCGCAGCATTGGCGTTGGGCGCAGCCTGCTCGCGCAGCGACAGATCGCGCAGGCCCACCGCATGCCGCAGTTCTGCCAGGAACGGCGTGGCATAGCGCGCGCGCAGGCGCTGCGCGTTGTCGCGCAGGATCGCCTCGATCTCGCCCGGCCGCGCCATCAGCGCCTCGTAGCGCTCGCGCATCGGCGCGATCTCCGCATCGATGCGCGCGAACAGTTGCTGCTTGGCCTCGCCCCAGCCGATACCGGCGGCGAAGGCCTGCGCGAATGCAGCGGTTTCCTCGGCAGTGGCGAAGGCCTGGTACAGCTGGAACAGCGCCGAGCCTTCGGTGTCCTTCGGCGCGCCCGGCGCGCGCGAATCGGTGACGATGGAGAACACGCGCTTCTTCAATTCCTCGCGCGGGGCGAACAACGGAATCGTGTTGTCGTAGCTCTTGCTCATCTTGCGCCCGTCCAGCCCGGGCAAGGTGGCCACGTTCTCGTCGATCAACGCTTCGGGCAGGGTGAAATAGTCGCGGCCGTAGACGTGGTTGAAACGCTGGCCGAAATCGCGCGCCATCTCGATGTGCTGGATCTGGTCGCGGCCCACCGGCACCTGCTGCGCCTTGAACAGCAAGATGTCGGCGGCCATCAGCACCGGATACATGAACAATCCGGCGCTGACCCCGGCATCGTCGTCCTCGCCGTCGGCGCGATTCTTGTCCACGGCCGCCTTGTAGGCGTGGGCGCGGTTGAGGATGCCCTTGCCGGCGACGCAGGTCAGGAACCAGGTCAGCTCGTTGGTTTCCGGCACGTCCGACTGGCGGTAGAACCACACCTTCGACGGATCCAGCCCGGCCGCCAGCCACGAGGCGGCGATCTCCAGGGTCGAGCGCTGGGTGCGCGCCGGGTCCTGCGCCTTGATCAGGCTGTGCAGATCGGCCAGGAAATAGAAGCTCTCGATACCGGGGCGCAGGCTGGCCTGTAGCGCCGGGCGGATCGCGCCGACGTAATTGCCCAGGTGCGGGGTGCCGGAGGTAGTGATGCCGGTAAGGACGCGGGTGGTCATACGGGGAATCGACGGCCAGAAGAAAACCAGGCGAGTTTAACCGCTGCGCGGCAACCCCGTTCCGGCGCATGGCGCGTTCAACAGCAGGTCCCTTCCGTGGAGTCGCCGTGATGCGCAAGCCCGCCCGCCTGTTTTTTTCGACCCGCCCGCTCGGCCCGCTCTCGATCGCCCTGCTGTGCATCGGCCTGTTGTGCGGTTTCCGCCCCTACGCGGCACCGCCCGCGTCCGCGGCACCGGTCGCGTTGCGCGTGATCGACCGCGATGCCGATGACGCCAACCTGCCACAATACGCGCAGCGCGGCGAGCGCTGGATCGCCGCCACGCCCGGCCACCGCTATGCGCTGCGCCTGACCAACCGCAGCGACCGCCGCGTGCTGGTGGTGCTGTCGGTGGACGGGGTCAATGCGGTCAGCGGGCAAACCGCGTCCAGCGACCAGCGCGGCTACGTGCTGGCGCCATGGCAGAGCACCGAGATCGCCGGCTGGCGCAAGTCGCAGCGCGAGATCGCGCAGTTCGTGTTCACCGATCTCGCCGACAGCTATGCCGCACGCACCGGCCGCCCCGACAACGTCGGCGTGATCGGCATGGCCGTGTTCGACGAGGCGCCGACCATCGTGCCGCAGGCGAGCGTCGAGCAGGACAGCGAGGAGCGATACAGCGAGCGCGCGGCCGCGCCGGTCGCAGCCGCGCCCGCTGCAGCCGCACGCGCGCAGGAAAGTGATGCGGCGCGGGGCAAGCTGCAGCGTCTGGGCACCGGCCACGGCGAGCGCGAATGGTCGCCGTCCAGCGTCACCGAATTCGAACGGGCCAGCGAACTGCCGCAGCAGCGCCTGCAATTGCGCTACGACAGCGATGCGCGGCTGGTTGCGCGCGGCGTGATCCCGCGGCCGCGGTACCCGCGCGTGGCCGACGTGCCGCAGGCCTTCCCCGGCGACTTCGTAGCGGACCCGCCGGCGTACTGAGCCTGCAGCAACGCGCCAAACGCAACGGGCCGCAGCGCGGCCCGTTTCCACGTCAGGCGCAGGGTGCGCCTCAGTCGCGGTCTTCCTTGCCCAGCCCGTCCTGGAACGTGCGCACCTCTTTTTCGCCGCGAACACAAGCGGCGATGGCGAAAAGCGCAAAAAAAACGGGCCGGCAAGCCGACCCGTCTTTCGTCACCGAGCGCTGGGCTCAGTTCTTGGCGGCGTCTTCGACCTTCTCGCCGGCGCTCTTCACGTCCTTGCCGGCACCGGCAACCGTGTTGCAGCCCGACAGCAGGCCCACCGAGAACATCGCCAGCAGCATCCACGCGAAAGTACGCTTCATAGGTCTTACTCCTTACTTGGTCATGGGAACGCGGCAGGTGGCCGCGCGGGGTTACGCATTGGATGTATCAAACAAGCCGAACCACTGCGGACGATCGATCAGCACTTGCCGTCTTTACAGTCGTCGGCCTTGGTTTCCACCTTATCGCCGGCCTTCTGCATGTCCTTACCGGCGCCGGCCATGGTGTTGCAGCCGGTCAGCATGCCTGCACAAAACAGGGTCAGCATCGTCAAGGTGAACAGTCGCTTCATTGGGATTCCTCGCAGTGGATCGGGTCTGGGACAGCGGCGATAGCCGTTGCCGAGCTACCGTCTGGCGCTGAATCTGACTTCACGACTGTGGATGTCACGTGAATGGAGCGTCACGGCATTCAGCTTTGTGCCGAAAAGCCACGTCAATCGCGCATCAGCGTGGACTTGCCGAACAGGCTCTCGACCAGGTCCACCGCCAGTTCGGCGGTCAGATTGCGGTGGTCCAGCACCGGATTGAGTTCGACGATGTCCAGCGAGCCCATGCGCCCGCTGTCGGCGATCATCTCCATCACCAGCTGCGCTTCGCGGTAGTTGGGGCCGCCGGGCACGGTGGTGCCGACGCCCGGGGCGATGATGGGGTCGAGGAAATCCACGTCGAAGCTGACGTGCAGGTGGGTGTCGGCATCGATCCCGTCCAGCGCCGCCTCCATGGTCCGTTTCATGCCCATCTCGTCGATGTAGCGCATGTCGTACACGTCGATGCGGTGCTGCTTGATCAGCCGCTTCTCGTCCGGATCCACCGAGCGGATGCCGATCTGGCGAACCTGGTCCGGGCGCAGCGCCGGCGCGGCGCCGCCCAGTTCGGTCAGCGCCTGCGGCCCCAGCCCGCACAGGCAGGCCACCGGCATGCCGTGCACATTGCCCGACGGGGTCACCTCGCTCGTGTTGAAATCCGAATGCGCATCCAGCCACAGCACCCGCAGCGTGCGCCCCTGCTCGCGGCAATACCGCGCCACCGCGGTGATCGAGCCGATGCCCAGGCAATGATCGCCGCCGAGCATGATCGGCATGCGCCCGGCGCACAGCTCGGCGTAGTTGGCCTCCATCAGCGCACGGTTCCAGGCCACCACCTCGTCCAGATGCCGGTAGCCGCCGACCGGGGATTGCCACGGATTGCGCGGACCGTCGAGGTTGCCCAGATCGCGCACCTCGATGCCTCGCCCGGCCAGCGCCTCGTGCAGACCGGCGATGCGCAGCGCCTCCGGCCCCATGCGCGCGCCACGGTGGCCGGCGCCGATATCGGTGGGAACGCCGATCAGGGACACTGGCAAAAAAGAGGAAGTCATGCGGACGCGCTCCAGCGAAATAATGTGCGCCAGTCTAGCGAGCCGTCCGCGGCGCGACCCGCCGCGGCGCAGCAGGCAAGCGCCGACGGCGTGCGTTGGTTGCCGGAAACACACGAGATGTGCCGCGCCTGCGCGTGCATGCAGGCAATCGGCTGAAGCAGCCTGGCGCATGCCTGTGCGATGCGAAAAAGTGGTGCCGCTTGTCCGAATCGAACGGACGACCTACTGATTACAAATCAGTTGCTCTACCGACTGAGCTAAAGCGGCACGGAAACCGTGGCAACACCCGCGCGGCGGGCCGTCGCAGTCTACCTGTTGGCAGGCCGCTGCGACACAGCGCGGCGCGGCGGCCGGACCGCGATCTGCGCAGGCCCGCAGCGCAGTATTCTAGCGCAGCGTGGCGCAGTCCAGCGCGCGTTGCCGCTGCGCGCCGAGTTGCCGGCGCAGCGCCGTGGCCTGCGCCGCGGAGTCGGTCCGCAGGTCCAGCCACCAGCGCGACTGGCCGCTGCCGCCGCTGGGAATCAGATCGACGTTGAAGCCGGCGTGGGCCAGTTCGGCCTTGCGGCGTTCGGCCCCTTCGCGGCTGCGGTACTGGCCCAGGGCGATGGCGTTGCCGGCATCGCCCTCACGGATCGGGTAATAGTCGCGGATGCCGGCGGCGACGATGCGATCGACCGCGGCCTTGACCCCGTCCTCGCCGCCGATGGTCGGCAGCAGCACGCGGAAGCTGGTGGCGGCGTCATCGCCGACCTCGCGCAGGCGCGGGCGCGGCGCGGCGGTGCCGAGTGCGGCGG
>NZ_CAPJ01000206.1 GCF_000331775.1 Xanthomonas translucens pv. translucens DSM 18974
CACCGGCCTGGCCGACTGGCTGGACGCCACCGAGCCGGCCATCGGCGCGCGCGCGTGAGCGCTGCCCGCTGCCGCCTCTTCGCCCTGGCCGCGCGTCGCGCCGGCCGCGCCCGACTCACAAGGACCCGCTGATGTCCCTGCCTTCCGGCTTCACCGATGCCGCCCCGCGCGCGCTGCCGCTGCATGTGCTGGACCGCGAACGCCTGGCCGAATGGCGCGCCGCGCAGGCGCCGGCCTGGGTGGCGTGGCTGGATGCGCAACAGTTCGTGGCCGCCCCCGGCACCGCGTTGTTGCTGCCCGGCGCGGACGGCGTGGCCGCGGCGGTGCTGGGCGTCGGCGACCGCGGCGATGCCTATGCCTACGCGCACGCACCGCTGGCGCTGCCGGCCGGCAGCAGTTGGCAACTGGCCAGCGCGCTGAGCGAGGAGGAGCAGGCCGCCCTGCACCTGGGCTGGGGCCTGGGCAGCTACCGCTTTACCCGCTACAAGCAGCCCATGCGCTTGCCGGCGCAGTTGCTGGCCACGCCGAGCGCGGAAGTATGCGACCAGCTGCAGGCCTGCCTGCGCGTGCGCGACTGGGTCAACACGCCGGCCGAGGACATGGGGCCGGAACAGCTGGAAGCCGCGGCGCGCGCGATCGCCGAGGCGCACGGCGCGCAGTGCGAAAGCATCGTCGGCGAGGACCTGCTGAGTCGCCATTTCCCGGCGATCCACGCGGTCGGCCGCGCCTCGCACCGCGCGCCGCGGCTGATCGTGCTGCGCTGGGGCGAGGACACGGACCCGCACGTGGCGCTGGTCGGCAAGGGCGTGTGCTTCGACACCGGCGGCCTGGACCTGAAGCCGGCCGATGGCATGCGCCACATGAAGAAGGACATGGGCGGCGCGGCGCATGCGCTGGCGCTGGCCGGGCTGGTGATGGCGCAGCGGCTGCCGCTGCGACTGACCGTGCTGCTGGCGGCGGTGGAGAACGCGGTCGGCCCGCACGCGTTCCGCCCCGGCGACGTCATCGCCACCCGCCAGGGCATCAGCGTGGAGATCGACAACACCGATGCCGAAGGTCGGCTGGTGCTGTGCGACGCGCTGGCCTACGCCAGCGAACAGACGCCAGACGCGATCCTGGATTTCGCCACGCTGACCGGCGCGGCGCGGGTCGCGCTGGGCCCGGACCTGCCGGCGCTGTTCTGCAACGACGACGCGCTGGCGCAGGCCTGGATCGCCGCCGGCGAACGCAGCCGCGACCCGGTGTGGCGCATGCCGCTGTGGCGTCCCTACCTGCGCTATCTGACCAGCCCCATCGCCGACCTGGCCAACGCCGGCTCGCGCATGGCCGGCGCGGTGACCGCGGCGCTGTACCTGGAGCGCTTCGTGCCGGCGCGGCAGCCGTGGGCGCACCTGGACGTGTACGCCTGGAACGACAGCGACCGCCCCGGCCGCCCCGCCGGCGGCGAAGCGCTGGCACTGCGCTCGGCCTACGCGATGCTGAAGGCGCGCTACGCGGGCTAGGGTTTGGCGGGGTGGCGTAGCCGAGGCGGCGCGGCTGAGGGTGCCGGAATGCATCAGCTCTCTGTCGCGGGGCTTCAGCCCGGACAGACAACCGAAACCGCCAGGCTTCCTGACTTCGTTCGTCGCGGCACCTCCACCGCTTCGCTCGTCGCGACTGAAGTCGCTCCCACAAGGAGCTTGCGGCTTGCTCGCACGGTGCACTGTAGGAGCGGCTTCAGCCGCGACAGACACCATCAGTAAAGCGCTGTCGCGGCTGAAGCCGCTCCTACAGGGACAGCAACTCGCGGCCTGTTCGCCGGGTGCACTGTGGGAGGGACTTCAGTCCCGACGCCTTGCTGCTGGCTCAGCCCTTCCCGCGCAGCGCGGAGCCCTGCGCCTGCAGGTCCGGGCCGCTCAGCGACCGGGCGAAGCGCCACAGCCGGGGCATTAGCGTACGCCGGGAGTCGCCTCGTCGAGGTCGTCCATGGCAGGGATCGTGCGGCAGCGCTCGGGAAGCGGCAATCACAGACACGACGCACGGCAAGGCGGATGATTCCCTGGCCTGGGCGAGCCGCCCGCTTGTGCGGCGACACTCACGCGATTGTGCAGCCTGCCGGCCGCCAAAGAACCGCTGCCGGCGGCGAAGCAGTTCCACGCATGTCTCCAACAAGCGCCTGCGCCGGGAATGGAACGTGGCGCCGGATGTCCCACTCCCCATCGCCGCCGCCACAGGAGTCGCCCCATGTCCCATCCCGATCCCACGCCGCCCACCCCAGCGCCACGCCCGCGGCGATGGCTGCCGCTG
>NZ_CAPJ01000205.1 GCF_000331775.1 Xanthomonas translucens pv. translucens DSM 18974
GACGTGGTGGTCGGCGCCAACGGCGAGCGCCTGGACAGCGCCGAGGCGTTGCACAACTACGAAGGCCTGCAGCCGGTGGGCAGCACGGTGACGCTGGACGTGCGCCGCGACGGCAAGCCGCTGCAGATCAAGGCCACGCTGAAGGAGCAGCCGCGCGCAGTGAGCGGCGAATCGCTGGACCCGCGGCTGGGTGGCGCCAGCTTCACCGACCTGCCCGAGTCGCTGCGCCAGTCCGGCATCAGCGGGGTGCTTGTCGGCAGCGTGGCGCGCGGCAGCCGCGCGGCGCGCAATGGCCTGGCCAACGGGGACATCGTGATGGCCGCCTCCACCGGCGAGTTCGCCGACCTGGCCAGCTTCCGCGCCAACTTCGCGCGCAAGCCGGCGCAGCTAGTGCTGCGCGTGGTGCGGGGCGGGGCGCAGGCGGATTTGTTGATGCAATGAGGTGGGGTGGCGCGGCACCGAAAGCGGCACCGATGGATGGCGCGGCCGGTCAGGCTTGCGGCGTCGTTCTGTCGCGGCTGAAGCCGCTCCTACAGGAAGCAAATGAATGCCGGTCGGCCAGGAGGCACACGCGCAGCGCCAACCTAACAAGCTCTACACCGCGTCGATGCTATTTGTTTCGATCGCGATCCGCGAACCGCCTGCCGCGCGCAGGTATGCCCCCACCCCCGTCAGGAGATACGCGATGAATGCCAGCCCCACCAATACCGAAAACCTCAAGGACAACCTCAGCGAAGCCAGTTCGCACCTGAAGTCGGCCGCCAGCTACGCCGGCGAAGCGATCAAGGGCGCCGCCGGCGCGGCAGGCGACGAGCTGAAGCTGGGCAAGGCCAATGTCAAGGCCGAGCTGTCCGACAGCGCGCTGTCCGGCCTGGCCGCTGCCGAGTTCGGCGGTGCCGCGGCGAAGGAGCAGGTCGATGTGCTGCTGGACAAGGGCCGCGACCTGATCGACAGCGCCGCCGAGCTGATCCGCGAGCGCCCGTTGGCCTCGTTCGGCGTGGCCTTCGCCACCGGCTGGATCATCGCCAAGCTGGCGCGCAGCAGCGACAAGTAAGCCACGTGAGCGACGAGCAGGTCCGCGACGGCGCCGCAGCGCCCGACCCGGCGGCGGCCGAGCGGCCGTCGCTGGAAACCTCGTTCCGCGAATTCGGCACGGCCGGCCGCGAGGGCCTGAACGCCACGCTGGAAGCCGGCCGCGCGCTGCGCAAGCTGCTGGTGGCGGACCTGGCGCTGGCGCGCGCGGCGATGGCCCGCGCGCTGGTGTGGTTGACCGTCTCGGTGGCATTCGGCGCTTCGGCGTGGATGCTGCTGATGGGCGCGTTGATCGCGGTGCTGCAGCGGCTGGGCTGGTCGTGGCTGGCGTCGATCTCGGCGACCGCCGCGTTCAGCCTGGTGGTCACCGCCCTGGGCGCCTGGCAGGCACTGCGCCATTTCGAGATGAGCAAGCTCGACGCCACCCGCCGCCAGTTGGCGAAGCTGGGGATCGGCGGCGAGGATGATGACAACGCCGACGGCCACGCCGCCGCGGCAGCCGAGACCGGCCGATGAAACTCCAGCAATTGCAGCACCGCATCGCCCGCGCCGAAACGGTGCTGGAAGGCCGCCAGCAGCAGATGCAGACGCAATGGACCACGCTGCAACGGGTCTGGCGCGAAGGCTGGACGCCGCTGCGCATCGTCGCGGTGGGATTGGGCGCCGGCTTCCTGGCCGGACGCGCGGAACCGGCGGCGGCGATCGGCAAGATCGGCGGCGCGCGCTGGCTGCAGATGCTGAGCGCGGTCTCCAGTCTGCTGACCGCGACCCAGGTCAAGCAAGCGTCGGACCAAGCCGAACGCGCGGCGGATACGGCGCAGGACGCGGTCGACCCGGCCGAGACGCCGGCCCCGGCCGCTGCCGGCGTGCCAGGACAGCACTCCGCGCCGGCCGCCGCCCCGTTCGACCCAACGCCGCAGGTAGCGCCGCGCGCGGCCGAAGCGGCCACGGACATGTCCGAACGCTGAGCTGCGCTGCAGTCGCCACGCGGCCTTCATACCGCGCAGGCCAGGATCGGCCTACACTCCGCCTCCCCATTTTTTGCGCCGAACGGTGCGTGTCCGCAGGACCCGCGCCGGGGCCACCGTACGCAGCGCAGGTCCGATGAGCACTCTCTCCGAATCCGTGGCCGACGCCGGCGACGTGGCACCGCCACCCGAAGACGCCCTCCCGCCACCGCCCGCGCCACGCCCGCGCGGACCGATGTCGCTGGTGGTGCTGGCGACGCTGGCGGTGGGCTATACCCTGTGGGCGGCGCAGGAGGTGATCCTGCCGATCCTGCTGGCCGCGTTCTTCGCCCTGGTCGGCAACCCGATCCTGCGCGGGCTGCGGCAGCTGTACGTGCCGCGCTTCCTCGGCGCGCTGCTGGTGCTGCTGTCGGGCATGGCGGTGGCGACCACGCTGGCCATGCAGCTGGCCGGGCCGGCCGCCGAATGGGTGCAGCAGGCGCCCGGGCAGATGCGCCACATCGCCAGCCAGGTGCGCGACCTGACCAAGCCGATGCAGCAGGCCAACCAAGCGGCGGAGAATTTCGCGCGCGCCGCCGGCGGCGACAACGGCCGCCGCGTGCAGGTGATCCGCACCCAGCTGGACGATCCGTACAAGGCGCTGGTGCGCACCCCGCGGCTGGCCGCCTCGGCGCTGGCGGTGGTGCTGCTGACGTTCTTCTTCATGGTCTTCGGCGAGAACCTGCAGCGGCATGCGATCGCGCTGCTGCCCAATCGCCAGCAGCAGACATTCACCACCGACATCCTGCGTTCGATCGAGCGCGAGGTGTCGCGCTACGTGCTGACCATCAGCGTCATCAACACCCTGGTCGGGCTGATCTTGGCCGGCATCCTGGTGCTGCTGAAGATTCCGCTGCAGGAAGCGCTGCTGTGGGGCACGGTGGTGGCGTTGCTGAACTTCGCTCCGTACGTGGGGCCGCTGATCGGCGCGATCCTGATGCTGCTGATGGGCTTCGTGGAGTTCCACGATCCGCTGAGCGCGGCGCTGCCGGCGATCCTGTACCTGGCGCTGCACATGCTTGAAGGCCAGGTGGTGACGCCGATCGTGCTCGGCCGGCGCATGGCGATCTCGCCGCTGATGCTGATCCTGGCGCTGATGCTGTTCGGCTGGCTGTGGGGCATGATCGGGCTGCTGCTGGCAGTGCCGCTGCTGGTGTGCATCAAGATGGTGCTGGCGCGGGTGGAAGGCATGCAGCGCTGGGCCAGATTGTTGGAATGAGGCCGGGACTTGGGAACGCGGTCTGCGCGGCGCGCGTGTCTACCTGGGGCGACGGTGGCTACGGCCGGTTCGCGTAAAATGGTGCGAGTGACTTCCTTGCCTTCCTTCCCCGTTCGCGCGATCACGCTGGACCTGGACGACACGCTGTGGCCGTTCGCGCCGATCGGCGCGCGCATCGAACAGGTGCTGCACGACTGGCTGCTGCAGCACAGTCCGCGCACCGCCGAGCGCTTCCCGATCGCGGCGATGCGGCAGCTGCGCGATGAGGTGTTCGCCGCGCATCCGCACCTGGTCCACGACATGAGCGAGATGCGGCGCCTGACCCTGCGCCGCGCGCTGCGCGACAGCGGCGCCGACGAGGCGCTGGTGGAGCCGGCGTTCGCGGTGTTCTATGCCGCGCGCAACCAGGTGGAGTGCTATCCGGACAGCATCCCGGCATTGCAGCGGATCGCCGCGCGGGTGCCGGTGGTGGCGCTGAGCAACGGCAACGCCGACCTGGCCATGATCGGCCTGGCGCCGCATTTCGCGTTCCAGCTCAGCGCGCGCGAACACGGCGCGGCCAAGCCGGACCCGGGCATCTTCCACGCCGCCTGCGCGCGCCTGGGCCTGCCCTGCGCGCAGGTGCTGCACGTCGGCGACCACATCGAGATCGACGTGCTCGGCGCGATGCGGGCCGGGCTGCGCGGCTGCTGGATCAACCGCGACGCGCA
>NZ_CAPJ01000204.1 GCF_000331775.1 Xanthomonas translucens pv. translucens DSM 18974
CTTGCATCGCCCGGCATCGCGGCCCCCGAACCGGGCAATGCCCAGCCTCGATCACAGTGGGCACTGCGCATGCACGCGTCAGCCGCTCAGGCAGCGGGCGCGGGCGGCGCTGCTGCGCCAGCCGCCGCTTCTTCACGGATGCGGGCCGCCTGCATTTCGATGGACAGCAAAGTGCCACGCAAATCGGTGGTGTCCTCACGGGCCTGTTTCATGCAGAAATGCGCAAAGCCCGCGGCACCCGGCTGCGGCGCCATTTCGTTCGCGGTCAGCGCGCCAACCAGGCGCTGTTGCAGCCCCGGCAGCCTGTTTTGCGCACGCGCACGCTGTCTTGCGTCTGGACTTGCCTGCTCTGTCTGCGCCATGCCCAGCTCTTCGAGCATCAGGCTCACGCTGCGCAGTTGCACTTCGTCGCGCTCCTGCGCTTCACGCAATTGCGTCGCCAGGCGCGTTTGCGCCTGCTGCGCGGGCGCGGGCGTGCGCTCGCGCTCCGCTTCACCGGCCGGATCGGTGCCGGCATCCAACGGCGGCAGTGTCACGCGTGCGCTCAGTTTGGTTTGAAGGTACTTCTTCTGTAACTCCAGGCAACATTGCATGTAGGCGATCTGCGGCTTGACCGAGTCCGGGGTTTGCAGCCACTGCGCCAGTGCGGTTTCGGTCAACGTGTCGGCGTGCTTGGCATAGCTGCGCGCGGCTTTCTCGCCGGCCTGGCGGTGCTTGCAGCTCAACACGGCGCGTCCGTAGGTGGCACCTGCAAAAAGCGCGGCCTTGGCCCGTTGCCTGAGCGAGGGCTTGTGCGCCGGCTGAGCGAGTGCGGTGTGCGCGTCGGTGGAACGCGGCACCGCACGGTAGCGCTGTTTCCGATCCTCGGCACAGCGCTGCAGCAACGTTTCCCGCGCTTTCTCCTGGCCGTCGGCACAGGCATGCAGCGCGCTGCGCAGTTCGAATCCATGCTGCGGGGCAGCCCCCATGGCCTCGGGCGCAGGCAGCGCATCGGCCACAGCAGTCAATGCCTGATCCGCCCCGGCGGCTTGCGCGGTTGCCATGGGTGCGCCGATGGAAGCGGACAGCGTGCGATCCTGTTTGCGTCCGTCGCTGGCGCTGCCCTTTACCCCCGTCTCCGCTGCCTTGCCCCGATCGGGATCACGCGCGGGCGATGCACTGCGAAGCAGTGCGGGATCCTGCGTGGCGGCCGCCGTTGTTTCGGCGGCAGGCAACAGATCGGCCACGGCCAGCAATGCCCGGTCCGCACCCGGCGTGTCCGATGTCTCGTAATTGCGATAGCGTTTTTGCCTGCCATGCGCCAGCAGGAATTGGTGTCCGCCGACGCCCATCGTGGCCGCGCCCAGCAGGCCGGCACCGACGATCAACCCGGTGCCCACCGGCCCGGTCACGGTGGCGCCGCCGAACAGCACCGCAGCGCTGAGCCCGGTTTTGGCGAGCGTGCTGGCGGTGTAGGTGGCGCCGCCGGCGACGAACCCCTTGTTCCAGGCGTTGAAGCTGCCGGCAAAGCTGCTGCGCTGCTCCAGCTTGGTGCTCAGGAAGTGCTGGTAGCGTTGCGCGTCAGGGCTGAGCTCGCTGGGTTCCAGTTGTTGCAGAAAGCGTTCGACACGCGCCACATCCGCAACGATGCGCGTTTTTTCCTTGCGCGACTGGTGCAGGAACGCGCCGCCCAGCCCCACGGCCGCAACGCTGGCCAACGGGGCGAGCACGAAGGTGCTGGAAATACTCGCCGCGGAGGCCGCGCCTGCCGCCGCCGCGCTGTGACCGATCAAGCCTGTGGCCGTGGTGCTTTTGGCGCCGATCGCCAGCCCGCCCTGCAGTGCGAGCCCTTCCGTCGCCTTCGCGGAGATCACGCTGGCCGACGCCATGGAGGTCAGCGCAATGTGGCCATCGCGGGTGTTGCGTTGTTGGTGATAAGCGAGCGTTTCGATCGCATCGTTCAGGGCATGGATCTGGGGGCCTGCCGCCGCCGCAAGGGGGCCGCTCGCCACTGCCGGTTGCAGCAAGGCCCGCTCCGATTGCAGCTGCTGGCTGCGCTGTCGCAACGCGCTGCGCTGTTCGGAGACCTCGCGTGTTTCCTTGTAGGCGGCGTAGATCGCCAGGCCCGACAGCGGCAGCATCGCACCGCTGATGCTCAAATTCAGCGCCAGCTCGAAGGTGCCGTCCGGTGCGCCGTGTTCGGCCAGCGTGTGCATGATGCTCCCGTTTGTCTGCGCTTCGATCGGGTGCGGCGCCTGCTGGAGCCCGGCATCGGCAGCCGGCCGAGCGTGATCGTCTGCCGGCGCTGGCGCGTGGTCGACGTGGGCGTGTTCGTGAGGAGCGGGCTGCTCGGCTTTCGGGGCAGACTCAGGGTCGCCTGAGGGGGGCACCTCGTTGACCAGTTCGGCCGTATTGTCAGCCGTGCCGTGCAAGGGATCGGCAAGGTATTTGGCAACCACGAAGACGTCGTAGGCCGCCTCGGCCTCCTGGATATCGGCGACGATGTCCTCGCCGCATTGCCACAGGGACGTGTGGACGGCATCCAGCGACGCGTGGGCGACGCCCAGCCGGGCCAGCGTCGGTTTCTTCTTCAGCGCCGCAAGCCCAAATGGCCACCCGCCGCCGACGTGCACGTCTTTCGGTGCGGCGGGCGCCTCCCCGAGCGCGGGAGCGAGCTGGCCGGCAGAACTGTGTTTTTGCTGTATGCGCATACCAGAAACCAAAAAATGCTGTGACGCAACAATGCTGACGCTGCCGGCACAGCGGATGCAATCGGTCTGCGAATGTCCCGGTGCCGAAGCGAAATGACGCGCCTGCATCCGGGGTGATAATTCATTCCATGTAAATTAATTTGAAGGCCGCGATCGAATAACCTGAATAGCATTAATAATATGAATAATATGAATAAAAAGATAAATTTTCAGGAACTTATCGGGTTTTCGGCGATGGCATGCGTGGACTGACACGTCCTGGTCGAGACCACGCAAAAAACCCGCTAAAGAACTGAAATGATTCGCCGATGGTGGGCGATGGCGCCGCCGGCCGCCTTCGCCCACGTTGGATCAACATCGCAAAAGCTCAAGCACACTCCCCAACGTCTGCGGATCATTAAATATTCACTCAATCGGCCTGGGCGACGCGCTGCGATACGTTGCGACTGTCCTGTAGAGCAAGGCCGCACGCTCATCCGCAGCAACACGTTCAACGGCGCTCAAGCCCTGCAACGCCGGGCCGGCCGACGCCTTTGCGTCACCCAACAAGTAAGCCAGCCGCAAGTAGGCTGCACTCTCGATCAGGTTCTTGTTCTTCGTCTCGGCGCCATACACGGCGGACAGCCCGTAGTACGCATACAGGTTCCGCGCCGTCGCCGCCTGCCGAAGAATGCCCAAGCCTTCCTGGAAGCGCGCACCCTCGATCGCGGTCTTCTTGCCATAGAGCACGGCCGCGGGTTTGTTGCCGGCTTGCGCCTCCGCTTTCAGCTGCGTCAGCCCCATTGCCTCCAGGCGTGCCAGCTCGGCGTGCGTCGGGTAGCCATGCGCCAGCAGCCACTGCGCTTCTGCCTCGGAATCGGCCACCAGCGGCCCTCTGACCTTGCAGGCATCGGCGTCGCCCTGGCAAAGATACTGGCTGGCATCCTGGTGTTGCGCCGACGCCTGGGTACGTTCGTGATCGGCTGGATTGACGGCGGAACGCTGTTCGCTTGCATGGGCCGGGGAAACGGCCACCTGCGACGGTGTCACCGAAGCGCTGCCAGCTTCCGGTTTGTCTGGTGTCCCACACGCGGCAAGCGCGATGGAAAGTGCACTCATGCACAGAGCGACATGCTTTTTCATCACCTCACCTGGTAGAGCGCCACGTTGATGGCGATCATCAGATCATGCCATCCGCGACCCGCTACAAACCTGCTCTTCCTGGCTCGGGTTCTGGTTGATCTGTTGCTGCATGGCGCAGCATAGAGCGAAAGTCTTGAACAGTTGTAGGCCAAATCGTCTATAGCGGAACGGATGATCCGTCGCGGCGCGGGGGCCGGCACCACAACGAGCGCCGATCGACGGGATACGTCGATCGGCGCGATTGCGCGGCTCCTATTCTTGCGGCGCGGCCGTGATGACCAGCGCGCCATCGACGACAGCGATCTGCGGCTTGCTGCCCGGCACGAATCCCAGTGCGGCCAGCCATTGACCGCTCAGGCGCAAGATGGGAATTTCCTGGCTCTGCAGGCGGCCGTCCACCAGCACGTCGTGGCAGGTAGCACCAATGGTGCACTGCGCGGGTTGGCGCGGACGCGATGCGCGCCTGGGCGGCCGTTCGTCGTCCGTCGGAACGGGATGGAACAGCGTGGTGCGCGCCATGTCACCGAGCGAGAGGCCCAGCATCGGCGAGGTGGTGGCGTGCGCCGCCTCTGGCGCTACTGGCTTGCGCGTGCGGCGCGGGGCTGGGGTACGTTTGGGTGCGGTTGCTTTGCGGGACATAGACGACTTCTCCTGAGTTGAAAGAAGTCCGCCCACTGCTGCCAAGCAGGGTGGCGGACGGTACGGGTTGGCAGACCGGACTCAGGGACCGGCAGGCCTTGCGGCCTCCACGTACCGCCCGCCATGAAGCATGCGAGCTATCGCCCACGATAACGCCGGGCAACAAAAAAGCGCCGGGCATCGAAGATGGGCGCTGGTGCGCCTGAGTGATCGGGCTGCCAAGCCCGGCTGCGTGATTTGACGCGGCGATTCAATCTTAAATTTCAAGCCAAAGTGGGAGAAGGTCGCCCCTCCCCCCACTGTTCAGATCACAAAGAAATCACTCAATCGGCCTAGGCGATGGTCTCTGATACTTGGAAAATGTCTTATAAAGCGAAGCTGCGCGCTCGTCTGCAGCGACACTTTCAACGCTGCTCAGGCCCCGCAAAGCGATGTCTGCTGACGCCTTTCCATCACCCAAGAGGTAAGCAAGCCGCAAATAAGCCGCACTGTCGATCATGTTCTTGTCTTTCGTATCACCGGCATAGATCTCTGACAGGCCGTAATACGCATACAAGCTCCCAGACGATGCCGCATTTCGAAGAATGCTTAGACCGTCTTGGAAACGACCACCATTGATTGCGGTTTTCTTGCCATAGATCACAGTAGCTGCCTTATTGCCGGATTGCGACTCTGCCTTCAACTGCTCCAAGCTCATTCTATTCAAGCGAGCCAATTCGGCCTCTGTTGGATAGCCATTTGACAGAAGCCACTGAGCTTCCGCGTTGGAGTTGGCAACCAATGGCCCACTGGCCTTACAGGCATTTTCGCCCCCCTGACAAAGATACTGCTTTGCGTCCTGGCTTTGCACTTGTGGCTTGATGCCCTCTTGATTAACCGGACTCACGGCGGAACCACTTTCGCCTGCATTGGATGCGGTTGCGGCAGGCTGTGGGGCTGCGGAACCACTCTCCCCTCCAGACCTATCTGCTTTTCCACAGGCGGTAAGCGCAATGGAAAGTGTAATCATTGAAAAAATAATTTTATTATTCATCATACTACCCATTATAGACTGCATTGATTTTGCTGGAAACTTGTCCACCAATTCGAACATGCGGCATCGGCAGAAGTGACCTTCCACTTTACGCCCAGCGAGTTGTCCATGCTTGCTGAGCTAACGACGGGGCCAGGGACATAGCTTTCAAGAGGGACACCATACCTCTTGGACCAGTCCAAGAAGAATTGGATAAAGCTCATTTGATCATCGGCTTCAACATCCAATGCTTTCATGATTTCAAAACAGTAGTATTCCGGCACTGTCAACTGCCCAGCTATGCGGTATTTATTGGAACCCATACTTTCCAATTCACACACTGACTTCAGGTCATTCCGAAAGGTCGATGTTGCGTCCTTGAAGGACATCCCTGGATTAGCGTAATTTTCTGTCTGCTTATTTAGTGCAAAGTCCATTGCCCAAGCAGCAGTTGGATCCACCTGAGAGACCGCCCCATTTGGGCCATATGCCCTGTTCTGGGAGTAAGCGATCGCCATCATTACAGTAGATTTTCCATTGATGCTGGCACCAGGCAGCTTATCTTGCGCATAAGTTGAGCCAGAGGGAATAGGTATTGGATTAGGGCACATTGCTGGCTTCGTTGCCTTCAGATTCTGGCATATCGCCTCATGCTCACCGTCTTCGCCACCACCTCCATCGCCGCCGCCGTCGCCCCCAGGGGGAAGCGGAGGAGGCGGAATCTCCTCGGGAGGTGGAGTGACGGGGGGCGTCACATCAACCGGTGGCAAATCAGTGGTGCCACCGGTGTCTGATGCAGACGCCAGTGGCGACAAAACACTCGCTGCGCCGGCTACCACCAAGGTTAGATAGATCGTTCGTTTGATCGCAGACTTCAGAAGCGTTGAGCTGCCAGTTGTTGACCTACTTGCTTTCATAAATTTCCCTATTGATTGAGCGATCAATTCTTACAATGAGAATTTCAAGCTCGGTTGAATGAAACATCCCCTGTTCCTGATCTAAAATCGCTGGCAGGCAAAAAATGATTTTTTCTGCAAGCGATGGGCTGCATTGATGCTTACCGGCGCAAAGCGTTTCCTTGGAGACATAGCCATAAGTGAGGAGGGACCAAAGCGCCCGCTGATCCAAGCCGGCTTCCAGCAAGGAGAAAATTTTATCTAAAATTCGTTGGATTACATTGAGCCACGCCGCAGAGTTATTTTGCCCAGCACCGCATCCACTCATGGAAGCTTGCATCCATGTATTTCCGGCACGTTCTTTGGCAAAGCAAAGACAATGCGCAACGTAGATTGGATAGAGATTCCGATAGCGCACTGCAAGATTTGTCAATAGCGTGCGTGCAGTTCGGCCATTCGTGTCGCTAAGCGGATGAATACAAAGAAGCTGGTAAGCCACTGCTTCAAAATATGCGCAATTTATCGCTCCGTGATCTTTAATTCTCAAAAATTCGTCCAAATTTTCCATCAACCCTGGCAACCGGTCAGCGGGCGGCAATACGAGCCAGGCGGTGGCGGGGCTTTGCCCGCCGATCCAAGCGTTATCAGAACGGCGCCGCACTTGGCCATGGCCGATGCTCTTGGCCAACGCCAGTGACCAATCCAAAAGTCCCCGAGCGTCAGGGAGTCCCGCATTGAGAGCAGAGCGGATGGCATTTGTCACGCTGGGACTAGCGCGCAAGTCAGATGCAGCAATAGGCTTCCGAATCCCTCTGCAGACTTGACTGAGCCTGGCAGTGATCGCAGCTAGATAGGAGACGCTTTGCACGTCTGACCCAAAGCGACCATAATCTTGCACGCCTTCATTACTTCTGATTGGCAACTCTAATGGCGCAGGCGTATAGACCGAGAAAGCCGCATCAAGCCAAGTCTTGGCACTGGCAGCGTCTCTCCGACCCATGCTTGGTACAAACGACAAATCTAGCGGCGCCAACTTCGTGTTTCCGTCCATAGAATGCCGAAGAGCAAACAAGGCAGCAAAAATGCCTTAAGGTTTACTTTCGCACAAGTGAAATCAGATAAATGCGTGACAAGGGTCACGCATTCCAAGCTTCGTCAGCTTCAGAAATCTCTTCGATCAGGCTGGCTGACTCATGGCCCGGTCAACACGATCCAGCAACGCGCCAGATGGCGGTGCTTGAAGTAACTGACTCCGGCTACTACAGAGGTGCCAATTGGAACGTCGCGATCCTCGACGTCATAACATGGCTAGGATGTGGCCTTCCATCCGACGGATGTCCGCTGCAGCGCCCTCCCACAGAGCCACAAAGAAGCCGGACACGATCATGAAGAAGCGTTTCATCGCGTTGCGCAGTTCTGTCGGCGCAAGGATTTTCTTAAGCGCCGACAGCGACCGGAACAGATAATCTGGTGTGGGCATGACGACGGGTGACCGCGATCGGCGCCGACATAACGTGTAGGTCGGCGCGATTGCTCAGCGCCCGACTTACGGCGCAACCGTGATGACCAGCGCGCCATCCACGACGGCGATCTGCGGCTTGCTGCCCGGCACGAATCCCAGTGCTGCCAGCCACTGGCCGCTCAGGCGCAAGGTGGGAATTTCCTGGCTCTGCCAGCGGCCGTCCACCATCACGTCGTGGCAGGTGGAGCCAATGGTGCACTGCGCGGGTTGGCGCGGACGCGACGCGCGCTTGCGCGGCAGTTCGTCCTCCGTCGGAATGGGATGGAACAGCGTGGTGCGCGCCATGTCGCCGAGCGAGAGCCCCAGCATGGGCGAGGTGGTGGCGTGCGCCGCCTCCGGCGCTACTGGCTTGCGCGTGCGGCGTGGGGCTTGGGTACTTTTGGGTGCGGTTGCTTTGCGGGACATACGGAGCTCCTTTGAAAATGGAGTCCACTCCCCGACGCCAATCGGGGTGGCGGACGGTGCACGATTGGCGTACCGGTCAAAGGCTCCGGCGAGCCCGAAGGCTCCCGCGCACCGCCCGCCGTAAATCGGCAAGCATTCGCGCCGTCGATGCGGCCAACAAAAAAGCGCCGGACATCGAAAGATGGGCGCTGGTTGCGCCTTCGAACACGGGACGCCAATCCCGGCTGCGCGATTTTAACGCAGCGATTCAATCTTGCTCTTTGACAAGGTCGGCGTCAACGAGCTTTGTAGACAGAAATGTAGGCTATGCACCTATAGAAATTCCACTCTGACCCCGGCACTCTAATTCGCCTCGCTTATCGGAAATTTATTCGATACAATCGAGAATGCTACACATCTCACATAACAACGCACAGGAAGGGGGCGGCATGGCAGCGAATGTGGAAATATCCAACTTGAAGTCAATCAAGAACCTGTCCTTTGATGTTCCTAATAAAGGGGCGTTTGTTATAACCGGAGCAAACGGTTGCGGCAAAACTTCGCTATTGACTGTGCTTCATAGGATGGGCGCCCCAAATGCTTTTCAGCTGGGTCTGCCAGGCGGGACCGGGTCGACCGGCATTGATGGCATAGCAGATGCTACGATCACCTATACAATCAACACAAGGAGCGTATCTTATCGATACAACAAAATTCGGTGGTCCGCAACACCGAAATCGAATTCGCAAATCGTCCGACATGCGTTCAGTGAGGTACTATTTTTAAAGGCGAATGCGTCGAGAGTAGAGCCTACTCAGGATGAGTTGAAGGGCCTGAAGAAAATTCCCGCCGATCAACGCCTTCGAGAATTCATGAACGCGGTGTTCGACACCGACAAGTTTGACAACCTGTACAAGATCAACCTTCGTGGTCGCGGCCTTGTCGCACACTTGATCGATAGAACTCCGGGCGAGAAGAAAAAGACTTGGTACTCTGAAAAAGCCTTCAGTCTTGGAGAGCTTTGTGTCATGCGCCTTGGCCAGAAGCTGCTTGCGATGAAAAATGGCGGACTTTATATCGTCGATGAGTTTGAAATGGCGTTACACCCAGCAGCTCAGATCCGTCTATTCAAGCAGATCGAAAGGCTTTCAGATTTGGCGCCGTGCACCGTGCTTGTCTCGACTCATTCATCAAGCCTAATCAAGAGTGTCGCCCGGAAGAATATTATCTATCTTGAAAATAACGATGGCGAGGTCAGCATCTATCGCAACGTTTATCCCACCTATGCTCTACAGCACCTCGTGTTGGACGAAGAGAATTCCCCGGATAGGTTGATCTTTGTCGAGGATATATCTGCCAAGCAGTGTATAGATGAACTGTGGAAACAACACTTGAGCTTAGATCAGAATAGCGGAAAACGAAGCCAGCCGACAGTTCAAACGGCAGTAATCGGGGGCTACAAAGAAGTTTTAAGATTCCTTGACCGAAGCCAATCGTTCGTACCTGCCCTGACGCGACGGATGGCTGTGCTCGATGCCGATGCCCAGGAAGCTTGTCTGCCGCCCCATGTCGCTGTTGGCCAAGAAGCGCCTGTTTTGACCGTCCCTCAAGAGCTGTACAGAAGTCAGAGGACCCAGATTGAATTCCTTCCTTGGACGCCGGAGGTCGGACTGTGCGAGCTATTAGCAGCGGACGTTGCTACGCATCGACAGGGCATTCAGACCTTCACAGGAACTGCAAATCTCCAGATTCCACTAGCTTTGGCACGTGCGCATCAGGGGCTGACAGGAAAAGCAATGCGCGACAGGTGCAAGGAAACTGTTCGCTACATTGCCAGCCAAATCGCTCAAAAAAAGGCGTGGTCTTCGGAGCGGGCTCATGAGTCGCTGATGGGCTATCTCGTTCATGAATGGCTGAAGGCAGAACCGCAAGCGTCTCGTGCACTGAGTGGCAAACTCTTTAGTTGAGCATTAGGTCGACACTACTAAAACAGACATTGCTCAATGTCATAATAATTCTGACAACATAAGATACATCCAAGTGTTTATGGGAGGCTGCGCCAGCACCTTATTTAATTAGCGCCCTTCCCAGCTCGAAGATCGTTACGGAACACTCCTACCAAGAAGCGTTGCATTCACCCACACTTCGAATACCCACAATTCAAACAAGTAGCACACCCGTCCATGATCACCAGGGCCTTGGTGTTGCACTTGTGGCACATCGTGGCCGACGGCGGGAAGCTCGCGCCGTCGCCGGTGACGGCGATGTCTTCTTCGTGGTCCGCGGTGGAGTTCGCGACCACCGTCCCCTCCTCCGCCCTGCGGGCACCTTCTCCCGCAGGCGAAGGAACAGCGGGCTTCACTTCACTGTTTTTTTTTGAGCGGTCTTCGTACTGCTTGCGCTTTTCGTTGATCAGCGCGCGCTGGTGGTCGCTCATCTCCGGGTCGTGCAGCAGGCCGATGGACTTCATGTGCTCTTCGACGATGTAGCCCAGTTCGGCCACCAGCGAGGGCATGTATACGCCGCCGGCCTTGAAGTAGCCGCCCTTGGGGTCGAACACGGCCTTCATCTCGTCGACCAGGAAGGTGACGTCGCCGCCCTTGCGGAACACGGCGGACATGATGCGGGTCAGCGCCACGATCCACTGGAAGTGTTCCATGGACTTGGAGTTGACGAAGATCTCGAACGGGCGGCGCAGTTCGTGCTCGGTGCCGGCGTTGAGCACGATGTCGTTGAGGGTCACGTACATGGCGTGTTCCACCAACGGCGATTTGATCTTGTAGGTGCTGCCGATCAGCACGTCCGGGCGCTCGATGCGCTCGTGCATGTGGATGATGTTGTCCACCGGCACGTCGGCCTCGGCGGTGGCGCGGTCGATCGACGCGGCGGGCACCGGTGGCGCCGCTTCGCGCGCCTTGTCTTCGGCGGTGACGACGGCGTAGCCCTTGATTTTCTTGTCGATCTTGACGGCCATGATGCGTTCCTGATGTGCGTGTCGTGTTGGGGCGCGCGTCCCTCGCCCTGCCCCTCCCCCGCGCACGGGAGAGAGGGTGCAGCGTGGGACAGCTTACTTCCTGGCGCGGGTGGCCGCGGCCTGCTTGCCGGCGCTCTTGCGCACGGCGGTCTTCTTCACCGCAGCGCTCTTCTTGGCAACCTTGGCGGTGCTCTTCTTGACGGCCTTGGCGACCTTCTTCACTGCCTTCTTGGCGACGGCCTTCTTGACCGCTTTCTTCGGCGCGGCCTTCTTGGCCGGCGCCTTCTTCACTGCGGCTTTCTTGGTCGCGGTCTTCTTGGCGGCGGCTTTCTTGGCCGGGGCCTTCTTCGCTGCCGCCTTCTTGCCGGCCTTCTTCAGCGCGGCGGCTTCGGACTGGGCGCTGGCCTTGGCCGCTTCCAGCTTCTTGCGCGCGTTGGCGACGGTCTTCTTCACCGACTTGCCAGCTTTCTCTGCGCGCTTGGTCACGGCCTTCTCGGCCTTCTTGACCGCCTTGCGGGTCTTGGCGACCTGGTCCTGCACGCGCTTTTGCACGTTCTCGGCGGTCTGCTTGACGCTGGCGACGGCGTCGCTGGCGGTGGCGGCGATCGCGTCGCCCATGTTGCTGGCGGTCTCTTTCACGTTTTCGGCGACTTGCGTCAGCGTCGCCGTCACACCATTACCGTTGCTCATAAAAAACCCTCCTCAGGGTGTCAGTGTTTATGTACGCGGGCGATGCTATACCGATTGAAGCAAAGCGTGGAACCGGATGTGGCGACAAACGACAGGCGGTAGGCGAACGTTGGGGAAGCACGGCGTGCCGCGCTCCCTGTTTTCCCGCCGCCGCCCTGTCCCCCCGCCGCTGCGGAGGGCGCAACACGGCGCCGTCAGAACTTGCCGTAATACCCTTCTTTCAGCGCGTCGAACAGGTTGGCGGCACTGTGCATTTCGCCGTCGTATTCGATCTGCTCGTTGCCCTTCACTTCCACCACGCTGCCGTCTTCCAGTTCGAAGCGGTAGGTGGTGTTCTCCAGGTCCGCTTCCTTGACCAGCACGCCCTGGAAGGCGGCCGGGTTGAAGCGGAACGTGGTGCAGCCCTTCAACCCCTGCTGGTGCGCGTAGCGGTAGATGTCCTTGAACTGCGCGTAGGGGTAGTCGGTGGGGACGTTGGCGGTCTTGGAGATGGAGCTGTCCACCCACTTCTGTGCGGCGGCCTGCACGTCCACGTGTTCCTTGGGGTGGATGTCGTCGGCGGAGATGAAGTAGTCCGGCAGCTGCGCGTCGGCGGCCTCGGCGTACGGCATCGCCTTGGCGTTGACCAGGTGGCGGTAGGCCAGCAGTTCGAAGGAGAACACGTCCACCTTCTCCTTGGACTTCTTGCCTTCGCGGATCACGTTGCGGCTGTAGTGGTGGGCGAAGCTGGGCTCGATGCCGTTGGAGGCGTTGTTGGCCAGGCTCAGCGAGATGGTGCCGGTGGGGGCGATGGAGCTGTGGTGGGTGAAACGCGCGCCCACTTCGGCCAGTGCGTCCACCAGTTCCGGCGCCACGTCGGCGATGCGCTGCATGTAGCGGCTGTACTTGGCGTGCAGCCGCCTGCCTTCGATCTGCTGGCCCACGCGCCAGCCGTCTTTGGCCATTTCCGGGCGCTGGCGCAGCATCGCGGCGGTGACGGCGAAGCTTTCCCGCATGATCGGCGCCGGGCCTTTTTCCTTGGCTAGGGTTAGCGCGGTTTCCCAGCCGGCCACGGCCATCTCGCGGGCGATGGCTTCGGTGAATGCGCAGGAGGCGGCGCTGCCGTACTTCATCTGCAGCATGGTCATGGTCGAGCCCAGGCCGAGGAAGCCCATGCCGTGGCGGCGCTTGCGCAGGATCTCGTCGCGCTGCTGCTGCAGCGGCAGGCCGTTGACCTCGACCACGTTGTCGAGCATGCGGGTGAACACGCGCACCACGTCCTTGTATTCCTCCCAGTCGAAGCGCGCCTGCGCGGTGAACGGGTCGCGCACGAAGTGGGTGAGGTTGATCGAGCCGAGCAGGCAGGCGCCGTACGGCGGAAGTGGTTGCTCGCCGCACGGGTTGGTGGCGCGGATGTTCTCGCACCACCAGTTGTTGTTCATCTCGTTGACGCGGTCGATCAGGATGAAGCCCGGCTCGGCGTAGTCGTAGGTGGAGACCATGATCATGTCCCACAGGTGGCGGGCGCGGATCTGCCCGTACACCTTGCATGCGACCAGGCCGTCGTCGCGCACGATGTAGTTGCTGTGGGTGGGCCAGTCGCGCCAGACCACGTCGGTGGCGCTGGTGAGGTCGATGTCGGCCTCTTCGTTGCGGTTGACCGGGAACACCAGCGGCCAGTCGGCGTCGGTTTCCACCGCCTGCATGAAGCAGTCGGTGATCAGCAGCGACAGGTTGAACTGGCGCAGGCGCCCGTCTTCGCGCTTGGCGCGGATGAAGTCCTTCACGTCCGGGTGCGCCACGTCGAAGGTGCCCATCTGCGCGCCGCGGCGGCCGCCGGCCGAGGACACGGTGAAGCACATCTTGTCGAAGATATCCATGAACGACATCGGCCCGGAGGTGTAGGCGCCGGCACCGGCCACGAACGCGCCGCGCGGACGCAGCGTGCTGAATTCGTAGCCGATGCCGCAGCCGGCCTTGAGGGTCAGGCCGGCTTCGTGGACCTTCTCCAGGATGCCGTCCATCGAGTCGGTGACGGTGCCCGACACGGTGCAGTTGATGGTGCTGGTGGCCGGCTTGTGTTCCAGCGCGCCGGCGTTGGAGGTGATGCGCCCGGCCGGGATCGCGCCGCGGCGCAGCGCCCAGGCGAAGCGCTCGAACCAGTAGGCGCGCTTTTCCTGGGTGGCTTCGGCATCGGCCAGCGCGCGCGCCACGCGCTGGTAGGTGCCGTCGATGTCGGCATCCAGCGGCTCGCCCTGCTTGGTCTTCAGGCGGTATTTCTTGTCCCAGATATCCTGCGACGCCGGCTGCATCGGGATGGGGTTCTGCTTGGACTCGGTCTGGACGACGTCCAGGCGCACCGTGCTCATTCTTTTCTGTTCTCCTCGAACCTGTCCCGATGGGGCGGATGGGGTGGACCGTCCGCCGTGTCTCTTATGTGGATGCGGTTTGCGCGGCGCGACGACGACAGCCGCGGCAGCGCGCGCGGCGCCGCCCTTCAGCCGAATGGGAATGCTATAGAGCGTTCGATCGCCCGTCTCACGTTCACGCCATGCGTCACTGCGTGCGCCCACTGGAGCGTGGACCCCAGCGAAAACCCCAGTAGTTGGGTTGCTTTGACGTCTTACCGCTACATGTAGTGGCAAGACCCAGTGTCCACGCTAACCCTGGGCGGGCCTGCTGTCAACGCCCAAACGGCGGCGTACGGCGGCTCCGTACGCCGCTGCGGATGTCGCCCGCGCCGCGCTTTCACTGGCGGTTAAACGCCGCGCGTTCATCTTGATTTATGCGCCCCGGCGCCCATCTGCCTTGCGTCTCCCGCCGCGTCATCCGGAAACCCGACCCATGCGACCGCTGCCCACGCTGCTGACCCTGACCGCCGCCGCTGCCTTCGGCGGTTTCGCCGCCACCGCGATCAACGCGCACCTGGACAACCGCGCCGAGGCCGCGCCCGCGCCGGTGGCGCAGACCGTGGCCGGCAGCGCCGCCTTGCCGGCCTCGGTCACCGGCCAGCCGCTGCCGTCGCTGGCGCCGATGCTGCAGCAGACCATGCCGGCGGTGGTCAGCATCAACACCAAGCAGGTGGTGCGGGTGCGCAATCCGTACTTCAACGACCCGTTCTTCCGCCGCCTGTTCCCGGACATCCCGCAGGAGCGGATCAACGAGTCGCTGGGTTCGGGCGTGATCATCGACGCCAAGAACGGCTATGTCCTGACCAACCACCACGTGGTGGAGAACGCCGACGACGTGCAGGTGACCCTGGCCGACGGACGCAGCTTCAAGGCCGAGTTCATGGGCTCGGACGCGGACACCGACGTGGCGCTGATCCGGATCAAGGCCGACAAGCTCACCGAGATCCGCCTGGGCGACAGCAGCAAGCTGCGCGTGGGCGATTTCGTGGTGGCGATCGGCAACCCGTTCGGCTTCACCCAGACGGTGACCTCGGGCATCGTCTCGGCGATGGGCCGCAACGGCATCCGCGGCCTGGGCTACCAGAACTTCATCCAGACCGACGCCTCGATCAACCCGGGCAACTCCGGCGGCGCGCTGGTCGATCTGCATGGCGAGCTGGTCGGCATCAACACCGCCAGCTTCAACCCGCAGGGCAGCATGGCCGGCAACATCGGCCTGGGCCTGGCGATTCCGTCGAACCTGGCGCGGGCGGTGGTCGAGCAGTTGCTGAAGAACAACGGGGTGATGATCCGCGGCACCCTCGGCATCGAGACCCAGAACCTGACCGCGCAGATGGCGCAGGGCCTGGGCCTGGACGCGCCGCGCGGCGCGCTGGTGACGCGGGTGCTGACCGGCTCGGCGGCGGCCGGCGCGGGGCTGCAGCCGGGCGACG
>NZ_CAPJ01000203.1 GCF_000331775.1 Xanthomonas translucens pv. translucens DSM 18974
CGGGCCGCGCCGGGGCCTGCGACGCCTCGCGCGTCTCGGCGTCGCGCAGCAGGCGATTGAGCGTGGCCAGCTGGACGGGGGTCAGTCCGACCTCGCGCAGCTGCTCGGCACTCAGGCGGCGCTCGATCTGCACATAGCCCGACTGCGCCAGCGCCACCGGTGCCGCCAGGACACATGCCAGCGCCAGCACTAAGTCTTTCATCGTTGGATCCTGTCGCCTTGGCAGAGAAGAAAGGCCGCGCGGTCGCCAGGACCGGCTCCCCAGTTCGGCAAGTGTGGGTCAATCCGGTGACGGCGGGATGACATGCGCCAGACGTGAGCCGGCACGGCCTGGCCGCAGCGGTCTGCGGCGGCCTGGCTTGCTGGCCCGCTTGCTTGCACCGCCACGCATTGACCTGTTCGCGCTGTTGCTGCGCTGTCTTCGCCAACCGGCCTGCAGATCGCTGCGCCTGCGCGCATACGCACGCGAATGGTGTCCCCTAGCCCCGGCACGGCGCTGCAGACGTCCGGCAATCTGTGCGAAACCGCGCACCCAGGCGTGCACGCCGCTTGCCGCGATTCGGTCTACGATGCGCGGGGTTCGCCCCCATGGCGGGCGCCGCCCACTTCCTGCGCCGGCGGTGTCCCTTCCCGTTCCGTTTTGAGGTCCCCATGAAACTAGAGGTGCTGTTCGACCAGTTGCACACCCTGCCGACCATTCCCAAGGTGGCGCAGGAACTGATCCTGCAATTCGACAATCCCACCACCAGCCTGGACAGCGTGGCGCGCAGCATCGAGCGCGACCCGGTGATCGCGGCCAAGGTGCTGCGCCTGGCCAACTCGACGCGGTTCCGCGGCGCACGCGACTCGACCAGCGTCGAGGACGCGGCGCTGCGCCTGGGCTTCAACACCTTGCGCACCCTGGTGCTGGCCTCGTCGATGACCGACGCGTTCCACGCGCCGGCGCATTTCGACCTGCGCGCGTTCTGGCTGCACAGCTTCGAGGTCGCCGGCATCTGCCGGCTGCTGGCCCGGCAGAAGGGCCTGGATCCGGAAACCGCGTTCACCTGCGGGATGATGCACAACATCGGCGAGCTGCTGATCCAGACCGGCGCACCGGACTATGCGGCGCAGCTGCATCCGGGCGCATCCTCCAGCGGCCGCGCCGCCGACGAGACCGTGCAGCTGGGCTTCGGCTACCCGGAAGTGGGCGCCGAACTGGCGCGGCGCTGGCAGCTGCCGCAGGTGATCCAGACCGCGATCGCCTTCCAGGCAAGGCCGCTGCAGGCGCCGGACGGCCAGCCGATGCCGCGCGTGGTGGCGCAGGCGGCGCTGGTGGCCGATGCGCTGGAGCACCATGGCGGCGCCACCCCGGAAGCGCGGCAGGCGATCGGCGGCCCGTTGCTGGACGACGTGGACCTGGACGCGCTGTTCGCCGCGCTGCCGGACGTGATCGAGGCCGACCGCGCCTTCACCGAGATGCTGCGCTAAGCGCCTCCAGCCGCACCTTCGGCAACGAAAGCGATCGGCCCCACTGTGGGAACGGCTTCAGCCGCGACAGGGTCTATCCGTAGACGCGGTCGCGGCTGAAGCCGCTCCTACATTTCTTGATGGCGTGCGCCCGCGCCATCGCCCACGCAATGTCGATGCCGACCTCGCCGTGCAACTGCAGCAGGCCGTAGTCGGCCAGGTGCGCCACGCAGCGACGATTTGCGCACGCGCCTGCCCCGTAGACAATCCGCAGGCCTGCTCGTGCGGGCAGCGTGCCGCCAGCCCGGACCGGTGGTATTTTCCGAGCCAACGGCCATCGGCCAGGAGCGGACGCATGCAGTCGAACCAGGACACCGATCATGCGGCGGGCGTTGGCCAGCGGCCGACGCGGCTGGCGCGCAGCGCCGTGCTGGCGCTGGCCTTACTGGCCGGCAGCGCGAGCGCGCAGCAGGACGCGCTGCAAGTCGCGACCAGCACTACGTATGCGCTGGGAACACCGGAATGGCGCCAACTCCGCGATTGGCTGGTCCAGCATCCGGCGACGATGCAAGGAAAGCGCGTGGGCGATCCCGCCCAGCTGGGCGCGGTGACGCTGGCCTACAGCGCGACCAGGCCGGCCACCACCCGCACGGTACCGCAGCCGCTGCCCTTGCCTGCGACCGGTGCGCCCGGCGACAGCATTGCCATCGCATCGTGCGCGCAGGGTTACCTGCAGTCGTGGCACTACGTGCCGGACGAAAGCCCGCAGCACCGCTGGGACCTGCAGTCCTACAGCCTGAAGCTGACCGCCGCGTGCCCGGGTGGCGCCAGCCAGGGCTGAGCTGCCGCCTGCGCGCAGAGGGCGGCCCGGGTGCGGATCAGCGCGTTTCCATCGGCCGTTCGCTCCCTGTAGGAGCGGTTTCAACCGCGACCGTCGGAGCAGCGGAACCGCCGCGCGCGTCGAAGCGTCGAGGCCGATCCCAGAGCGCCTCCCGCAACGCACCCAGCGGCAATGTGCTTGTGGGAGGGACTGAAGTCGCTCCCACAGATGGCGTCCTGCGGATCGCCCTGACCGGATCGATCGCGGGCCTGGCATGCAACGCAGCCCGAGTGCGCCCATCTTGGTTCCAGTCCGGTCCCCCATCCGCGCATCGCCACCGCCCGCCATCCAAACGGCCCCGCGGGGCGAAGCGCATCCATCGCCGCAGCATGCGTGGCCGGTCCGCCCGGCTTCGCGCGTTCGATAGAAGGACGCCACTGCGCCAGGCACGTCACGGCAAGCGCATGATCTATGGCGGCTTCGTGCCGGTGCTGGAATTGAAAACATAGGCGCGCGAACGGCCGGCAAGCGACGCGCGCTGCGCCAACGACGCAGCGCAGGGCCGCTCAGAACCGGTAGCTGAAGCTCAGCGTCGCAGTGCGTCCGGGGGCGTAATACAGGTTGCTGTACGCGTCGAGCACGAAATACTTGCGGTCCAGCAGGTTGTTGGCGTTGAGCTGCAGCGCCGCCTGCGCATTGAACGCGTAGCGCGCCATCGCGCCGAGCAGGGTCACCGAGGCCTGGTCCACGCGCTGCGGGCCATTGGGGCCATCCACCGCGGCATGGCTGGCGGACTGCCAGTTGGCGCCGCCGCCCACGCTGAGCCGGTTCCAGGCGCCGGGCAGCCGGTAGGTGCTGAACACGCGCACCAGCGTGCGCGGCAGCGCGGTACGCAGGTCGGCGCCGTCCGGGCCTTCCAGTTCGAAATGCGACCAGCCGAACGACGCGCTCCAGTCTTCGCTCAGCTCGCCCGACGCGTCCAATTCGACACCGCGCGAGCGCGTGCCGTCCACCGCCACGTAGGCCTGGGTCAGGCCGTCGGGCAGGGTCTTGCCGATGTCGGCCTCGGCCACGTGGTCCTGGCGGGTGTCGAACAGCACCAGCGCGGTGTTGAGGCGGCCGTCGAGATGGCGGCCCTTGAGGCCGATCTCGCGGCTGCTGCCGAGCACCGGATCGAGGAAGCTGCCGTCGCGGCGGCGGTTGTCCTGCGGGTCGAAGATCTCGGTATAGCTGACGAACGCCGAATACACCGGCGTGATCGCGTAGATCAGCCCGGCGTAGGGCACGGTCTTGCGGTGGTCGTGACGGAACACGCCGCTGTACAGGTCGTCGGTGTCGTTCTTCCAGCGGCTGTAGCGGGCGCCCACGACCAGCGTCAACGGCTCGGCCAGCGACAGGCGCGCGGCGGCGTACGCGCCCTGCTGGTCGGTGCGCAGGTCGGTGACCTTGTCGGCCTCGGCCGCGAACTGCGGGTACGGATAGCGACCATCCCATTGCAGGAAGTCGCCGATCGGCGCCAGCGTCTCGGTGGCGTTGAGCCACGCGCGCCTGGCGTAGCGCGAACCGCTCAGGCCCAGCACCAGCTCGTGCTCGCGGCCCCAGGCCTGGAACGGGCCGGACGCGTACACATCGAGCATGTTCTGGCGGCCGCGGTCGCGGCTGCGGTAGGCGGAGGGAACCAGCGTTTCGCCGGTGGCACGGTTCGGGAAGCCATAGACGTAGAACAGCGCCATGTCGCCGTCGGTGGCGCGGTGGCTGGCCAGCGCCCGCAGCAGCCAGCCGTTGCCGAATGGGTGCTTGAGATCGGCGAAGGCGGTGGCGGTGGTGGTGTTCCAGTAGCTCCAGTCCGCGGCGCTGCTGAAGCCGCGCGGCCATTCCAGGAAGCTGCCTTCGTCGTAGAACACCGGGTAGCTACCCCAGGTCACGCCCTTGGGCCGGTTCTTCTGGTAGTCGTAGCCCACGCTCAGCGTGGTGGCGGCGCCGAGATCGGCATCGACCACGCCGTACAGCACGGTCTTCTGCTTGCTGTAGCGGTCCAGGTAGGAATCGCCCTGCTCGTAGGCGCCGACCAGCTGCCGGCGCCGCTGAGCAGGCCGCTGGCCCCGCGCAGCACCTCGATGCGTTCGTAGATGGCCGTATCCAGGCTGGCATCGGCGGACCCGGCGTTGATCCCCGGCGCGACCGGCACGCCGTCGTAGGCCATGTTCTCGACCAGCAAGCCGCGCGCATAGAACAACACCCGCTCGGTATCGTAGGCGTTGGAGGACACCCCGGTGACGTTGTCGAGCACATCGCGCACCGAGGTCAGGTGCTGGTCCTCGATCCGCTGCGCGGTGACGATGCTGAGCGACTGCGGCGTCTGCTGCGGGGTCAGCGCCAGGCGCGTCGCCGCCGCGGTCTGTTCGACCGTATACCCGCGCGCGCTCGGCCTTGACGTTGATCGCATCCAGCGTGGTCGGATCGGCGGCGGCGTCAGGCTGTGCCGCGGCCGACAGCGCGATGCACAGGCCGGCGGACAGCGCGCTCAAACGCACGGCAGCGGCGCGAGGATGGAAAGCGGACATGGAAAACCCCCCTGGATGCAGTGAGACACAGGCAGGCGGCCTGTGCGGATTCTCACGACTGGGGCTGGCACTGGAACACGGCTTGCGCGTCGTCAAGTGGGCAACGTCTAGCCGAGCGCCGCCGCCGCGACGAGTGCACCGCGCGCGCTGCAAGCGCTGCCTGCCACCCACCGACGACGCCACAGGCGCAGCGTGTCCGCCGGTAGCGGACACGCTGCGCGCGACCGCTCAGGGAATCGTGCAGAAGCTGAGGTAGTGGTCGGCGGAGTAGTAGCGCTTGTCGATGACCGACTTCTTGGCGCCGTCGGTAACCAGGTACACCAAACGATAGGTGCCGGCCGGGCCGCCGGGATCGCGCCGCGCCTTGCCCTCGTAGTAGGTCTGGCCGCGGCCGGCCTGGGGCAGGCGCCGCTCACCGTTGCCGAAGACCTGCACATCGACGGCGCCGGCACCGCAGGCGACGATCGGATTGGGCATGGTGATGCAGGCGGACACATCGCGCATGGCTTCGCGCACATAGGTGGGCAGCACGCCGCAGCCCGCCGGGGCTTTCTGCGCCTGCGCCTGCGCAGCCGGCAGGGCGAGGACGGCAAGCAGCGCGACTCTGATCGAGGGATACATGGATGACTCCTTGAGGACGGATGGAGGGATTGCTGCCGATGCGCACCGCACACAGGCCGCGTCTGGGACTATGCGAAGCAACGCCTGCGCTGCCCATCCGGCAATACCTGATCTATCGCTGCCGCCGCCGCATGCGCGGCAAGCGCGGATGGCGCCAGGCACCGTTGCGGGTGCGCGCATCCCGCCGCGGCCTTGCCCGTAGATGCCGGACGCGACAGCGTAGGCTACCATCGGCGGTGCCGGCGGCGTCCCCACGCCGGCGCCCGTTGCGCTGCGCACACGACCGCCCCTTCGTCATCCATGAACCACGCCGCCTCGTCTCGCCTCGCAGCAGGCACTGTTCTCGCCACCGTGCGCGTGAGCGCCAAGCTCGCCGCCTTGGCCCTGATCAGCGTGCCGTTGCTGCCGCTGCAATGGCTGCTGATGCGCTGCACCCGCGGCCGCGGCGCCTTCGTGCTGCCGCGGCTGTGGTTCGCCTGCGTGCGCAGGCTGATGGGCATCCGCGTCGAGCGCGTCGGCGTGCCGCGCAGCGGCGGCGGCACCCTGTTCGTCGGCAACCACCTCTCGCATTTCGACATCGTGGTGTTGGGCAGCCTGCTGCGCGCGCGCTTCATCGCCAAGAACGACATGGAGCGCTGGCCGGGGATGCGCCGCCTCGGCGCACTGGCGCAGACCCTGTTCATCAGCCGCCGCCGGATCGACGCGGCCAACGTGGCGGCGGCTGTCGCCGCGCAGATCCGCCCCGACCACGACGTGGTGCTGTTCGCCGAAGGCACCACCTCCTCCGGCGAGCGCGTCGCTGCGTTCAAGTCGAGCCTGTTCTCGCTGTTCCTGGGCGGCGACGCCCACGCCCGGCCATGGACGCTGCAAGCGTTCACTTTGCAGGTGCTGTCCGTCGATGGCCGACCGCTGGCACAGGGCGGCGAGCGCGACGCCTACGCGTTCTACGGCACGATGCAGGCCGGCGCCCATGTCCTGCGCTTTCTGGGCATGTCCGGCGCCGTGGTGCGGGTGACCTTCCACGCGCCGATCGCCCTCGACCACGGCGCCGACCGCAAGGTCATGGCGCAGCGGCTGCACGCGATCGTGGCATCGGCGCTGCCTGCACCCCGCAGCGACGGCCCACCGGCCTAGGCCGCCGCGCGGCCGGGCCTGCGCGCGCCGCGCCGTCGGGTCAATGCTTGGGCAGCGGCTGCATCCGGTAGTTGTCCGGCGGCGTCGCGCCGAGCAGGTATTGCACGAAGTAGTCCCAGCGGCGGCGGGTCACATACGGGGTGTCGTCGTCGCCATAGGCATGCTTGGCGTTGGGCAATACCAGCATGTCGAAGGTCTTGTTGGCTTTGATCAGCGCGTCGGCCATCAACAGCGATTCGTAGGGCGGGACGTTGTCGTCCAGGCTGCCGTGGACCAGCATCAGCCGGCCCTTGAGGTTGGCGGCGAGCAGCGGATTGGCCTGGTTGTCGTAGCTGCCCTTGCCCTGCTTGTCCACGCTGAGCCGGCCCTGGTACTTCTCGCCCCAGTCGTCCTCGTAGTTGCGGTTGTCGTGATTGCCGCTCTCCGACCAGGCCACCTTGAAGAAGTCCGGGTAGCGCAGCATCGCGTCGGTGGAGGCGTTGCCGCCGCCGGAGTGGCCCCAGATGCCCACGCGCTGCAGGTCGATCCACGGGTAGCGCTGCCCCAGCTCCTTCAACCCGGCCACCTGGTCGGGCAAGGTATTGTCGCCCATGTCGGCGTACCAGGTGTCATGGAAGGCTTTGGAGCGCCACGGCGTGCCCATGCCGTCGATGGCCACGACGATGAAACCCAGTTCGGCCAGCGCCTGGTTGTCGCCATGGCTGGGCAGGAAACTGCGCCCGCGCACCGAGCCGGTCTGCGGGCCGGGATAGATGTAGTCGATGATCGGGTATTTTTTGGCCGGATCGAACTGCGAGGGCTTGAACATCAGCCCGTACAGCACGGTCTTGCCGTCGCGCGCCTTTACCGTGATCGGCACCGGCGGAACCCAGCCGGCGGCCTGCAGGCGGCCGCTGTCGGCCTTGGCCACGGTGGCGAGGGTACGGCCGTCGCCGGCCTGGCGCAGCAGCGTCACCGGCGGCTGGGTGGTGGTGGAGTAGCTGTCGACGAAGCGCTGGCCGTCCGGCGACAGGGCGATGCTGTGGTCGGCCGGCTCCGGCGTCAGCAGCTGCGGCGCGCCGCCGTCCAGGCTGACCTTCCACAGCTGCTGATCGTACGGATCCAGCCCGCGGCTGCGGCCAACCGCGCGGAACCAGGCGGTGCGGGTCTGGGCATCGACCTTCAGCAATTCGGTGACGTTGCCCTCGCCGGTGGTGATGGCGCGCCTGGGCTTGCCGGTGGCCAGGTCGTACAGGTACAGCTGGCCCCAGTTGCTGCGTTCGGAAAACCACACCGCTTCGTTGCGCGCCGGCAGGTAGGCCCAGTTCGCCGCGACCTGGCCGCTTTCGTAGTAGGTCTTGGCGGTTTCGCGGAACGCGGTGCGGACCGCGCCGGTGGCCGCGTCGGCGATGCGGAACCAGGCATCCTTGTGGTAGCGCGAGGTGGAGACGAACGCCAGGGTCTTGCTGTCCGGCGCCCACTTCACATCGTCCCAGCCGCCGTCCGCGCCGCAGCTGACGTCGTCGCACAGAGTCGAGCGGTGCTGGTCCGGCGGCATCTGCAGCCGCACCACCGTGCGCGTGGGCACGTCCACGATCACCCGTTCGATCATGGTCACCTCCTTGTCGCCGGGCATCGGGTACTTCCACTGCAACAACTCCGGATGCCCCAGCTTGCTCCTGACCAGGTACATGTCCCCGCTCTTGCGCTGATCCTGCTGGAACGTGGCGATCTTGCGCGCATCCGGCGACCACTCCAGGATCGCCGTGTCGCTGTGCTTCCAGCCGGCGTTGTCGGTGGCGTAGCCGAAGTCCTGCACGCCATCGGTGGTGAGCTGGGTTTCCTTGCCGGAGGCCAGGTCGCGCAACCACAGGTTCCAGTCGCGGACGAACGCCTCGGTCTTCTTGTCCGGCGACAGGACGCCCGGCTCGGGCTTGTCCGTGGCGTAGACCTTGCTGCAATGCGCGTCGGGGTCGCAGAACACCTGGGTGTCGCGCACGCTGAAACGGTAGCGGCCATCGGCGGCCAGGCGCAGCGACTTGATCGGCAGGTCGGCCGCGGCCAGCGGCCGCTCGCTGAGCGCCAGCAAGCTGTTGAGCGCCGCGGCCAGCGCGGCCTGGTCGAACAGCGGCGCGCGCTGGCCGCTAACCGCGTCCATGCGCATGAAGTGATCGCCGTTGGCGTCGTGGTCGACATAGGCGAAATGGGTGGCGTCGAGCCAGTCCACGCGTTCGACCGCATGGTCCAGCAGCGGTTGCGTCAGGTGCCCGAGCGCGCGCTCGGCCCGCGCATAGTCGGCGGTGGTGACGGCCGGCGCCTGCGCGGCGGCGGCGGCGGCCGGCAGCAGCATGGCAAGGAGGACGGCGCCGAGCGCGCGTGGGGCAAGAAGCGGGGAAGGCATGGCGTGGGGGGTTCCGGAGCGGACAGGTGCAGGCGAGGGGAAGCGATCCTTGCGCGTCATCCGCCGATGCTACGCCCGGCGCAGCCGGCGCTCCCCTGCCGGAAGTCGTAGTGGCGCACTGACGGTGCCCGTGGCGGTCCGGGTCGTGGCCGCTGCGCAGCACTGCCTGCGTTGTGATCGGCAGGCAGCAGCGACCGGTGCGGCGTCTTGCGACCCGCACGGGTCGCTGGCGCGCTTGCCTGCCTGCCATGCTGCGCGCCCGGACACGGGGCGGCGTCCGCGCAGATCCATCGCGACCGTTCATGGAGAACGCAAATGAAAAGCGCGAGGGCCGTCTCGTCGTTCCGGTCCCCGCACGCCGTCACCATCGCGATGCCGGTCGGCGTCGGCAACGACATCGAAAAACCGAACAAGGTGACCCGGGAAATCCTCGGCAGGCTCGGCTGCGCAGGTTGACTGGGTGCACTGCAGGAGCGACCCCAGTCCCGATGCCCGCCACAGCCGGTGCGGTTCCGGACTCCGTTCGTCGCGGCTGAAGCTGCTCCCACACCAGCCGCTACGGCGTCGCCGCCTCGCACAGCTTGCGATTGAACCAGGTGGACTTGGCGATCGGCAGGTAGCTGTCCCAATCGCTCGGCGGCAGCATGCTGCCGTTCTTGTCCAGTTCTTGCTGCAGCGCGTCCTCGTCGCGGCTGCCGGCGGCAATGGTGGTGTCCAGCACCGCCAGGCACTCCTTCGGACGGCCCAGGCGCAACAGGGCGATGGCGCGGTCGTTGGCGAAGCGGTCGCGCTCCAGCCAGTTGAAGAAGGTGCCGCATTGCTTATCGAACGCATCCATCCCCGCCAGCGCCGCCGCATAGCGCTTGCCGCGATAGTCGGCCAGGTACGCCGCGCGCCGCCGTGTGCTCGCCGCAGCGGTGCAGCCGGCCGGCAACGCAAGGTACTCGCCCTCGAAGCTGGCGCGCGCGCCGCAATAGTCGCGGCAGCTCTCCGCGGTCAGCGGCTTCACCGCGAACCCGCCAGGCGTGCGCTTGAACGACACGCGGCACGGCATGTCGCTGCCCTCGGTGACCTCGGCGATCTCGCCGCGCAGCGTGCCGGACAGCCCGCAGCTATGGCCATTGGCGCCCACCGCGTCGATCGCGAACTCACGCACCTCACCCTGCCCACTGAGCTGCAGGCTGCCCCAGCCATCCTTGGTGCCGTACTCGCTGGGCGCCGGCGCGGCCGCGGCAGCAGCCCAGCTCGCAGTGCACAGCAACAACACCGTCCAATTCCATCGTCCTGACATGGCGGTTTCCAGACTCGGCAAGGAAGTGGGATTTTCCTCCATCTCGCAAGCCATCGGCCAGTGCGGCAGACCTCCTCTGCGGTCGCAGCCCTGGCACGACCGTGCGCTATGCGGCGGGGCGCTCGCCGCCATGGTGAACGGACACCGGGCCTGCGCCGGCCACCGCTGACGGCAGCGTCGCCCGGATCAGCCTGCAAGACACTGGGCAAGACCGGCGGTCGGTACGGCGGTGCTTGCCGTCCCGGCCCGCTGCGCCGGGCCACGCCACATCCGGGCGCATGCTGAATCCCCCATTCAGCTAACATATGCGACTAACTCTCATTCCGGATTCGACCATGCACCTGCGTCCCCGTCGCAACCACCTGCCCCTGGCCATGGCCTTTGCCTTGAGCGTGGCGGGCCAGTCGGCCGCCGCGCAGGACGCGGGGAGCGATGCCGTCACGCTGGACCGGATCGCCGTCTATGGGCGCGTGACCAACGAATCGATCGGGCGATGATCGAGGCGACCGGAAGCGAGACCGTGGGCGATGCGCTGCGCTTCATTCCCGGCGCGTCGCGCGATGGCTCCACCCTCGATGCGTTCGGCGACACCTACCTGATCCGCGGATTCGCGGCGAATCAGACGGTCAACGGCATGACCGCCAATCCGCTGCGCCAGGCGCGCGATGCGGTCGCCATCGAGCGCATCGAGGTGCTCAAGGGACCGGCCTCGGTCCTGTACGGGCAGCTGCAACCGGGCGCCGTCGTCAACATCGTCACCAAACAGCCGGAGAGCGTGTGGGGCTTCGAAGGCGCCGTGAAGTACGCACGCTTCGACGACTGGCGCGGCACCCTGGATCTGACCGGCCCGCTGGCCGCCGACGGCGCGGTGCGATTCCGCCTGACCGGCGCCGTCGACGACAGCACATCGTTCGTGGATTTCTGGAGCCGGGAACACCAGTTCATCGCGCCGTCGATCGCCATCGACCTGGGCGAGCGCACCACGTTGACGCTGGAAACGTTCTACACCCGCAACCGCATCGAAGGGTTCTTCAACGGCCTGCCGGCCGAAGGCACGGTGCTTGCGAACGCGAACGGCCCGCTGCCGCGCGCGCTCAGCCTGGTCGACCCCACCTTCGCTCCTTCCGTGCGCAGCAACACTGACGTCAGCGCGCGCCTGGAGCACCGGTTCAGCGACAGCGTCCGCTACCGCGCGGCCGTTTCCTGGACGCGCGAAGAGGTCGACGAAGAAAACATTTTCGGCGTGCTCGGCTGGGACGAGCCGCAGCGCACGCTGACCCGCGCCGTGCTCGATGGACACGCGCGCGGCGAAGCGTGGTCGGCGCACAACGACCTCGCCTGGCAGACCAGCACCGGCGCCATCACCCACGCGTTGGTGGCCGGTGGCGACTACACCCGCTTCGAACGCCACACCACCAGCAGCACCGGGCTGGCCAGCAGCCTGGACCTCTACGCGCCGACGTACCAGTTCGAGCGCCGGCCCGAGGTGTCCCCGCTCCCGTCGCGCAGCAGGACCAGCGACGAAGCGTTCCGCACCCTCGGCCTGTTCGCGCAGGATCGCATCGGCCTGACCGAACGGCTGCGGGCGGTGGTCGGCGCGCGCTGGTCCACCTACCGGCAGGACACCGCCTCGCTCTCGGGCGCAGGCGTGAGCGGCGACTTCCAGCAGAAGCAGGACGCGTGGACGAGCCAACTGGGCCTGCTGTACAGGCCGCGCGAGGACCTGGCGCTGTTCGCCAACCGCACCACCTCGTTCCTGCCGGTGTCCGGCCTGACCGCGCGCGGCACGCCGCTGCAGCCGGAAACCGGCGTGCAGTACGAAGTTGGCGCGAAATCCTCGTTCTGGAACGGGCGGCTGCTCGCGACGGGCGCGCTGTTCCGGCTGGAGCGGCAGAACGTGGCGGTCTCCGATCGCGACAACCCCAGCTCGCTCGCCGCCATCGGCCAGCAGCGCTCGGAAGGCGTGGACGTTTCCGCCCGGCTCGGCATGCACGGCTGGGACGTGCAGACCGGCTACGCCTACACGCGCGCCAAGACCACCGACGACACCAATGCCGCCTTGGTCGGCGTGCCCATCCGCAACGTCCCCAGGCACAGTTTCGCGCTGCAGACCGGTTACCGCTTCAACGACGGCGCCCTCAGCGGCCTGCGCCTCGGCGCGTCGTCCACCTACATCGGTACCCGCACCGGCGACGTGGACGGCAGCTTCGACTTGCCGGCGTACTGGCGCACCGACCTGTCGATGGACTACGCGATGAGCCGCCAGCTCACACTGGGGCTACGCATCGACAACGTGGCCGACAAACGCGGCTACACCCACGCCTTCAGCACCTTCGAAGTGTGGCCGGAGATGCCGCGCACGGCGAGCTTCACCCTGTCCTACCGCGACTAGGCCACGGCGTGCGCCAGCGCTGGGTGCGGCGCATCGCG
>NZ_CAPJ01000202.1 GCF_000331775.1 Xanthomonas translucens pv. translucens DSM 18974
CCTCATGCGGGCGCGGCGGCCAGCGCGGCCGGCGCCTGCTGCAGATAGTCGATCAGGCGCTGGCGGCCGGCGGCGTCGATGCGCAAGCCGAGCTTGCTGCGGCGCCACAGCAGGTCGTCGGCCTGGGTCACCCATTCGTGCGCACGCAGGTAGTCCACTTCCGCCTGGTACAGGTCGGCGCCGAAGTGTTCGCCCAGGTGCTGCAGCGAGGCCGCGGCGCCCAGCAACTGCACCGCACGGGTGCCGTAGTTGCGCGCCAGCCGGGTCGCGGTCGGCTCGCTCAGCCACGGACGCGCCGCACGCAGTTCCTGCGCCAGCACGCCGATGTCGCGGCGCTCGCCGCCGGGCAGCGGCGCACCGCGCGCGGTCCACGCCGACGCCTTGCGCCCTGCGTGCGCGACCAGCCGGTCCACCGCCTCCTCGGCCAGCTTGCGGTAGGTGGTGAGCTTGCCGCCGAACACGTTGAGCAGCGCCGCGCTGCCGTCCACGTCCAGTTCCAGCAGGTAGTCGCGGGTGACCTCGGCGGCGTTGTCCTCCTCATCGTCGAGCAGCGGGCGCACGCCGCTATAGCTCCACACCACGTCGCCGGGCGCGATCTGCTTGAGGAAGTAGCGGTTGGCCGCCTCGCACAGGTAGCGCGTCTCCTCGGCATCGATCTTCGGTGCGGACGGATCGGCGCGGTAGTCCACGTCGGTGGTGCCGATCAAGGTGAAGTCGTGCTCGTAGGGGATGGCGAACACGATACGCCGGTCCGGCTGCTGGAAGATGTAGGCATGGTCGTGCTCGAACAGCCGCGGCACCACGATGTGGCTGCCCTTGACCAGGCGCAGCGCGTGGTCGTGGCCGACCTTTGCCACGTCGTCCAGGAACTGCACCGCCCACGGCCCGGCGGCATTGACCAGCGCACGCGCCTGCAGGTCCTGGCGGCGGCCGTCGGCATGCTCAAGCTGCACCTGCCAGACGCCGCCGACGCGGCGCGCGGCCACGCAGCGGGTGCGGGTCAGGATCCGCGCGCCGCGTTGCGCTGCATCCATCGCATTGAGCACCACCAGCCGCGCGTCCTGCACCCAGGCGTCGGAATAAACGAAGCCGGTGCGGAATTCCTCGCGCAGCGGCGCGCCGACCGGATCCGAGCGCAGCGCCATGCGCCTGGAGCCCGGCAGGGTGCGGCGGCCGCGGCCGAGATGGTCGTACAAGAACAGGCCGGTGCGGATCATCCACGCCGGGCGCAGGTGCGGCTGATGCGGCAGCAGGAAGCGCAGCGGCCAGATGATGTGCGGGGCCAGGCGCAACAGCACTTCGCGCTCGGCCAGCGCCTTGCCGACCAGCGCGAACTCGTACTGCTCCAGGTAGCGCAGCCCGCCGTGGATCAGCTTGGTGCTGGCGCTGGAGGTATGCGAGGCGAGGTCGTCGCGCTCGCACAGGCATACCGACAGGCCACGGCCCACCGCATCGCGGGCGATGCCCACGCCGTTGATGCCACCACCGACCACCAGCACATCGTAGATCTCGCGCATTGCCTGACTCCGGAAGCGTCGTGTCCGCGGCGAAAAGGCCTGGGACGACGACGAGGGACGAAAAGATCGTAAACGAACATTTTCGAACATAGCACGCTGCAGTGCAGCGTAGCGTCAGCGCAAAGCCTTGCTGTGGGCGGCATGGGCGCGTGGCGACCGCTGCATTTGCGGCAGCCGGCCTCCCGCCGCTAGCGACTCCCGGCAGCATGTAACGTCACAATAACGAAATGATACGAACATAAACGCACACGCAATGCGGGATCGCCGTGTCCGCCGTCGCTCCACGCGGTAACCCGGCCTCCGCTGCACGCCGGCGGGCGGCGCGGCTCAGTCCGGATCGGCCTGGTCGCCGGCCACCGTTTCCGCCTCGGCCTCGCCTTCGGCACCGCCCTCGGCGACGAACACGCGGGTGCCGGCCTCGTCCAGCACCACGGCCAGCTCCGGCGGCGGCGCGCGGTCGGTGAACCAGGCCTGGACCCGCGCGATCGGCCCGAGCCGGACCATGGCGTTGCGGCCGAGCTTGCTGTGGTCGGCGGCCAGGAACACCTGCCGCGAGTGCTCGATGATCGCCTGCGCCACCCGCACCTCGTGAAAATCGAAATCCAGCAAGGTGCCGTCCGGGTCGATGCCGGAAATGCCGATCACGCCGAAATCCACCTTGAACTGGCGGATCAGTTCGATCGTGGCCTCGCCGGTGACGCCCTGGTCGCGGCCGCGCACGCGGCCACCGGCGACCATCACCTCGAAGCTCGGATTGGCGCTCATCATCACCGCCACGTTGAGGTTGTTGGTGATCACCCGCAGCCCGCTATGCCCCATCAAGGCCCGCGCCACGTCCTCGTTGGTGGTGCCGATGTTGATGAACAGCGACGCGTCGTCGGGGATGTGCTGCGCCAGCAGCGTGGCGATGCGCCGCTTCTCCCGCGCCTGCAGCGACTTGCGCGCGGTGTAGGCCAGGTTCTCCACGCTCGACGGCAGGCTGACCCCACCGTGGTAGCGGCGCAGCACGCCGGCCTCGCACAGCAGCGTCAGGTCGCGGCGGATGGTCTGCGGGGTCACGTCGAAACGCGTGGCCAGCCCTTCCACTTCGGCATAGCCCTGTTGCCGCACCAGCGCGACCAGTTGCTCCTGGCGCGGATTGAGCGCAGGCACCGCGCTCGGTTTCGGGATCGTGTTGTCCATGCGCCGATGATGGCGCATGCGCGGGCCGATGCAAACGCCGGCGGCCGCGACGATCGCAATCGCGCACATCGCATCGACGCAGCTGCGGCCGTCGTTGCGCCGCGCCACGCGCCTACCCGGCCATCGACGACACGGCCTAGACTACGCACCCCGCCGGACGCCACCGGCAGCAGCAGACCGGCCATGATCAACAACGACGTACTGCGCTCCATCCGCTACATGCTCGACCTCAGCGACCAGATGATCGTGGACACGGTGCACCTCGCCGATCCGGCCTTCCCGATCGACAGGAGCGAGGTGCCGGCCTACCTGAAGAAGGAGGACGAGGATGGCTTCGTCGAATGCAGCGACCGGGTGTTGGCGCATGTCCTGGACGGGCTGGTGTTCCACTACCGCGGCCGCGACGACAGCCTGCCGGCGCGCCCGGTGGAAACCCGGATCACCAACAACGTGGTGCTGAAGAAGCTGCGCGTGGCGTTCCAGCTGAAGGACGTGGACATGCACCAGATCTTCGCCGAGGCCGGCTTCCCGGTGTCCAAGCCGGAGCTGTCGGCGCTGTTCCGCCAGCCCGAGCACAAGAACTTCCGCCTGTGCGGCGACCAGCTGCTGCGCAACTTCCTCAAGGGGCTGACCCTGCGGCTGCGCGCGGCGGGGTGAGGCGGCGTGCCTGGTGCGCACACGGGACCAGCGTGTTCCTGCAGGAGCGGCACGGGGTGGCCGTCTGGCCATCTGCCCCGCAGCGGAAGCCGTGATCTTGCCCGGGCCTTGCGTCGCGGTTGAAACCGCTTCTACAAGACGCGCGATAGACGCAGGCGCTCAGCGGATCCGGTAGACCCGCGCCTTCGGCAGGTCTTCGTCCACCTGCAGGAACCAGCGTCCGGCGATGCCGGGCACGACCTTGATCGCCGGCGAAGCCAGTGCGGTGCGCAGGGTCATGCTGCCCTTGAGCACCTTCCACTGCTGGCCGTTGTCCAGCACGAACACAGTGCCCGGCGCCCAGCCGGCGACCTCGCCCTGCACGCGGGCGCTGATCGGGCCGTCGTCCAGGCCGATCAG
>NZ_CAPJ01000201.1 GCF_000331775.1 Xanthomonas translucens pv. translucens DSM 18974
CTGCGCGATCGCGCCGGGTTCGGCGGCGGCGCTGACGGCGTTCAACGGCACCTGCCGGCGTTCGCGCCGGTGGCCGCCGCGCACGCCCCGCGCGCGCTCCGGGACCGGTTGCTGCTGGGGTTGCGCATGGCACGCCTCCGCCCACGTGGGCTAGATCGGATGATGCCGGCACGCGACGCCGCCATTGCGGACGCTGCCTGCCAGCTGTTCGTATATGAATATATCAATCATAAGTGAACAGCACGTTGCGGTGCAGCATTGGGCGGGAATGGGGAATGCTTGGGCGCAGCGTTCACTGAGGCGACCCGGGCCGCGCTCAGGCCGCGCTCAGGCCGCGCTCAGGCCGGGCTTGGCAGGCCTAGCAGGTCCCACAGGTCGGCCGGGTGTTGCAGCAGCGGCAGCGGCGTGTGCGGCTGCAGTGCCGCCGGCAGGGTGTAGCCCCAACCGACGCCGGCGAAGGCGATGCCGGCCTTGCGTGCGGCGTCGGCGTCGCGGATCTCGTCGCCCACGCATAGCGCGCGCGTGGCCGGCACCCGGCACGCTTTGCGCGCGGCGCGCAGCTTGCGGCGCTTGCCCAGCACCGCGGCACCGCAGCCGATGTGGCGGAAGCGTGCGGTCAGTTCGGCGCCGAGCACGCGCTCGACGTTGTCGCGGCTGTTGGAGGTCACCAGCGCCAGCTGCACGCCGTCCCGCGCGAGCGCATCCAGCAACTCGGCCACCCCGTCGAACAGAGCGATGCGCTCGATCTGTGCGGCCATCAGCGCGCGCATGCGCCGCGCCACCGCCGGCACCCGCCACCAGCGGATGCCGCTGCGCGCCATCAGCTCGCGCGCGCTCAGGCTGCGGATTTCCTGCAGCCGCTCCGGCTCGAAGCGGCGGAAGCCGAACGCGTCGGCGACGTCGTTGATGGTATCGAGGAACCAGGGGAAGGAATCGGCCAGGGTGCCGTCGAAATCGAAGATGACCAGATCGTAGCGGCGCATGCGACGGCAGCATGCCGCAGCAGCGGCCGCGCCGCCAGCGCGGCGGCGCGGCCGCTGCGCAACGCTGTCCAACGCTCGCCATGGCAACGCCCAGCGCGCGGTTTTTGCGGCCGGGTGACGATGCTGGTGGGGGAATCACGCGTTGTCGCTTGCGCGCCTTCATGCGCCCTTGCCTCCGGCTTCACGCGCGGCGTTCGGCGCGGCGCGCACGGTGCAGCCTGGTTCCCGAAGCACGAGGTACACATGCAGATGCACACTCCCAACCCCGGCCAGGATCCGCAGCAGCCACCGAACGCGGTGCCGGGACAGGTCCCCAATCCCGGCGTGGACCCGACCCCGGACCGGCCGGTGGATCCGATCCCCAACCAGCCGATCGATCCGACCATCCCGCCGATCAGCGATCCGGTCGGCGACGTCGATGCTCCGGTGCCGGGACCGCGTGGGCCGACGCAGTACGTGTAGCGTCCTGCCGCGAAAACCCCTGTAGGAGCGGCTTCAGCCGCGACGAACGAAGCCATCCAGCTATTCGGCTTCGGACGCAGTCGGGACTGAAGTCCCTCCCACAGTGCACCCAGCCGGCGCGCTGCGAGCCCACTTGTTGGAGCGACTTCAGTCGCCACGCGCGGCGCTGTCCAGCTGCCGGACTTCAGAAGCGACCGTGGCAGAGACAGATGGGCCGAGAAAAGGGCTGGGTATTGCGGCAGTTTCGGCAACCTGTCGCGGCTGAAGCCGCTCCTACAGTGCACTCAACGCATCGGCAGCGAGACACCTGTAGGAGCGGCTTCAGCCGCGACGACTTCCGAAGCCGCAAGGCACACCACTGCGCTCGTCGCGGCTGAAGACGGTCGCTCCTACAGGAAGCACAGAACGCGCTGGCAGCGGCTAGCGAATGCGGAAGCCCATCGTCGCCTCCACCGCCTGTTGCCAGCCGGCGTACAGTTCCTCGCGGCGTTCGGCCGGCATGCTCGGCTCGAAACGGCGGTCCACCGCCCACTGCTGCGCGATCTCGGCGCGATCCTTCCAGAAGCCCGTCGCCAGACCGGCCAGATAGGCGGCGCCCAGCGCGGTGGTTTCCGCCACTTCCGGACGCAGCACCGGCACGTCGAGGATGTCGCTCTGGAACTGGGCCATGAAGTCGTTGCTGATCGCGCCGCCATCGGCGCGCAGCTCCTTCAGCTCGATGCCCGAATCGACCTGCATCGCGGTCAGCACGTCGCGGGTCTGGTAGGCCATCGATTCGATCGCGGCGCGGATGAAATGTTCCTTGGTGGTGCCGCGGGTCAGGCCGAACACCGCGCCGCGGATATCGCTGCGCCAGTACGGCGCGCCCAGGCCGACGAAGGCCGGCACGAAGTACACGCCGTCGTTGTCGCCGGCGCGTTCGGCGTAGGACTGCGAGTCGCTGGCCTTGCCGAACATGCGCAGGCCGTCGCGCAGCCACTGCACCACCGAACCGGCGACGAAGATCGCCCCTTCCAGCGCGTATTCGACCTTGCCGTCCACGCCCCAGGCAATGGTGGTGAGCAGGCCGTTCTTGGATTCCACCGCCTTCTCGCCGGTGTTCATCAGCATGAAACAGCCGGTGCCGTAGGTGTTCTTGGCCATGCCCGGCTCGAAACAGGCCTGGCCGAACAGCGCCGCCTGCTGGTCGCCGGCGATGCCGGCGATCGGCACTTCGTGGCCGTAGAAATACTGGCCCTGGGTGGTACCGTAAATCTCGCTGGAGGACCGCACCTCGGGCAGCATCGAGGCCGGGATGTCGAGCATCTGCAGCAGCTCCTCGTCCCAGCGCAGCTCGTGGATGTTGTACAGCAGCGTGCGCGAGGCGTTGGTGTAGTCGGTGATGTGGACCTTGCCGGCGGTGAGGTTCCAGATCAACCAGCTGTCGATGGTGCCGAACGCCAGTTCGCCGCGCTGCGCGCGTTCGCGCGCGCCCTCCACATGGTCGAGGATCCACTTGACCTTGGTGCCGGAGAAATACGCATCGATCAGCAGCCCGGTCTTGGCCCGCACCATGTCCTCGTGGCCGGCGGCCTTGAGCTGTTCGCAGATGTCCTTGGTCTGCCGCGACTGCCAGACGATGGCGTTGTAGATCGGCTGGCCGGTGGCGCGGTCCCACACCACCGTGGTCTCGCGCTGGTTGGTGATGCCGATGCCGGCGATCGCGCTCGCGTCCACCTGCTGGTTGTTCAGCAGCTCGGTGATCGTGGTGTAGACGCTGGTCATGATCTCGCGCGGGTTGTGTTCCACCCAGCCCGGTTGCGGGAAGATCTGCCCGAACTCGCGCTGCGCCATGCCGGCGATGTGGCCCTTGCGGTCGAACAGGATCGCGCGCGAACTGGTGGTGCCCTGGTCGATGGCCAGGATGAATTTCTTTTCCATCGGTGACTCCTGCGGGGTCGTGAGGCGCGCGCCGCGGCGGCGCCCGGAATGATTGGGAACGTGCCGGCGGTGCCGGCACCGGGTATCGCGCGCAGGCTCAGGCCCGGCGCGAGGCCGCTGCTTCCTCGAGCGCCTTCACCCGCGCCGGCAGGAACGGATAGATCAGCAGCTGATAGGCGCCGCCGCCGAGCACGCCGCCGATCAGCGGGCCGACGATCGGGATCCACCAGTAGCTGTTGGCCGACGGCAGCGCCGAGGATCCCCAGCCGGCGAAGTAGGCGAACAGGCGCGGCCCGAAATCGCGCGCCGGATTGATCGCCCACGCTTCCAGGTAGCCCATCGAGGCGCCGATGGTCGCCACCAGCAGGCCGATGATCAGCGCACCGGAATTGGCGGTGGGCGCGGCCTCGTTGTAGCGCTCGGTGATGGCGAAGATGCCGAAGATCAGGAATGCGGTCAGGATTGCCTGGTCGCGCAGCGCATGCATCGGGGTGATCGCCAGGCCCGGCGCGGTGAAGAACACGCCGGCCGCGCCGCCCGCTTCGCGGGTCAGCTGATGGGCCTGGTTGTAGTGGTCGATCACCGGCGCGAACAGCAGGTAGACGATGCCCGCACCGAGGAACCCGCCGACCACCTGCGCCACCCAGTACGGCAGCACCTTGTTCCAGGCGAACCCCCGAAACAGCGCCAACGCCAGGGTCACCGCCGGATTGGCATGAGTGCCGGAGACCGAGCCGGTGGCGTAGATGGCGATCGTCACCGCCAGGCCCCAGGCGATGCACACGCCCCAGTAAGCGTTCTGGTACGGACTGGGGTCGTACAGCACGTACATGCACGCCACCGAACAGCCGAAGGCGATGATGATCACCATCGCCACCGCCTCGGAAATCAGTTCGCCAAGCAGTTGCCGGTTCATGCGCGCTGCTCCTGCGTTGCGGTCGTCGTCTTGCCGGTCATCCCGGTCGTCGTCTTGTACATGCCTGCCACCCTCCACGGTCGTTCCCAGGTTCGCGCGCGGCGGCGGTTGCCGATGCGCGCGGCGATTGCGCACGCGCGGCCGGCGCCCACAACGGGGCACGCCGGCCGCGGTGCTTGCCT
>NZ_CAPJ01000200.1 GCF_000331775.1 Xanthomonas translucens pv. translucens DSM 18974
GGGGACGTGCGCGATGCAGGCAATGACACTGCGAAAGCACTTCGGTCCCGATAGCTTGCGAAGCCATCAGGGCCACCACTGCGTTCGTCGCGACTGAAGTCGCTCCCACGGGAGACTTGCGGCTTGCTCGCAAGGTGCCCTGTAGAAGCGGCTTCAGCCGCGACAGACAAGCAAAACCGCCAAGGTTCCTGGCATGGTTCGTCGCGGCTGAAGCCGTTGCTACATGGGCGCGCGCGGCCCTGGGCCGCACGCGCTTGTCGCGTTATACCTGCTGCGCGGCCAGGTCCGCGCTCCAGAACGGGCCGTCCGGATACAGGTACTGGCTGACCGAGTGCGCGTGCATCTCAGCCGAGAAGCCCGGCAGCGTCGGCGCCAGGTAGCGGCCGTGTGCGATCCGCACCGGATCGACGAAGTGCTGGTGCAGGTGATCGACGAATTCGATCGCACGGTCCTCCATCTTACCGGTGATGGCGACGAAATCGGCCATCGCCAGATGCTGCACCAGCTCGCACAGGCCGACGCCGCCGGCATGCGGGAACACGCGCACGCCGAACTTCGCCGCCAGCAGCAGGATCGCCAGGTTCTCGTTGACCCCGCCCACGCGCGCGGCGTCGATCTGGATCAGGTCCACCGCGCCGGCCTGCAGTAGCTGCTTGAACACCACGCGGTTCTGCGTGTGCTCGCCGGTGGACACCGGCACCGGCGCGATGCCCTGGCGGATCGCGGCGTGGCCGAGCACGTCGTCGGGGCTGGTCGGCTCCTCGATCCAGGCGATGTCGAATTCGGCCAGCTGGCGCATCCAGGCGATCGCCGGACCCACGTCCCAGCGCTGGTTGGCGTCCACCGCCATCGCGATGTCCGGGCCGATCGCTGCGCGCGCCAGGCGGCAACGGCGGATGTCGTCCTGCACATTCGCGCCGACCTTGAGCTTGATCGTGCGGAAGCCGTCGGCCACCGCCTCCTTGGCCAGGCGCACCAGCTTCTCGTCGGAGTAGCCGAGCCAGCCGGGCGAGGTGGTGTAGGCCGGATAGCCCTGTTCGAGCAGCGTCTGCAGGCGTTCGGCGCGCAGCGGTTCGGCGGCGCGCAGCAGCGCCAGCGCTTCGTCCGGGGTCAGCGCGTCGCTGAGATAACGGAAGTCGATGGTCGCCACCAGCTGTTCCGGCGACAGCTCGGCGATGTAGCGCCACAGCGGCTTGCCGGCGCTGCGCGCGGCCATGTCCCAGGCGGCGTTGATGACACCGCCGATGGCCATGTGCATCACCCCCTTCTCCGGGCCCAGCCAGCGCAGCTGCGAATCGTCGGTGAGGCTGCGCGCAAAGCCACCCAGGTCGCCGATCACCGCGTCCACGTCGCGCCCGACCACATGGTGCGACAGCGCCGCGATCGCCGCGCTCTGCACGTCGTTGCCACGGCCGATGGTGAACACCAGGCCGTAGCCGGCGAGGCCGTCGTCGGTATCGGTGCGCAGCCGCAGGTAGGCAGCCGAGTAGTCCGGATCCGGATTCATCGCATCGGAACCGTCCAGTTCGCGCGAAGTGGGGAAACGCACGTCGAAGGTCTCGAGGGCGACGATTTTGCTCATGGGGATCCTGATGGGTGAAGCGCGAAGAGAAAAAGAAAATGCAGTGAAGCGCCCCTCTGTGCCACGGGACTTCCTTCGGTCGCCGGGGGGAGAGGGGCTTTACGGCTTTAGCTTGCGTCGCGCGGGTGGGCGACGACGGCCTGGCGCTGCTCGCCCAGGCCTTCGATGCCCAGCGCCATCACGTCGCCCGGCTTCAGGTAGATCGGCGGTTTCTGCCCCAAGCCCACGCCTGGCGGCGTGCCGGTGCTGATCACGTCGCCCGGCATCAGCGTCATGTAGCGGCTGATGTGGCTGACCAGCTCGGCCACGCCGAATACCATCGTGCGCGTGTTGCCGTTCTGGTAGCGGTGGCCGTTGACCTCCAGCCACATCGACAGGTTCTGCGGGTCGGCCACTTCGTCGGCGGTGACCAGCCACGGGCCGAGCGGGCCGAAGCCGTCGCAGCTCTTGCCCTTGACCCACTGGCCGCCGTGCTCGAGCTGGAATTCGCGCTCGGACAGATCGTTGATCACCGCATAGCCGGCCACGTGCTTGAGCGCGTCTTCCAACGACACGTCGCGGGCGATGTCGCCGATCACCACGCCCAGCTCCACTTCCCAGTCGCTCTTCTTCGAGCCGCGCGGGATCACGACGGTGTCGTTGGGGCCGCTGATCGCAGTGGTGGCCTTCATGAACAGCACCGGCATTTCCGGCACCGCCATGCCCGACTCGGCGGCGTGGTCGGCGTAGTTCAGGCCGACGCAGATGAACTTGCCGACGCGGCCCACGGCCGGTCCGTAACGCACTTGGCCTTCCACCTTGGGCAGCGTGGCCGGATCGAGCGCACGCAGTTTGTCCAGGCCGGCGGCGGTGAGGTGCTCGCCGGCGACATCGTCGATGACCGCGGACAGGTCGCGCAGGTGGCCGTCGGCGTCGAGCAGGGCGGGACGTTCGTGGCCGGGTTCGCCGTAGCGCAGCAGTTTCATGGAATGTCCTCTTGGGAGTGGAAGGCAGGCGCGGTCAGTTCGACCAGCCGCCGTCGATGATGTGGGTCTGCCCGGTGGTGAACGAGGATTCGTCCGAGGCCAGGTACACCACCAGCTGCGCGATCTCGCGCGGGTCGCCGAGGCGGCCCATCGGCTGGCGGTCGGTGAAGCTCTTCCACACCGCCTGCTCGTCGCCGCCCAGCGCCTTGACCCGCTGCCCCAACGACGGGGTCTTGATCGTGCCCGGGCAGATCGCGTTGCAGCGGATGCCCTTGGCCACGTAGTCGGCGGCGATGGCCTTGCTCAGCCCGATCACTGCGGCCTTGGTCACGCCGTAGGCGAAGCGGTTCGGCACGCCCTTGATGCTCGACGCCACCGAGGACATGTTGACGATGCTGCCGCGGCCCTGTTCCAGCATGCCCGGCAACACCGCCTGGCACAGGTAGTACATCGCATCGACGTTGATCGCGAACGAACGCCGCCATGCCGGCTCGTCGCAGTCCAGGATGCTGCCCTGGTGCACGTAGCCGGCGCAGTTGAACAGCACGTCGAACGGCGCGTTCGCCGCGACCAGCGCCTGGATCGCAGCGGCGTCGGTGACGTCCAGGGTCTGGGTGACGATCGCAGCGGAGTCGGCGGCCAGCACCTGCAGCGCCGCGGCATCGATATCGGTGGCCAGCACCTGCGCGCCTGCACGCGCGCAGGCCAGCGCGCTCTCGCGGCCGATGCCGGCGCCGGCGGCGGTGATCAGGCAGCGCTTGCCTTGCAACCGGCCGCTCATGCGCGGCTCCGGGGGTGGAATGCGGACGTGTTCATCGTGGAAGTTCCGGTCGGGGGGAAGGAGATTCGGGCAGACGGTAGAAGCGGCGTGCGGTGCCGGCGAACACGTCGGCGGCGTGGCCGGCGGCATGGCGCGCGACCAGTGCCTGCGCCAGCGCGAACCAGTCGCGGTAGCCGGCACGCTGGGTCAACACCGGCCAGTCGCTGCCCCACATCACCCGCTGCGGGCCGAAGCTGGCGAACAGCTGCGCGACGTAGGGTTCGATCGCCGCCGCGTCGGCGTCGGCGGGCAGTTCGGTGAGCAGGCCGGACAGCTTGCACAGCACGTTCGGGTGCCGCGCCAGCTGCGCCAGGCCGTCGGCCCAGGCGGCGAAACCGTCGGCACCGATCGCCGGCTTGGCGGCGTGGTCGAGCACCACGCGCAACGCCGGATGGCGCTGCAAGCGCGCCTGCAGCGCGGGCAGATGCAGCGGCTTGACCAGCGCGTCGAACGCCAGGTCGTGGCGCAGCATCGCGTCGAACGCGGGGTCCAGCTGAGGCCGCGCCAGCCACTGCGGATCGGCCAGGTCCTGCACCATCGGTCGCAGGCCCTTGAGCAGGCCATCGCCCTCGGCGCACAGCGCGGCGATGCGCGCGGCCGCGTCGCCGGCCTCGAAATCGATCCAGCCGATCACGCCGGCGATGCGCGGTTGCGCGCGCGCCAGCTGCAGCAGGTAGCGGCTCTCCGCTTCGGTCTGCGCCGCCTGCACCGCGACGATCGCATGCACACCGTGCGCATCGAGCGCGGCGGTCAGGTCGTCGGGCACGAAGTCGCGATACAGCGCGGCGAGTTCGGGCGTCAGCCAGTCGTAGTCGCCGCGCGCCAGCTGCCAGAAATGCACGTGCGCATCGACCACGTTCACGGCGTCGGCACCTGCGCCTGTAACAAGCCTTGGTCGCGCAGCTGCTGCCACAGCAGCGGCGGGATCGGCGCGTGCAGCCGCGCGGCGGCGCTGGCCACTTCCGCCGACGTGCGCATGCCGGCGACCACCGCAGCGACCGCCGGGTGCGCGAGCGGGAACTGCAAGGCCGCCGCGCCCACGTCCACGCCATGCGCCGCGCAGGTCGCGAACAGGCGCTGCGCATGCGCCAGCGTGTCCGGATCCACCGGCGCGTAGTTGTAGGTGGCGCCCGGTCCGCGCGCATCGCTGAGCAGGCCCGAGCTGTACGGGCCGGCGACCAGAATGCCGACCTGGTGCTGCAGCGCCTGCGCCATGATCCGCTGCGCCGCGTGCTGTTCGAGCAAGGTGTAGCGGCCGGCCAGCATCACGCAGTCCAGCGGGAACAGCGGCATCAGTTCCAGCGCGATGTCTTCCTCGTTGACGCCGATGCCGATCGCGCGGCAGGCGCCGCTGGCCTTGAGCTCGGCCATCGCCGGCAAGGCCTCGTCCAGCGCCTGGCGCAGCATCGCCGGGTGCCGTTCGCCATGGGTGAGGCGGCCGATATCGTGCAGCAGCAGCACGTCCACGTGGTCGGTGCCCAGCCGCTGCAGGCTGGCTTCGAATTCGCGCAGCACGCCGTCGCGGCTGTAGTCGAACGCGGCGCCACGCCCGGCCACGGCGAAGCCGTCGCGTCCCGGCGCGGCATCGGCTTGGTCATAGACGCGGCGCCCAACCTTGGTCGACAGCGTGTAGCTCGCACGCGGCAACCCGCGCAGGCCCTGCCCGAGCCGGCGCTCGCTCAGCCCGTAGCCGTAATACGGCGCGGTGTCGAAATGGCGGATGCCGGCGGCATGGGCGTCGGCGACCGCGGCCAACGCCACCGCGTCGTCCACTTCCGCGTACAGATTGCCGATCGGCGCGGCACCGAAGCCCAGCGTGGCGATGCGCACGCCGCTGCGGCCCAGCGGGCGCTGCGCGATCGCGCCGGGTTCGGCGGCGGCGCTGA
>NZ_CAPJ01000199.1 GCF_000331775.1 Xanthomonas translucens pv. translucens DSM 18974
TGCCCCGGGCACAGCAGTGCCAGGCTCATGCGGCCTCCTGGCGCTGCAGGAAACAGGCGCAGGCAAGCAGATCGGCACTGCCGCCCGGGCTCAGCCGGCGCGCGACGAAGGCCTCGCCCAGATGCGCCAGCTGCTGGCGCCAGTCCGGCTGCGCCACGCCGCCGGCCTCGAGGAACCCACGCGCGCTGCGTTGCGCGAAACGCAGGCCGTCGCGGCCGCCGCGCTGCAGCAGGTTCAGATCGTCGGTGCGCGCGATCAGCTGCAGCAGGGTCTGCGCCATGGCGGCATCGTAGGCAACGCCTGCACGCAGCGCGCGGCGCAGCGTCGGCAGCGCCACCTCGCGCAGCAGCGGGAAGCCTGCAGCGGCCTGTTCGCGCACGCCGGCGACGCCATGCCGGCGACGCATGCGCTGGCCGTGGCTATGCGGATCCAGTGGCGCGTCCAGCAACGCATCGTGCCAGTGGATGGCGACCGCGTTGCAGACCGCGATGCCATCCGCTACCGCGGAGTGCTGGCGGCGCAACCGCGCCGCTGCGGCGACCAGCAGGCCCAGGCTGAAGATCGCACCGCGGTGGGTGTTGACGCCGCCGGTGGCGCGCAGCATGGCGCGCTCGGCCTCGATGCCGCGCTGGCGCAACGTGGCGAACGGCGCATCCGCCATGCCGGCAGCGGCGATCGCGACGAAGTAGCCGCGCAACGCGAACAGGCTGCGCAGGAACGTGGACGCATCCATGTCATCGTGGCTGCCGCGATCGAACGGCGTGACCAGGCCGGGCTTCGGCGCGCAGGCCAGCTCGGCATGCAGGCTGGCGACGGCGAGACGGCCGAGGCGGTGTGGGGTGGCGACGGCATTAGGAAGGATCGCCGTGGCCTTCGCGGCTGCGGGTGCCGATCGCGGCTTGCTTGCGCATTGCACTGCAAGAGACGCATCGGTCTGGACCGATTCCGATGCCGGAAAGCACCTCGCTGCGTTCGTCGCGGCTGAAGCCGCTCCTACAGGAGCCAGCGAATGATCCGCTGGGGCCACTGTAGGAGGGGCTTCAGCCCCGACCGCTTCCGGCGCCGACGCGTCCACGGCGGTGGGCGCCTGCAAGAAGCAGCCATCTTGCCTACCGCGCAGCGCCTGCAGGTCCATCACGCCCCCCACGCCTGCAGCAGTTCCGTGCGCGGCTGCAGCCGGCAGTCGCGCAGCGCCTTGACCAGCAGCTGCGCGCTGTCGCCGGCCAGTTCGCGCCAGCTCACCGCGTCGCCGTCGGGCAGCAGCACTTCGCCATCGGCGCGGCACCCGTGGCGCTGCTCCCAACGCGCCAGGTCGGCGAGCAGCGCGGGGGCCTGTGCCGGCGACGGCACCGGCCACAACAGATCGATGTCCGAACCGGCCTGCACGTAGCGCAAGCCGGTCAGCGCCTGCCAGGCGAACGCGCCGAACACGCGCGGGATCAGCCCATGCGTGGCGGCCAATGCCTGCAGTTCGCGCAGCGGCACTTGCCAATCGTGCAGTGCCGGCACCTGCGCGCAGACCTCGTCCAGGGTCAGCGGCGCGCGCTGCCGCCGCACCGCGTCACGCTCTACCGACAGCGACAGCCGCTGCTTGCCCTCGGCCGGCGGCAACGGCACGCCCAGGCGCAGTAGCGGCGCAACGTCGCGGCGATCGCCGCGCGCGACGATCGCCGGATGGCCGGCAGCGAACCAGTCGCGCAGGCGCGCCTGCGCACCCGGCGTGCGCGCCTGCCATGGCGCATCGGCCGCCAGCCAGACCAGGTCGTGCCGGGCGAGCGGCTCATGCATGGCCGGCGGCGACCTGCGCGGCGATCGGTGCGGCCAGCAGGCGGCCATGACGCTCGGCGCCGCGTTGCGCGCGTACATCGCCGTGCAGCGGCGCCTGCAGCGCGGCGACCAGCGCTTGCGCCAGATCGCCCTGCCACAGCGCGTTCACCGCGCCCATCGCCACGTAGTTCTCCACGCCCGGCGCGAACACCGGCGAACTCTTGCTCAAGGCCTGCAACTTCTCCAGCGGCTGCTTGGTGACCCGCGCCATCGCACGCAGGTCCATCACCCGCACCTGCGCCTCGGGCAGCGCGTAGATCGCGTCGGCCATCAGCCCGAAGGCGAGAAAACCGCCGCTGACCGATTCGCCATAGACCAGCGTCAGCAGCCGCGCGCCGCGCCGCCGTGCCAGATCCAGGCATTGCGCCAGATGCCCGAAATAGCCGTTGATGCCGAGCAGTTCGTCCTTGCGCGACGGCCGCTGGCCGGCGGTATCGACCAGCATCACGATCGGCCGCTGCGGCTGCGTGCGCGTGCTGTCCAGTACCGCGGCGGCCAGCGCCAGCGCGTGCTCCACGCCCACTTCCAGCTTGTCGGCGCTGCCGATCACGGTGACCTCGCCGAGCGCGGTGCTGGCGCTGCCGCCGATCACGCCAGCGCGCACCTCGACCCGGTGGCCGAGCGGAAACAGTTGCTGCAATAGAGGGGTCAGTTCCATCACGGGCTCCGGTCGGCGACGGCGGCAAGGAAGGCGGCGGTGTCCAGCAGCGGCAGCGCGTCGGGATCGGCGATGCCCTGGCGGCGCCAGATCTCCACGCCGTCGCGGCAGTCACCATAGGCGTCCAGGCGCTGGCGCAGCATGGCGTGCTCGGCGGCGATGCGCGCCAGGCCGTCATCGTCTTCGGCCGGCGCCGCCGCCGTCAGCGCGGCAATCGCCGCGGCGCGGAAGGCTTCGATGGCATCGGCAACCAGGGCCTGCGCCTCGCCGAGCAGATAGCGGTGCTTGCCGCCGGTCACGCGCCACACCAGCGCGCGATCGCGCGCATCGAATTCCTCCACCCCGCGCACGGTCTCGATCACTTCCGGACCCGACAGGCCCAGCCGCCCTTCCTCGGACATCACGATGCGCGAGCAGCAACGGCTGACGATGCCCATGCCGCCGAAGCACCCGGTGCCGCTGCCGATCAGCGCCAGCACCGGCACGCCGGCGGCGCGCGCGTCGAGCGTGGCGCGCATGATCTCGGAGATCGCGATCAGCCCGGCGTTGGCCTCGTGCAGGCGCACGCCGCCGGTGTCGGGCAGCAGCAGCACCGCCGCCGGCCTGGTGGCCACGGCGCGCTGCAGCACGCCGGTGAGTTTGGCGCCATGCACCTCGCCGACCGCACCGCCCATGAACTGGCCTTGCTGCGCGGCGATCAGCACCGTGCGCCCGTCGAGCCGGCCCTCGCCGACCACGATGCCGTCGTCGAACGCGCCGGGCTGGTCCAGCTGCGCCAGGTGCGGACTCATCGCGCGCTGGCGCGGGCCGACGAATTCGCGGAAGGAGCCGGGATCGAGCAGCCCGGCGATGCGTTCACGCGCGTTGGCCTCGTAGAAGCTGCGCGGGCGGCGGTTGTTGGGGATCGCGCTCATGCGCAGCTCCGGTGTGGGCGGCGTACTCGCCGGATGAGTAGTGCGGGACGCTCGTTCAATGCAGCTGGCATCCGGATCGCTGCCGGCGCCATGCAGGCGCTGCCGGAGGATCGCGTCGGGGCTGAAGCCCCTCCCACAGAACGCCTCGCAGGCACGGCATCCCCTGTAGCAGCGGCTTCAGCCGCGACCAACGGAGCCGAACTATCGCCGGCTGCGGACACGGTTGCGGCTGAAGCCGCTCCTACAGGGAGCACGGCGATGGCGGATGTCCGGATGGAACGCATCACGCCTCCTCCTGCAACGCTTCCACCGCCTGGTCCAGGCGCAAGCCGACCACCGCCGGGGTGGCGCCGACATCGTTGATCGAGATGCGTACGTCGCGCAGCGGATGGCGCGCGGCGAAATCGTCCAGCACCGCCTGCCAGATCGTGCCGAAGCCGTCGGCGGCGGTGACGATCTCGATCTGCATCGCCCCGCCCAGGTCCTGCGGTTCGATCAGCACTTCCAGATTGCCGGAAGCCACCACGCCGACCAGCACGTGGTCGCGCCGGCCGTTCGGCGCCAGGCGCCCGTCGTAGCGATAGCGAAGGGTTTCCATCGATCGATATCCCTTACCAGTTGCGGAAACGTTGCGGCGGCGCGTACAGGCCGCCGGACCAGCGCACCAGATCCTTGACGCTGCGCGCGGCCAGCAGATCGCGGCTGGCATCGCGCAGGCGGATGCCCAGGTCTTCGGGGCGACGGATCACGCCGCGATCGCGCAGGTTCTCGACCACGCCTTTGTCGCGGCCCAGGCCCACCGCGGTGTAGCCGGCCACGCCGCGGATCGCCTGTTCGCGTTCCTCCGGCGTCCGGCACAGCAGCAGGTTGGCGATGCCTTCTTCGGTCAGCACGTGGCTGACGTCGTCGCCGTAGATCATCACCGGCGGCAGCGGCATGTTGGCTCGCTCGGCCAGTTCCCAGGCATCGAGCCGCTCGACGAAGGCCGGCGCCATGTGTTCGCGGAAGGTCTCCACCATCTGCACCACCAGCTTGCGCCCGCGCGGCATCTCGCCCGGGCGCGCGGCCTCGCGCCCGGCCTTGAGCCAGGCGTCGCTTCCGTGGCGGCGGCCGCGCGCATCCGAGCCCATGTTCGGCGCGCCGCCGAAGCCGGCGATGCGGTCGCGGGTGGCGGTGGAACTGTTGCCCTGCAGATCGATCTGCAGCGTGGAGCCGATGAAAATGTCGCAGGCGTACAGGCCCGCGGTCTGCGCGAACGCGCGGTTGGACCGCATCGAGCCGTCGGGGCCGGCGAAGAACACATCGGCGCGCGCGGCGATGTACTTCTCCATGCCCAGTTCCGAACCGAACGAGTGCACCGATTTGACGAAGCCCGACTCGATCGCCGGGATCAGCGCCGGATGCGGATTCAGCGCCCAATGCCGGCAGATCTTGCCGCGCAGACCGAGCGACTCGGCGTAGGTCGGCAGCAGCAGTTCGATCGCCGCGGTGTCGAACCCGATGCCGTGGTTGAGCCGGTCCACGCCGTACTCGGCGTAGATGCACTTGATCGCCATCATCGCCATCAGCACCTGGATCTCGGAGATCTGCGCCGGGTCGCGAGTGAACAGCGGTTCGATATAGTGCGGGCGCGGCGCCTGCACCACGTAGCCGACCCAATCGGCGGGGATGTCCACGCGCGGCAGCGTGTCCACGATTGCGTTGACCTGGGCGATGACGATGCCGCCCTTGAACGCGGTGGCCTCGGCGATCACCGGCGTGTCCTCGGTGTTCGGCCCGGTGTAGAGATTGCCGTGGCGGTCGGCGGCCTGCGCGGCGACCAGCGCCACGCGCGGGGTCAGATCGACGAAGTAGCGGCCGAACAGTTCCAGGTAGGTGTGGATCGCGCCGATCTCGATGCGCTTGTCGGCGACCAGCCGCGCCAGCCGCAGCGCCTGCGGCCCGGAGAAGGAGAAATCCAGGCGCTGGGCGATGCCGCGTTCGAACACGTCCAGGTGCGAAGGCAGCGCCAGCACCGACTGCAGCAGGTGCAACCCGTGCACCCGCGCCGGATCGACCTCGGTGAGGCACTGCGAGAGGAAATCGGCCTGTTTCTGGTTGTTGCCTTCCACGCACACGCGGTCGCCCGGCTCGATCACCGCCTCCAGCAGCGCCACCGCGTCCTTGGCCTCCACCAGGCGCCCGCGCGCCAGCCCGGCGGCGCGCTGCAGGCGTTGCCGGCGGTTGTCGGCGAGCGTGTTCCAGTCCTGAGGCATAAGGCTTTCCGTCGGCGAATGGAGGGCGGCACCGTGGCGCCGTGGCGGGGCCGGCAAAATTGTAATTACGATATAATTATGAAACCGTAACCAATGCACGCTGCGCTGCAACAGGCGCGCTCCTCACGCAAGAAACGCTGTCGCCGCTCTTTGTCCAGACGTAGTACATGAACCAGAAGGCGCAGGCAGCTGCCTCCAATAGCGGCCTCAGGAGAGCACCAGCGGAAGCGTAGTGCTGATGCATCACTAGGCCGATGATTGCGGAATGGTGCTCGATCGCCAGATCAATGGCTTTACGAGCAAAGTCAGCTCGTAATAAGGGCGGACGGGTTGTAGGCCACAACCGACCCAAATCAACACAGCACTGTCTTCATTGAAGGCAACGCGCTTCGATGTTCGCTTTAGTTTGTGCGTCCATGATGGCGGCCCATGGGGCTAACCACCCAACGCCGCACTGATCTGTGCCGCCGCCGCGCACACCGCCTGCATCGCCGCCTGCGCGTCGATCTCCTGCGGGCGGCGTTCGATGAAGGGCACGGTGAGCGTGTAGATGGCGCTGCCGTGCTGCAGGATCGGCGCGGTCAGGTCGATCACGCCCACCACCGCTTCGCTGGGGTGGATGCTGTAGCCCAGCGCGCGCACCTGCGCGGCGGCGGCGAGGAACGCGGCACGGTCGTAGGCCACGTCGCCGGCGTCCAGGCGCTGCAGCAACCGCGCCTGCGCGTCTTCGTGCTGGAACGCGAACCACACCAGGCCGGAGGTGGAATGCGCGAGCGGGCGGCGGTGACCTGGGCGCACCATCAGGCCCAGGTCGCTGGGCACGTCCATCTGCGCGATGACCACGATCTGGTCGTCCGACGGCGCCACCAGGTGGCAGGGCTGGCGGATCGCATCGGCCAGCCGGCGCATCACCGGCAGCGCCGCCTCGGTGACGTTCTGCACCTGCGGTTGCTGCATGCCGAGCATGAACAGGCGGTTGGTCAGCACGTAGCCGCCCTCGCCCGGCCCCTTGGTCAGGTAGCCGCGCTCTTCCAGCACCTGCAGCATGCGGAAGATCTCCCCGCGCGAGCGGCCGATGCCCTGCGAGATCTCGCTCATCGTCATCGGCCGCGCGTCGCGCGCCAGCAGTTCCAGGATGTCCAGGCCCTTGTCCAGGGCGGGAGCACGGTACTTTGGCGGGGGCGTGGTCATTCCGTCGAGGCCAGGCAGGGGGAGTGGAAGGGCGCTAGGGTACAGGGAATGTCCGTGCGCAGAGGCGCGACGCACCCGGCCCGCGCCTGCGGCACGGATGTCCAAAGCGCCTGCCAGGTCCGACGCGCGGACGCCGACGCGGCCGCTTGCGACGCCAGCCCGCGCCCGTGCTCGGGCACGACCCTCGCCCGATCGCGCCATGCAAATATAAACACGAATTTTATATTTGCATGACGACAGCGGGCGCAGTACGCTCCGGCCACAATCAACGCGACGCGGCACATCCTGGGAGGGGTAGGCGGCATGCACTACAGCAGCGACACCGCAACAGCGGCGCCCGGCAGCCTGGCGCGTACCGCCATCGTGCCCCTGGTGCTGATCGTCAGCCTGTTCTTTCTCTGGGGCATGGCGAACAACCTCAACGACATCCTGATCAAGCAGTTCAAGAAGGCCTTCGAGCTGTCCGACCTGCAGGCCGGGCTGGTGCAGAGCGCGTTCTACCTGGGCTACTTCGTGTTCGCGATCCCGGCGGCGATGTTCATGCGCCGCTTCAGCTACAAGGCGGCGGTGGTGCTCGGCTTGCTGCTGTACGCCACGGGCGCGTTGCTGTTCTACCCGGCCGCGCAGGAGCACACCTACGGCTTGTTCCTGCTGGCGCTGTTCGTGATCGCCAGCGGCCTGGCGTTCCTGGAAACCACCGCCAATCCGCTGGTCACCGTGCTCGGCCCGGCCGAGGGCGCGGCGCGGCGGCTGAACCTGGCGCAGGCGTTCAATCCGCTGGGCTCGATCACCGGCGTGCTGATCGGCCAGCACTTCATCCTGTCCGGCGTGGAGCACACGCCGCAGCAACTGGCGGCGATGGCGCCGGCCGCACGCGCCAGCTTCTTCGCCGCCGAATCGGCGGCGGTGCAGACCCCGTACCTGATCATCGGCGCGGTAGTGGTGCTGTGGGCGCTGCTGATCGGGCTGACCCGCTTCCCGGTGACTCGCGACAGCGGCACCGCGGCCAGCGCCGGCAAGGCCTATTTCGGCCCGTTGCTGCGCAACCGCCGCTTCGTGTTCGCGGTGGTCGCGCAGTTCTTCTACGTCGGCGCGCAAGTCGGCATCTGGAGCTTCCTGATCCGCTACCTGCAGGACGCGGTGCCGGGCACGCCGGAAAAGACCGCGGCCAGCTTCCTGACCGTCTCGCTGGTGCTGTTCATGGCCGGCCGCTTCATCGGCACCGCCTTGTTGCGCTTCGTGTCGCCAGCGGTGTTGCTGGGCGCGTTCGCGCTGCTCAACCTGCTGCTGTGCGGCGTGGCGATCGCGTTGCCGGGCTGGACCGGGCTGTACGCGCTGGTGGCCAGCAGCGTGTTCATGTCGGTGATGTTCCCGACCATCTTCGCGCTGGGCCTGGACGGGCTGGACGACGACGCGCGCAAGCTCGGCTCCTCGCTGATCGTGATGGCAATCATCGGCGGCGCGGCGTTGACCGCGCTGATGGGCGCACTGTCCGACCGTGCCGGCATCCACTGGGCGATGACGGTGCCGGCGCTGTGCTTCGCGGTGATCCTGGTGTTTGCGTCCTGCGCGCGCGAGCGCGCGACCGCGACGCGCGCCACCGTTGCGGGAGCCTGAGATGCCGCGCCATTGCTATCTGCTCGACCTGCACGACGACCCGGCGCTGATCGCCGAGTACGAACGCTGGCATCGCCCCGACACGGTATGGCCGGAGATCGTCGCCTCGTTGCGCAACGCTGGCATCCGCGAACTGGACATCCACCGCTGCGGCGACCGCCTGGTGATGTTGATGGAAGTGGACGACGACTATTCGCCCGCGGCCAAGGCCGCCGCGGATGCGGCCGACCCGCGCGTGCAGGCCTGGGAGGCGCTGATGTGGCGCTTCCAGAAACCGCTGCCGGGTTCGGCCCCGGGCGAGAAATGGCGCGAGGCGCTGCAGATCTTTTCGTTGCAGGCGGCGGTAGCGGAGCAGGCGCGGAAGCAGCAGCGCGACTGAGGCAAACGGTCCCCGCGCCGCCGAAAAACCACCCTGTAGGAGCGGCTTCAGCCGCGACAGATTGCATCGGTAGAGCGCGTCGCGGCTGAA
>NZ_CAPJ01000198.1 GCF_000331775.1 Xanthomonas translucens pv. translucens DSM 18974
TGGCGCCCGGCGCACGCTGGACGCTGCCCGCCGCGCAAGGTCGCGGCACGCGCCGCAGCCTGTACTTCTTCAAGGGCGCAGCGGTGACCGTGGGCGGACGCGAGGTGCAACGCCACGCCGCCATCGAATTGCGTGCCGACCAGGCGGTGGAGCTGGTCAACGGCGATCTGGACGTGAGCGAGTTCCTGGTGCTGCAGGGCCGGCCGATCACCGAACCGGTGGCCCAGCACGGCCCGTTCGTGATGAACACCCAGGCCGAGATCGCCCAGACCATGGCCGACTACCGCCGCACCCAGTTCGGCGGCTGGCCATGGAACGACGAGGCGCCGGTGCATGGCAGCGATCCGGCCCGCTTCGCGCGACACCCGGATGGGCGCGAGGAGCGGCCGGCAGCGCACGCGGCAACCGCGGAGATCGCGAACGGTTAGCGCGTGTTGCCGTGGCGAATGGCTACGGAAACGTGGCGGGCCGTGCTGGCTTCGCGTACTCGAATCAGCGCGTCGCTCTCGCGCCGGACCCTCACCCCAACCCCTCTCCCGGCGGGAGAGGGGCTACATCAGTAGCGCGCCGAGGCCAGCGCCTGCGCGCGCTCCAGTTGCTCGGCGATGCGCTTGCGCGCCTGCTGCAGCTCCTGCCTGGTCGCGTCCTGTTGCGCCGCCGGCACCAGCTCGGCATCGATCACCGCCAGCGCATCGGAATCGCTGCGCACCATCGTCGCCATGTAGGCGTTCATGTACGCCGAATCGTCCTTTTCCTGGTCCAGCGACTGCAGTTGCGCCTTGCCCTTGGCCACTTGCGCGGCGATCTTCTGCGCATCGCCGGGACCGCCCTTGCCGGCGTCCGCAGCCGCGGCGCCCTGATGCGCGGCGACCACTTCGCGAGCGAAGTCGGCGACGCTGGCGCTGACATTGCGCGACAGCGCCTGCTGCGACAGCGCCACCGCGTTGCCCTCCAGCACCTGCAGCATCGCCTTGGCCGAGGCGTCGCCGGCGATCGGCGCGCGCCCGCTTTCGCCACCGACGGGAGCCGCGGTCGGTGCCGGCGAGGTCGCCGGTGCGGTGCGCGAGGTCTGGTCGCCCGGCTTGCCGCAGCCGCTCAGCGCCACGGCGGCCAGCGCCGCGAGAATCGAAAGCCGGGTCGTGATCAGCCTCGGGGTCATGGGATGCTCCTGGTTTGCCAGCCGCTACCTTGCCCAGGCCGCGCGCAAACCCGCGTGAATCGCCTGCGCCGGCCGCTAGAATGACGGCATCGCCAGCACGGCTCCAGAGCGTTCCGATCCGCCGATGACTCTCGCGCCCGACACCCGCGCGCCGCGCAAGCGCGTGGCGCTGTACGAAGACGTGGCCGAGCGGCTGCGGCAGAAGATCTACGACTACGTGCTGCCGCCGGGCGAGTGGATCGACGAGCCGGCGCTGGTCGCCGAACTGGGCATCAGCCGCACCCCGTTGCGCGAGAGCCTGAAGCTGCTCGCCGCCGAAGGCCTGGTGCAGATCGAACCCGGCCGCGGCGCGCGCGTGACCCGGCTGAACCTGGAAGACCTCAACGAGCTGTTCCCGGTGATGGCGCTGCTGGAAGGCCGCTGCGCCTACGAGGCGGTACGCAAGGTCGACGCCGCCGGCCTGGCGCGGCTGGAAGCGCTGCACGCACGCATGGAGCAGGCGGCCGACGAAGGCGACCTGGCCGAGTACTACCGGCAGAACTACCTGATCCATGAATCGGTGCAGGAATTCGCCGGCAATCCCTGGCTGATCCGCGTCACCCACGACCTGCACCGCATCCTCAAGATGCACCGCGGGCGCCAGCTGCTGGCGCCCGGGCGCATGCAGCAATCGCTGTGCGAACACCGCGAACTGATGGACTGCTTCCGCCGCGGCGACGCCGAAGGCGCCGAGCGCACCATGAACCGGCACCTGCAAAGCCAGGGCAACGCCCTGGCGATGTATGTGGCCGCCGGCGGCAAGTTGAATGTGCCGGCGCCGTTGCCTGGTGGGCGGGACGCGTAAAAAGCGGCGCGTTCGGTTTTGCCATTGCAAGGCACTTGCGGAGAGCCACACACACAAAAGCGCCGCCCCAAGGGACGGCGCTTTTTTTGTTCGATGCGTTGCGGGCCGGGAACGGCGATCGGCGGTCGCCGCTCCCCGGTCCGCGTCCCTCACAGCCAGCCCGGCACCACCAGCAGCAACCACGCCAGCAGCGGGCCGAACAGCACCACCAGGCCGCTGTAGATCAGGAAGCGCTTGTACAGCGACTCGCGTTCGTCCGGCGCGGCCGAGGCCACCACCAGCGCGCCGTTGGTCGAGAACGGGCTCACGTCCACCACCGTGGAGGAGATCGCCAGCGCGCAGATCACCCCGGCCGCGCCGAGGTGGCCCTGCAGCAGGAACGGCACCGCCAGCGGGATGGTCGCGCCCAGCACCGCCGCCGAGGAGGCGAACGCGGAGACGATGCCGCCGACGTAGCACACCAGCAGCGCGCCGAGCAGCGGGATGCCGATATCGGACACGCCGTTGCCGATGTAGTCCACCGCCCCGCTCTCCTGCAGCACCGCCACGTAGGTGACCACGCCGCTGATCAGCAGCACCGTGGACCAGCTGATGCCGTCCACCGCGCCCTTCTGCGCCTTCGGCGACAGCAGCGCCAGCACCACCGCCACGGTCATCGACACCAGGCCGACGTTGAGGTTGTAGAGCAGCGAGGCGATGCCCAGGCCGAGCAGGCCGCACAGGGTCAGCACCCGATCGCGGTTCAGGCTCATCGCCTCCAGCGCCGCCGGGTCGGTGGACAAGGTGCCGCCGCCGGCCGACAACAGCGCGCCATGGCCTTCGATCGCGAACTGGCGGTGCGAGGACTGATCGCGCACCGGCACGGACGCGGCGGTGGCCAGCGACGGCGTCGGTTCGCGCCGCAGCAGCGTCAGGCCGCCGAAGGCGAAGAAGCAGATCAGCGCCATCAGCAGGTTGAAGCCGAGGCTGGTCAGGAACACCGCCATCTCGGTCACGTCCAGCCCGGCCTTCTCCACCACCTTGTTGGTGATGCCGCCGTACACGCTGATCGGCGAGAAACCGCCGGCTTGCGCGCCATGGATCACCAGCAGGCCCATCAGCAACGGACTGATCCGGTACTGCCTGGCGAAGCGCAGCGCGACCGGGCCGATGATCGCCACCGCCGCCGGGCCGAGCGCGCCGAACGCGGTCAGTACCGCGGTGACCACGAACATCACCCACGGGATCGCCACGAGCTTGCCGCGGACCGCGCGCACCGCCCAATGCACCAACAGATCGATGGTGCCGTTGTTGCGCGCGATCGCGAACAGATAGGTGATGCCGACCAGGGTCAGGAACAGGTCGCCGGGAAACCCGGCCAGGACCTCCTTCCCGTCCATGCCGACCCAGACGCCACCGATGATGAAGGCCAACGCGAATGCGACCGCGCCCATGTTGACCGGCAATGCCGTGGCCACGATGAACATGACGATCAAGCCGATGATCGTCGCGATTTGTGGACTCATGCGCCCTCCCGAGCTTGCTGGATCCGTACCACTGCCGCGAATGGCCACCCGCCATCCTGGGTCGATCGCCCACTGCCAACCGCCGTGGCGGCGCGACGGCCGCCA
>NZ_CAPJ01000197.1 GCF_000331775.1 Xanthomonas translucens pv. translucens DSM 18974
CGCACTCGCGGCGCGGCATTGCGGCCGAGTTCGGGCCGCAACGGCACCACCACCGCGCCGCTGTGGCGCGCATACGCGCACAACTGCTCGCTGCTGGCCTGCTGCGAGTGCGCCGCGGCGTGCAGGTCCTGGTGCAGGTGGGCGATGCCCAGGTATTCGGCCACGTGCGCCGGCGATTGCCGCAGCCACGCCAGGAATTCGGCCTGCTGCACCGGCGCCAGCGGCGCCTCGCGCTGTGCCAGGTACCAGGCCGCGGCCGCCGCGGCGATCGGCGACTCACGCATAGCGCGCCATGCCATGCCGGCACACCGCCAGGCCCTTGATGATGTATTTCTTGACCATGTGGCTGGAGATCTGCAGCCGCTCGGCGATGTCCTGGTAGCCGAGTTCGTCGCGGTAGCGCAGCACCATCGCCGCGCGGCATTTCGGCGGCAGCCGCGCCATCAGTTCGGCCAGGCGCCGCCGGCGCTGCTCGCGGTGCATCTGCGCATCCGCCTCGCACGGCACCGCCAGCCGCTCCAGCACTTCGTCCAGGCAGGTGTCGCGCTGCGTGCTGCGCTGGTTGAGCAGCGCGTGCTCGCGCATCAGGTTGGCGGCGATGGTGAACAAGTAGGCCTCCGGATTGGCGATCTCCGGGGCATGCGCCTCGCTGCGTTGCAGGCGCAGCCACACTTCCTGCACCAGGTCCTCGGCGTCCCAGGCCGCGGCGCGGCGACGCAGGAAATAGCGGCTCAGCGACGGCCGCCATTGCAGGAACAGCCGCGACAGGGCCGGCAAGGGTTCGGGACGCACCAGGCGCTCGCAGGATCGGAAAGGCCTGCGATGCTGGTCGCGGCGGATGACAGTCCGATGACGCACGGGCCGCGCGGACACGGATGCGGGGCCGCGCCCCAGCCGGCATTCAGTTGCGCGCCGCGGGCGGCCTGGTGCGCTGGATCAGCGGATGTAGCGCGGCCGATGGCCGGGCGGGCCGCGGGCGGGCGGCGTTCCACATGCGGGATAGGATGTCCTTCGCAGCGGCCTTCCGCTGCGAAGGACACGCCCCATGTTCAAGGGATTGCCGCCTTTGCGCCGGCGTTCGCACCAAGGACATCGTCATGACCGACCCCGTCGTCCAGATCAAGCCGCTCGGCTTTCCATGGGAAACGATCGACCCGTTTCTGTTCTGCGTCTATCACGACGACGCCTATCCCCCCGGCAACGGCGCGATGGGTCCGGCGGCATCGCTCGCGGGCCGCGCCATCGGCCAGGACTTCAGCCGCAAGGACGGCTGGAGCATGTACCACGGCGAGCAGATCCCCGGTTTTCCCGGCCACCCGCACCGCGGCTTCGAGACCGTGACCATCGTGCGCCAGGGGCTGATCGACCATGCCGATTCGCTCGGCGCGGTGGCGCGCTTCGGCGCAGGCGACGTGCAGTGGTTGACGGCCGGTGCCGGCATCGTCCATTCGGAGATGTTCCCGCTGCTCGAGACCACCGCGCCCAACCCGCTGGAACTGTTCCAGATCTGGCTCAACCTGCCGGCGCGCAGCAAGCTGGTGGCGCCGCACTTCACCATGTTCTGGGCACACGACCTGCCGCGCTTCACCGCCACCGACGACGCAGGCCGCCGCACCGAGGTGGCCTGCGTGGCCGGCCGCATCGGCCCCGACGACGCCGCGCCCGGCACGGCCGGCGGCCCGCTCGCGCC
>NZ_CAPJ01000196.1 GCF_000331775.1 Xanthomonas translucens pv. translucens DSM 18974
CGGCCGCGGTACCGGCGGACGCGCTGCGCGGCGTGGCCGATCCGGGTGCCGACGCGGTGGCGCGTGCGTTCGCGGCGTGGCGTGGATGAACGCCGACACTGCGCCGCGGCAGACAGGCGCGGACCTGTAGCAGCGGTTTCGGCCGCGACCAACGCCGCCGGCCAGTTGCATGGCGTCGGACACAGTCGGGACTGAAGTCCCTCACACAGTGCACCCAGCACCCACGCCGCAAGCCCGTTGTAGGAGCGGCTTCAGCCGCGACGGGCGTTACCGAGGATGCCTGTCGCGGCTGAAGCCGCTCCTACAGGGGACAGACAGCGAGGCGTGCTGCTACTTACTGCGTCGCGGCCGCCTGCGCAGCGCGCAGCGCCTGCGCCACCGCCTGCAGCGAGCCGTGCGCCGAGCCGGGTTGCAGCGCCAGCGGCTGGGTCTTGCCGCGCACCACCACGTCCATGCGCTGCGGCACGCCCTGGGCGTCGCCGACGATGCGGTAGGTAGTGGCGCCGCGCACGAAGCTCAACGTATGCCGCGCAGCGTCGTAGGCGAAGCTTTCCCCTTTGCCATCCGGGTACAGCAACTCCACCTGCTGCTGCGCGCCGATCGCCGCGTAGTACGGCTTACCGAACTGACCGTTCTGCTCGCTGGCGAACACGACGATGCGCTTGCCGGCAGGGGCCAGGCGGAATTCCAGCAGGATCTTGTGCGGCACCATCGCCGTGCTGCCGTGCTCGTCCCACAGGTAATGCGTCTGCGCCACGCGCTTGCCGCCCTGGTCGCGGTAGCGCGTCTCCTGGGCCAGGCCCGGCGCGCTGCTGGCGTCCTCGACCAATTCGCGCTGCAGCAACGGCTGGCCGTCGCGCACCGTGTACACCGCGGAACGATGCCAGCAGCAGCCGTCCTTGCTCATGGTCTGCAGTTCGCGCGCCTGCGCATCCACCTTGAACATGCCGCAATTTTTCTGCGCCAACTGGGTGAATGCCGGACTCGGCGCGAAGCCATTGGCGGTACCGACGTACACCTGATAGGACGGGCCGTGGTAGCAACTGTTCTGCCCGTCCATCAGCGCCAGGTCCTTGATCCCGTCGAAGTTGAAGTCGGCATAGATCAGGACGCTCTGCCTGGCGTACGGCAGTTCGTGCAGCTTGCCCTTGGCCTTGCCGCCCTGGGCGTCGGGGTCCAGCACCAGTTCGGGCGAAGCCACCTCGATCAGCGGCTTGGCGCTGCCGCGCGCGAACACGCGCACGATGCCGGGGCGCAACTCCTCGCGGTTGTCCTCGATCTCCAGCGTCGCCCGATAGCGGTCGGAAAAATCCTGCACCTCGTAGGTACGGTGCTGGCTGTGGGCGAAAGCCTGCGCATCGAAACCAGCGTCGGCGCTGCGCCGCGACTGGGCCGACGCCGTGGCGGCCAGCGACAGCGTGCCCAGCAGGAGGAAACCGCAACGCCACGCGGCGCGCATGGGGAGAAGCGCAGAGAACGATCGCATGGAATGTCCTGGATGTCGGCGAATGTGCCTGAGCGAGGGAGTCTAGAGCAGCCCGCCCATCCGCGCCGTGCGCTGCGCGCCACGGGCCACCGGGGGTTCACCATACGACGACCCGGTCCTGGCCAGACTGGTCGCCGTAATCCCCGCCATTTCCGGAGCCGAACCTTGAGCGCGACGCCCGACGCTGCGGACACTCCGCACGTGGTCGGCGGCCTCAGCCGCCGCACCCAGATCCTGCGCCTGCTGCTGCGCTACCGCAGCTCGGGGGTCTTCTCCGGCATGGACGTGCAGGCCGCCGACGGCGCGCAGGAACTGCCGCCGGAAGGCACGCCCGAACAGTTCGTCACCGACCTGGAGGCGCTCGGCCCGACCTTCGTCAAACTCGGACAGATGCTGTCCACGCGCCCGGACGTGGTGCCGTCGGAATTCGCCACCGCGCTGGAGCGGATGCAGGAAAACACCGCGCCGATCCCGGTGGAACGGATCCGCGAGATCGTCGAGTCCGAACTCGGCGTGGCGGTCAACAAGGCCTTCTCCGCGTTCGACGACACGCCGCTGGGTACCGCCTCGCTGGCGCAGGTGCACCGCGCCGCGCTGCGCGACGGTACGCCGGTGGCGATCAAGGTGCAAAAGCCCGAAGTGGCCGCGCAGGTGCGTTCGGACCTGGAGGTGCTGAAGAGTTTCGCAAACGCCGCCGACAAACTGACCGGGCTGGGCAGGCGCATCCGCTTCGCCGACTGGCTGGCCGAGTTCGGCAAGGCGCTGCTGGCCGAACTCAACTACGAAGCCGAAGCGGAGAACCTGGCGCGCTTCGGCGAACACCTCAAGCCGTTCCCGCAGCTGTGGGTGCCGCAGCCGATCTGGGACCTGAGCAGCCGCAAGGTGCTGACCATGCAGCTGGCCGAAGGCGTGCGCGTGGACAGGATCTCCGGGCTGCGCCGCACCGAGCAGCCGATGCACGAGCTGGCCGCGGCGCTGGTGCGCGGCTATCTGGACCAGATGTTCGTGCACGGCGAGATCCATGCCGACCCGCACCCGGGCAACCTGCGCGTACTCGGCGACGGGCGCCTGGCGATCTTCGACCTGGGCATGGTCGCGCACGTGCCGCCGAAGCTGCGCGAGCGCCTGCTCAAGCTGCTGTTCGCCGCGGTCGATGGCCGCGGCGAGGAAGTGGCCGAAGAAACCATCGCGCTGAGCACGCGCCTGGAAGACTTCGACGAGGACCGCTACCAGCGCGAGACCGGGCAGATGATCGCGCGCTATGCCGCGCATGACGCCACCTCCGAAGGCCGCGTGGTGCTGGACCTGGTGCGCATCGCCACCGCTTACGGGCTGCGCACGCCGCCGGAACTGAGCCTGCTCGGCAAGACCCTGCTGAACCTGGAAGCGGTGTGCCGCGCACTGTCGCCGCACCTGGATACGCGCAGCGTGGTCGAGGACCAGTTGCAGCACGTGATGCGCGCGCGGCTGAAGAAATCGCTGTCGGCGGCGAACCTGGCCAGCGAGGCGATGGAACTGCAGGCGCTGCTGCGCGACGGCCCGCGCAAGCTGTCGGACATCCTGTCGCTGGCCGCCGACAACCGCCTGCAGGTGCGCGTGGCCGGGCTGGAAGAATCGCGGCTGATGGAAAGCCTGCAGAAGATCGCCAACCGCGTCGCCGCTGGCATCGTCACCGCCGCGCTGATCCTGGCCTCTACGCAGATGATGCGCATCGACACCGGCGCCAAGCTGTTCGGCTATCCGGCCATCGCGATGGTGCTGTTCCTGCTCGGCGTGGCGCTGGGCCTGGGCATCGTCGCCAGCGCGGTGCTGTTCGACCGCCGTGCGCATGCGCGGGAGGAGCGTGGGCGGCGTTAGGCGTTGTTACGGCGGGACTCGGGACTCGGGACTCGGGACTCGGAAAAGCGTGGCAGCGCCATTGGCCTGTGCGCAATGGAGGCGCGGCGCTCTTCTGTAGGAGTGGCTTCAGCCGCGACGAACGAAGCGGTGGCGCTGAGTGCTGCGGACGGCGCCGGCGCCGATGGCCCGGTACGCGCGGCCACAGGAGCGCCGAGGCCTTGCGCCATTCGCGCTTACGGGTCCTTGCGCAGCAACCGCACTTCCTGCGGCGATTCCAGTGCGATGCCCTCTGCGGCCAGGCGCTGCAGCAGGCTGAAGAACAGATCGCTGCGGATGCCGTAGACGAGCCGCGGATTGCCGACGTAGGCGAAGCTGTTGAGGGTGACGTGGCCGCTGGCGATGGAGTCGATGAACACCGACGGCTCCGGATCCTGCAGCACGCCCGGGTGCGCGGCGTAGAGTTCCAGCAGCAGCGTGCGCAGCTTGACCACGTCGGTGCCCAGCGACACCGCGAACTGGATCTGCACCCGGCCCAGCGGCCCGGCCAGGGTCATGTTGCGCAAGGTCTTGGTGATCAGTTCGGAATTGGGCACGATCAGGGTGGAGCGGTCGCCGACCTGGATCTCGGTGGAACGCACGCTGATCTTGCGCACGTCGCCTTCCTGGTCGCCGATCTTGACCCAGTCGCCGATCTTGACCGGGCGCTCGGCCAGCAGGATCAGCCCGGACACGAAGTTCTGGATGATCGACTGCAGGCCGAAACCGATGCCGACCGACAGCGCGCTAACCACCAGCGCGATCTGCGCCACGTCGATCCCCGACCACGCCAGCGCACACAGCACGGCCAACAGGATGCCGACGTAGCGCGCCACGGTGCTGATCGAATTGCGCGACCCATCGTCTAGTTCGGTCTTGGGCAGGTAAGTCTGGGTCAGCCAGCCGTGGATGTACTGCACCGCCAGCAGGCTCAGGCCCAGCACCAGCACCGCCTTCAGCACCGCGACCGGATAGAGATGGTTATCCTTGCCAATCGGGATACCCTGCGACAGCACCGAGAACCAGTCGGCGACGGTCGACGTGTTGGTGCCGAACGGCATCAGCAGCGCGCCCAGGCCGATCAGCAGCAGCGCCACCCGCACCACCGCCGAGGTCAGCACGCCGGCCTGCTCCAGGCGGCTGGCGCGCACCCCGAACGCCCCGTTGGCGGCGCGACCGAGACGGCCTTCGCTGGCGAACAGCCATAGCGCGAAATCGTCGGCGAAGGTCATCAGCAGGCGGATCGCGCCGACCACCATGGTGATCCAGATGATCTGCCGGGTGATGAACAGGCCCAGGTACAGATAGCCCAGCAGCGCGGCCAGCAGCGCCACCACCACCGCCACCCGCACCAGCACCCCGACCAGCGCAAGCGCGCCGCCGTGCTGGCCCGGCGGTGGCGGCTGGCCGTTCTCCAGCGCCTGCGCGGCGGCCTCGGCGTACTGGCGCCGGCGCAGCCGCGACAGGCTGGTCAGGATGGCCAGGATCAGCACCGCGTAGGCCAGCGCGATCAGCCCGTCGGCGGCCACCGTCGCCGAGGCGCTGGTATGGCTGGCGCGGTTGATCACCAGCAGCATGCTGCTGACCCAGGCCAGCGTCGCGGTGGCCCAGGTGTACTTGCGCAGCCGCCGCGCGGTGGCGTCGTCGATCGGGAACAGCCGCCACGACGGCTGGTTCGGCAGCAGCACGCTGGCGCCCAGCGAGCCCATGAACGCGGCGGCGAAACTGACCACGACGAAGCCGCGCAGCACGCTTTCCAGCCGCGCCGGCACCGCACCGATGCTGCGCAGGCTCTCGGCCAGCACCAGCGCGGCCAGACCCGCGGTCAACGTACCCAGTAGCAGAAACCACAACGCCAGGCCGGAGCGGCGCAGGCGGCTGCCCGGCGCGCGCGACATCGCGTAACGCTTGCCCAGCCAGCGCAGCAGGTAGCGCAGCGGGAACAGCAGTACGAACGCGATGCTCAGGCCGATGCCGAGCGCACCGGTGCCGTTCTCGGCGATGGCGGCGTCCAGCGCCTGCGCCGCCAACTGGTACAACGCGAGCAAGCGATCGCGGTCATCGGGGAAATCGCTGGCGATCTGCCGCCACAGCGTCGGCGACAGCGGCGAGTCCGAGCGCATCGACAGCTCCTGGCTGAAATGTTCGGCCTGCAAGGCCTCGATCTGCTCGCCGAGCTGCTTGGCGTCCAGCACCAGCAGCTTGCCGCGCTTGATCCCCGAATCCAGCGGCGCGCGCTGCTTGGCCAGATCCTTGCGCTGCGCAACGATGTCGCTCGCCTCGCCCGCGGCAGGCTCACCCAGTTGCTTCAGCCGCGCATCGACCTGGGCCAGCTGCGGGGTCAGCGCCGCGACCGCGGCTTCGGCATCGCGCTGCGCATCGGCCACCTGCCCGATCAGCTTGCGCAGCACCTCCTGGTCGTCGGCGTTGTCCATGCCGCGCCGCGCGTCCTGCAGCGTCTGCTCGGCGCCGCTCAGCAAGGCCTGCGGATCGGGCGCCTGTGGCTCGTCCTGCGGCTGCGCGCTCGCCGCCGCACTCAGGCACAGGAACAGCAGCAGCAGCAGCGAACGGCGCAGCAATGGCAGCAGCACGGCAGAACGGGAAGGCAGGCGCACGCGGGGGACCGGCAGTGAAGCGCGGACCACCGCGCGTGCGGCGCAATATACGGCGTGGGGCTTGAACAGGGCCAGCGGCGTGCGGCCGGTGGCTGCCTGTCGCGGCTGAAGCCGCTCCTACACAGCGCCTTCTGTAGGAGCGGCTTCAGCCGCGACAGATCCTCACCGCCCCGCCCCCGCCTCCGTCAGCAGCACGATCTTGCCGATATGCGCGCTGGACTCCATCCGCGCATGCGCCTGCGCCGCCTCGGCCAGCGGAAAGCAGCGGTCCAGCTGCGGCTTGATCCGGCCCTGTTCGAGCAGCGGCCAGACCTGCTGCTCCAGTTCGCGCGCGATCGCCGCCTTCTCCATCACCGAGCGCGCGCGCAGGGTCGAGCCGGTGTGGGTCAGGCGCTTGGCCAGCAGCGGCATCAGGTCCAGGTCGCAGACCTTGCCCTGCTGGATGCCGATCTGCACGATGCGCCCGTCCAGCGCCGCCGCCTGGTAGTTGCGCGGCAGGTAGTCGCCGCCGAGCAGGTCCACGATCACGTCGGCGCCGCGGCCGCCGGTCAGGCGCAGCGTCTCGGCAACGAAGTCCTCGTCGCGGTACAGGATCGCCGCTTCCGCGCCCAGCGCCAGGCTGGCGGCGCGCTTGTCGGCCGAGCCGACGGTGCTGAGCACGCGCGCGCCGAACGCGATGCCGAGCAAGGTGGCGACGCTGCCGATGCCGGAGGTGCCGCCGTGCACCAGCATGGTCTCGCCGGCCTGCAGGCGGCCGCGCTGGAACACGTTGGCCCACACGGTGAAGAAGGTCTCCGGCAGCGCCGCGGCCTCGGCCAGGCTCAGCGGCGCCGGCACCGGCAGCGCGTTGCGTTCGTGCACCACCGCGTATTCGGCATAGCCGCCGCCGGCGACCAGCGCGCACACCGCATCGCCGAGCCGGTAGCGCTCCACGCCCTCGCCCAGCGCAACCACCTCGCCGGCGAACTCCAACCCTGGCAGCGGCGACGCGCCGGGCGGCGGCGGATAGCTGCCGCGGCGCTGCATCACGTCGGGGCGGTTGACCCCGGCCGCGGCCACCCGCACCAGCAGTTCGCCGCGGTGCGGATGCGGCAGCGGCAGGCGCACCGGCACCAGCACCTCCGGCTCGCCGGGGTGGCGGATCTGGATCGCGGTCATCGAATCGGGGAGTGCGGCGGCGGAGGTGGGGGACATGGCGGGAACCTGGGCAAGGCGCGTCGCCAGGCAGGCGCGAAGCGCGGGGGAACCGCGATGATCGGCCTTCGCCGCGCTGCGATCCGTGATGGCGCCCGCAGGGTTTCGTCTGGAAATGGGACGGATACTGCGGAGCCAGTATAGGAGCGGCTTCAGCCGCGACCGGGCGTTACCGGTAACGCCCGGTCGCGGCTGAAGCCGCTCCTACAGGGGGCACAGCGCGGTGGACATCCGCGCTAGTCGCCGCCCCCGGCCGTCTGCACCGGCCACGCGCGCATTGTCGGCACCTCGGCCTGCACCTGCTGCGCATCCAGACGCGCCTGCAAGGCCGGCAATGCCACCGCCAGCGGGCAGCGCAGGCGACCGCCGCAACCCGGCAACGGCCAGCGTCGCTCGCGCAGCGCGGCGCCGTCGAAGCGGTTGTCGCGCAGCGCCTGCAAGGTCGGCACCACGCTGCGCAGTTGCAGGTAGTCGCGGCCGCCCTGCCGCACCAGCTCCAGCAGCAGCGCGCCGCCCGGCGGATAGGCATCCGGCTGGTCAGGCACCGCGCCTGGCACGTCGAGCAGGCCGGCCAGATGCGCCAGGTTGGTGTCGTGGCCGAGCAACAGCAGCGCGCGGGTCTGCGCCGGTGCCAGTGGCGCCACTGCCGGGGTCTGCCCGGCCGCGGCCTGCAGCGTCGCCAGCAGATGCGCGAGCAGGTTGGAGCCACCGGCACGCGCCGCCGGCAGGGCGCGCTTGCTGTGGTCGAAGGCGGCGTTGTGCAGGCCGATCAGGCGTTGCAGGGCGGTCGCATCGGCGCGGCCCCAGGCCACCTGCGCCAGCGGCAGGCCCTGCGCGTATTCCAGCATCAGGTTTTCGGCCAGGCTGCCGGCGGTCTTCAGCAGCTTGGCCGCCTGCGCTGGATCGTCCAGGCGTTGCGGATCGTCCAGCCGCGGCGTGTCCTGGCCCGGCACTTGCGCTGCGCAGGCAGCACCCTGGCAGCCGGACAGGACCCGTTGCAGTGCGCGCAGTCGCGCGCGCGTGGCCGCATCCGGATGCAGCGGCGCGGCCAGCGCATCGTCGTCCTTGTCGTCGTTCTTGTCCTCGCCGGCCGCGTAGTGGAACAGCGGATTGTTCTGTGTGGTCGGCAGTGCCAGGTAGTAGGCATGGCAGCCCGGCTGCAGGCCCTCGCCGAAGGCCGCGGCGCTGGCGTGGTTGCGCGGCGTGCTGTCGGCGATCAGCACCAGCTGCGCGGCATCGCAGCCAGGTGCCAGCAGACCTTCGCCCAGCCAGCGCTGCCGGTAGCGTGCGCCCAGCGCCTGCATCCCCGCCGTGCCGTGCGCGGTGAGCATGCCCGGCGCCACCGGCCATTGCGGCCATGGCTGCGCCGCGTACCTGGCCAGCGCGTGCGGATCCTTGGTCGGCGCGCGCACGCCGTGGCGCATCACCACGATGCTCAGGCGCACTTGCGCTGGCGCGTTTGCGCCGGCGTGCGCCGCGTTGCCGTTCGCTACCTGCGCGGCTGCGGCCGCGGCGGGCAAGGCCGTCACCGCCAGCAGCACCAGCGCCGCCGCGCGCGGCCAACGCCGCGAACCTGCGGCGGCATCGACGCGTGTTGCAATGGAGGCGTACATCGCGCCGGCCTCAGAACTTCAACGACAGGTCGAGGAACACGCCGCGTCCGGCCAGGCCGAAGTACAGCGGCTGGTTGTCGGAGGAGCGCGCGCCGGCATAGCCGATCAAGGCGTGCCGATCGAGCAGGTTGTTGACGTCCATGCTGATCGAATACCCCTTCAGGCCGTAGGGGCCCTGCGTGCTGCGATAACCCAGCGCCGCATCCAGGCTGGCGTAGCCGCCCAGGCGCTGGTCGTTGCCGAACACGGTGGCGCCGCTGGCGTCGGTGCTGTTGTCCACGCCGTACTGCGCGCCGACCACTTTTTCCATCAACGAGCCGAAGTAGCCGCTGCCGCTGTTGTAGAGCAGGCCCAATGCGCCGGTCACGCGCGGGGTGCCGGCGACTTGGGTGCTGCTGTGCTTGTAGGTGGCCTCGTTGTAGCTGGCGTTGGCGTACAGGCTCAGCGTCGGCGTGAGCGCATAGGTGGCTTCGGCCTCGGCACCGCGGTACACCGCGCCGCCGCCGTTGACGTAGGCGCTCTCGGTGCCGCTGTCGGTGGCGATCAGGGTCTGGCTGATGTAGTTGCTGAAGTCGATGTAGTAGACGTCGGCGCCGAAGGTCAGGCCGCGCGCGGCGTAGCTGGTGCCGAGCTGGTAGTTGCTGGTCAGCTCCGGCTGCAGGCCACGCGCGCCGTTGAGTTCGATCACGTCGATCGGCGGCGCCAGGAAGCCGCGCGCGGCCTGCAGGTAGCCGCTCCAGTGCTCGCTGAAGGCGTCGTGCAGGCTCAGCGACGGCAGCGTCGCGTCGTAGCTGGCGCTGCTGTAGGCCGGCGCCGGCGGCGTGCTCTTGTTGAGCTGCGCGTCGAGCTGGCGCTCGACCCGCGAATAGCGCACGCCGGGGCTTAGGGTCAGCGTGTCGCTCAGCTTCCAGTCGTACTGCACGTAGGGCTGCAGGGTGTCGGTGCGGTCGTGCAGCTGGTAGTTGTACAGATAGCCGTACTTGGTGCCGCTGGCCGCGCCGGTGCTCATGTCCACCGGCAGCTGGTTGCGTTCGTCCAGACTGCGTTCCACCCACACGCCGGTCTGCAACTGGCCCGGGCCCAGCTCGCGCGCCAGGCGCAGCACGTCGCCGAAGGCGTGGAAATCGTTGTCCGACAGCTTGCCGGGCACGTCCTTGGCCGCCTTGGACAGCTTCTTGCCGGTGCCGGAGTAGAAGGTCACGCCGTTGTCGGCGGCGCTCTCGCTGGTGGGGATGCTGCTCTTGGCGGCGGTGTGGTCGAAGCTGTTGTAGTAGACCTTGTTGTCCAGCTCCCAGTCGCCCAGGCGCGTACTCAGGCCCAGATAGCTGAAGCTGGAGTAGTACGCGGCGCTGTTGTAGCCGGTGTCGTTCTGCAGGGTCGGATCGTTGCCCAGGCCGTAGCGCCAGCCGTGCTGTGCGATCTGCGCGCGGGTAGCGCCCTGCACGGTGTTCTGGTGCTCCTGGTTGTAGCTGCTGACGAAGCTCAGCGTGGTCGCCTCGCCCAGCTCGGTGACGGTCTTGACGAAGGCGTGCTCGCGGCGGTCGTCGGTGCCGTGCAGGTAGGTGTCGCTGGCTTCCTTGGACAGGTCGGCGAACACGCGGGTGTTGCCGATGTGCTCGTCGGCGCTGACGCCGGTGGACCAGGTGTCCCAGCTGCCACCGGTGACGTAGGCGGTGACCCCGTCCACCGTGCTGGGGTTGCGCGTGCGCAGCGCCAGCGTGCCGCCGAAGGTGGCGTTGCCGATGGTGGCGCCGCCGCCGGGACCGCGATCGATCTCGGCCTGGCCGAGCACGTGGTTGTTGAAGTACGCCGAGGTGGTGTGGTGCAGGTCGCTGGCATCGCCGAACGGGATGCCGTCGAAGGTGATGTTGAACTGGCCGTCCTGGAAGCCGCGGATGCTGATGCCTTCGTTCTTGCCAAGGCCGGGGCCTTCCGGCGAGGTGGTGACCACGCTCGGCGCGTACTTGATGATGTCGTCGTAGTTCGCGTTCAGGCGCAGGCCGTCGCGGATGAAGCGTTCGTCGATCACCGAGGTCGGTTGGCTCGCTTCCAGCGGCGCGGCGCTGGGCGCCAGCGTATCGACGCTGTTGGCGGTGACATTGATCGGCGCCAGTTCGCGCGGGCCGTCGTCGCGCTCGCCCGTATCGGCGGCGGGCGTGGCCGTGGCGTGCGGCGCACGCGGAGCGGCGGCACTGCGTTGCGCCGGAGCGGCACCGCGCACGATGCTGAACGTGCTCGGGGTCGGCATGCGGTAGTCCAGGCCGGTGCCGGCCAGCAATTTTTGCAGCTGCTGCGCCGGCGCCAATCCGGCCGGCGCGCCGTTGCTGCGTTGCCCGGACGCCAGCGCCGGGTCGTACATCAGTTGCAGGCCACTGTTGCGGGCGAACAGCTCCAGCGCCTGATCCAGCGGCATCGGCGCGATCGCCGGCGCGGTGGCGGCGACGGGGGCCGACCAGGCCGGCAGCGAAGCAGTGCTGCCGAGCAGCAGGGCGATGGAAACGACGAGCGTGTTGCGCATGGGACGTGCTACCGGAGGGGAGAGGAAGGCGGCCGTGCGCATCCAGCGCGACGGCCATGCCTACCTAGGAGTGCCGCACAGCGCCGCGCGGCTACCGGTAGTTGCATGAATTTTTTCTTACATCGGCGCCGGCGCGCTGCGGATCGTCACCGCGTGGGCGTCGCGGTGCACCTGCACGTTCGGCAGGCTGCGCAGATAGGCGACGAAGGCGTCCGGATCGCGCAGGTGGAACACGCCGCTGATCCGCCGCGCGGCCAGCGCCGGGTCGGCGATGCGCAGCGGCTGCGTGGTGTAGGCGTTGAACAGCCGCGCCACCTCGCCCACGCTGCGGTCGTGCACGCCGATCTGCGCCGGCAACCAGGCGGTGGCGCCGGCGATGTCGGCATGCGCGTCCAGTCCCAGCAACTGGCCGCGCGCATCCAGCCGCGCCTGCTGGCCGCCGCCCAGGTCCGCCAGCTGCGCGCCCTCGCTGGGCAAGGCGTTGCGCCGCCACCACGGATGCGCGCCGCGTAGCACGTGCACGCGTCCCTGCAGCACGGTGACGCGGGTGGCGCCGTCGTGGTGGTCGACGCCGAACACGGTGCCGATGTCGCGCAGCACCAGCGTGCCGACGCTGACACGCAGCGGCCGCGCCGGATCGCGGCCGAGGTCGAACAGCGCCTTGCCGCGCAGCAGTGCGATGTCGCGGCGCTGCGCACCGTAGCGCACGGCGATGGCGCTGCCGCGGTCCAGGCGCACCACGCTGCCGTCGGCCAG
>NZ_CAPJ01000195.1 GCF_000331775.1 Xanthomonas translucens pv. translucens DSM 18974
CAACGTGAGCGAGGGATAATCCAGCGCCTGCAGGTCGCGCTCCAGTTCGCCCTTGACCCGGTTGTAGAACACGCGCCCCTCCGGATCGGCACCCATTGCCGAATTCAACGCGAACGCGCTGGCCCCGTGCTGCCGCGCCAGCCGCGCGATCGCCAGCGGGTAGGCGTGATCGACGCGGCGGAACGCGGCGCGCGAGCCGGCCTGCTGCATCGTGGTGCCGAGCGCGCAGATCGCCGCGTCGGCCTGCCACCACGGCGCCTGCGCCGGCAGCTGCTCGAAGTCCACCAGCGGGTTGTGCAGTTTCGGGTGGACGCGGTCCAGCGCACGCCGGGTCGGCGCGACCACCACGCTGCAATCCGGCGCGGCGAGCAACTGCGCCAACACCTGCGCGCCGACTAGGCCGGTGGCGCCGGCGAGCAGGATTTTCATCGAAAATGCCTTTGCGCGATGGAGGAAGGACGCTACGACGATCGCAGGCAAATGGGCAAGGGGATGTCTGCATGCGCGTCCACCTGGCGCCTGGATCCACGAGGCGCTCCCTCACCCCAACCCCTCTTCCGACGGGAGGGCGGCTAGCGGCCGCTGCCTTTTCCCCTCGGAAGAAGATGGCTCGCAGAGCCGGATGAGGGTATGGGCGCAGCCGCAGCCTCGCGCCCCACACCCAAGCCGCCGCCACGATCCCGCACCGCCACGCATGGTCGCCGCGCTGCGCCTTGTACGCCACAATAGCCCCCCATCGCGCCGCCCGGCGCCGCTGCAACCAACCGAGGAGCCGTTCGATGTTCGTGGTGTGTGGAGAGGCCTTGTACGACATCTTCATCGACGGCTATGCCGGCACCGCGGTCGGCATGACCGCGCGCCAGGGCGGCTCGCCGTTCAACGTGGCGATCGGCCTGGCCCGCCTCGGCACGCCATCGGCGCTGTTCACCGGGCTGTCCACCGATCCGCTCGGCCGCCAGCTGCGCGGCACCCTGGAACGCGAGGGCGTGGCCCTGGACCACTGCATCGACAAGGCCGAGGCGACCACCCTGGTGATGGTCGCGCTGGACGCGCAGGGCGTGCCCAACTATTCGTTCTACGGCACCGGCTGCGCCGACCGCGCGCTGACCGCCGCCGACCTGCCGGCGCTCGACGCGTCGGTCGGCGGCCTGCATTTCGGCTCCTACACCCTGGTCGCCGAGACCACCGCCAGCACCTTCCAGGCCCTGGCCGAGCGCGAACGCGCGCAGCGGCTGATCTCGCTGGATCCGAACGTGCGGCCGACGGTGGAGCCGGACATGGCGGTATGGCGCGCGCGGCTGGATCGCTGGATCGCGCTGGCGCACGTGGTCAAGGTCAGCCAGGAAGACATCGAGCTGCTGTACCCGCAGCAGGATCCGTTCGCGATCGCGCGCAGCTGGCTGCAGCAGGGCCCATCGCTGGTGGTGATGACCCTGGGCAGCGACGGCGCGGTGGCCTGGCGCGGCGATGCCGAGGCGCGCGTGGCCGGGCGCGCGGTGCAGGTGGCCGATACGGTCGGCGCCGGCGACAGCTTCCAGGCGGCGCTGCTGCACCAGTTGCCCGACCTGGCCGCGCTCGCCGCGCTGGGCCAGTCGGCAGCGGCGCTGCAGCAATTGCTGAACTTCTGCGTGGCCGCGGCGGCGATCAACTGCACCCGCGCCGGCGCCAACCCGCCCAGCCTGGACGAGGTCCGCGCCGCGCTGTAGAGCGTGCGCTCCATTCCCGAATAAGCCGCCCTGTTGTCGCGCCACCAGCCTGCGTGGCACGGTGCTGGCTGGCGGCTGGCGGCTGCCGGCTCAAGCCCGCGCTGCGAACGCCGATATCCTGTTCCTGAGTGTCGCCATGTACGCCGCGTTTGCGGCAAGGCGGCGCGTTTACTGGGGAGGTACAGCCCACATGACGGATCAACGCGACGAGCCACCCGCCGGCGGCCTGCGCAAGCTGCTGTCGCCGCGCCGTCGCGAACCGGCAACGCCGGCCGCCGCGACGTTGGCGCCGCATGGGCATGCGCATGCGCATGCGGCGCCGGGCGACCATACCGATCCGGCCGCGGTGACCGCGGCGCTGATCCGCCTGTTCAACCACGCCCACACGCCGCTGGACCTGCTCCATGCCTTCGCCGACGGCATGGCCGGCCTGCACGGCGAACTGGGCGACATGGGCCGGCGCTTGCAATCGGCCGCCAGCAGCAGCGACTGGCCCAGCTACGGCCGCGCGCTGCGCCAGCTGATCGACAAGTACATCCGCACCATCGACGTCGGCGATCCGCTGGCCGGGCCCAGCGACACCGAACGCCTGCGCGATCTGCTGCGCCAGGCCATCGCCGGCGCGCTGGCCTCGCTGCTGCACACCCTGCCGGAACTGGCCAACGCATCGGAGGCTACCGGCGAGGCGCTGCGCCAGTGGCGCCCGGGCCTACCGCTGGAGCCGGTGGCGCAGCGCGTGCGCGAGCTGTGCCACCAGGTGTCGCTGCGCGCCAGCGATAGCCAGGAGCAGCAGACCCTGCTGCTGGGTCTGTTCGACCTGCTGCTGGAAAACGTCGGCGAACTGCTCGACGACACCAGCTGGCTGCAGGGCCAGATCGCGGTGGTGCGCGACATGATCAGCGGCCCGCTGGACCGCTATTCGATCGAGGAAGCGCGCGGCAGCCTGCGCGAGGTGATCTACAAGCAGGGCCTGCTGAAGCAGGGCATCGCCGAATCCAAGGAGGCGATGAAGGACATGATGGTGTCCTTCGTCGAGAACCTGGATGGCATGGCGATCAGCACCAGCGAATTCCACGACCGCATCGCCGACTATTCGCAGACCATCCGCGACGCGCGCAGCATCGGCGACCTCAACCGCCTGCTGCAGGAAGTGCTGCAGGACACCGGCCACGTGCAGCAGCAGGCGCTGCGCGCGCGCGACCACCTGATCGCCGCGCGCCAGGAAGTGGACGCGGCGGAGCAGCGCATCCTGCGCCTGGAACAGGAGCTGCAGGACGTCAGCGGGCTGGTGCGGGTGGACCAGCTCACCGGCAGCCTCAACCGGCGCGGGCTGGACGAGCTGTTCGCGCGCGAACTGGTGCGCACCGAGCGCAGCACCCAGCCGCTGTGCGTGGCGATGCTGGACCTGGACGATTTCCGCACGCTCAACGAGATCTACGGCCATCCCGGCGGCGACGCCGCGCTGCGCCACGTGGTCGAGGTGGCGCGCACCACCTTGCGCGGCAGCGACGCGATCGCGCGCTTCGGCGGCGAGGAATTCCTGCTGCTAATGCCCGACTGCACCATCTTCGAAGCGGCCGCAGCGGTGACCCGGGTGCAGCGCGCCCTGGCCCAGCGCGCGCTGGTGCACGAGGACCAGCGCGTGTTCATCAGCTTCAGCGCCGGAGTGGCGATGCGCCGCGCCGGCGAGACCCAGGACGTGCTGGTCAAGCGCGCCGACCGTGCCATGTACGAGGCCAAGAAGGCGGGCAAGAACCGGGTGATTTCAGCGGATTGATGGCCGGAACTCGGGACGCGGGACGCGGGACGCGGGACTCACAGAGCGTGATGCCGGCGACGGCGCAACGCAACGCGCAGTCGCAATCCATCCGCACCCACTGCGCCCGCTGTTACGCGTCCCGCGTCCCGCGTCCAGAGTCCCGAACTTTCTGGAACAGCATCACCGCCCCCAGCACCAGCGCCCCGGCGACCATGCCGACCAGCGCATTGCCCAGGTTGAGCACCACGCTGCCCCAGGCGCCCTGCGGCGCGAGGCGTTCGAAGGCGTGGTGCAGCGGGCCGATGCTGTGCACCAGGATGCCGCCGCCGACCAGGAACATCGCCGCGGTGCCGGCGATCGACAGCACCCGCATCAACCACGGCGCCAGCCACAGGATGCCGCGGCCGATCGCCGCGGCGGCGGCGCCCTTGCGGGTCAGGTACAGGCCCAGGTCGTCGAGCTTGACGATGCCGGCGACCAGGCCGTACACGCCGACCGTCATCGCCAGCGCGATCGCCACCAGCACCATGATTTGCTGGGAGAACGGCACCCCGGCGACCACGCCCAGCGACAGCACGATGATCTCCGCGGACAGGATGAAATCGGTGCGGATCGCGCCCTTCACCTTGTCCTTCTCCAACGCGACCACGTCCACCTTTTCGTCGGCCAGCGCCTGCAGCGTTTGCGCATGGCGCTGCGCGTCCTCGTCACTGGAATGCAGGATGCGGTGCGCCAGCTTCTCCACGCCCTCGAAGCACAGGAACGCGCCGCCGATCATCATCAGCGGGGTGATCGCCCACGGCAGCCAGGCGCTGATCGCCAGCGCCGCCGGCACCAGGATCGCCTTGTTGAGCAGCGAGCCCTTGGCCACCGCCCACACCACCGGCAGCTCGCGGTCGGCGTTGACCCCGGTGACCTGCTGCGCGTTCAGCGCCAGGTCGTCGCCGAGCACGCCGGCGGTCTTCTTCGCCGCCACCTTGGTCAGGATCGACACGTCGTCGAGCAGCGAGGCGATATCGTCGAGCAGGGTGAACAGGCTGGCGCCGGCCATGCGGGGATTCCATTCGGGGGGATGAGCGCGGATTCTCGCCGATTCCGCGCGCCCGCTGCGTGAGCGGCGCGCACCGCCTCAACCGCGCATAACGCCGGCTCGGCTACCGTGCGCGGCAGACCAATGCCGCCTGCGAAGGATCTACATGGACCAGTTCCTCACCGCCCCGCGCGCGATCGTCGACGACGTGCTCGACGCCGTCGCCGCGCTGCAACCGCTGCTGCGCTCGGACCCCGCCAGCGGCACCCGCATCGTGCTGCAGGCCGCGCGCGACCCGGCGCAGGTGGCGGTGCTGTCCGGCGGCGGCGCCGGCCACGAACCGGCGCATGCCGGCTTCGTCGGCCCCGGCATGCTCAGCGGCGCCATCGCCGGCGACCTGTTCGCCTCGCCGGGGGTAGAAGCGGTGCTGGCCGCGATCCGCGCCTGCGCCGACGCGCCCGGGGTGCTGTTGGTGATCAAGAACTACACCGGCGACCGGCTCAATTTCGGCCTGGCCGCCGAGCGCGCGCGCGCCGAAGGCATCGACGTGGCCAGCGTGCTGGTCGCCGACGACATCGCCCTGCCCGACGCCGCGCAGCCGCGCGGCATCGCCGGCACGGTGCTGGTGCACAAGTATGTCGGCCATCTGGCGCGCGAAGGCGTAGCCCTGGCCGAGCTGGCGCAGCGCGGCCAGGCCTTCGCCGAACGCCTGCTGTCGCTGGGCATGGCGTTGTCCAGCTGCACCGTGCCGGGCCGGCACACCGGCCGCCGCGCGCCGGAACTGGGCCTGGGCATTCACAACGAGCCGGGTACGCGCAAGGTGCAGCCGTCCTCGATCGAGGACGCGCTGGCGCTGGTACTGGATCCGCTGCTGGCGCAGGCCGATGCGCGCTACGGCGCCGACGCGCCGCTGGTGCTGCTGCTCAACGACCTGGGCGGCTGCTCCACCCAGGAACTGGGCGTGCTGACCCGGTTGGCATTGCAACGCATCGGCAGCGAGCGGATCGCCTTGATGACGCTGCCGGCCGCGCTGATGACTTCGATGGACATGCACGGCTTCTCGATCACCCTGGCGCCGGCCGACGCCGACGTGCTCGCCGCATTGCGATCGCCGGTGCAGACCGTGGGCTGGCCGGGCGTGCGCGTACCGCACGCGCCCGTGCACTTCGCCCCGGCGCTGTCGCGCAGCGATGCGTTCCGGCACGGCGTGCGCGATGCGCAGCGCGCTGCGGCGCTGGCCCGGGTCGCGCAGGCGCTGATCGCCGCACAGGCGGAGCTGGACGCACTCGACGCGCAGACTGGCGACGGCGATGCCGGCAGCACCTTCGCCGCCGGCGCCCGCGCGCTGCAGCAGGCGCTGCAGCAAGACGCGCTGGCGACCGGCGCGGCCGCGCCGTTGGCGCACGGCCTGGCGGCGACGATCGAACGCAGCATGGGCGGTTCCAGCGGCGTGCTGCTGTCGATCCTGTTCACCACCGCGGCCACCGAACTGGAGGCCGGGCACGGCTGGGTGCCGGCGCTGCAGGCCGGCGTGGCGCGGATGCAGCATTACGGCGGCGCGCAACTGGGCGACCGGACCATGCTCGACGCGCTGCTGCCGGCGTTGCACGCGCTGGCGCGCGGCGGCAGC
>NZ_CAPJ01000194.1 GCF_000331775.1 Xanthomonas translucens pv. translucens DSM 18974
GGCGGGCCGCCATGGTGCCAGAACCCGGCCCCGCACTGCGGATTGGCCGATCGTCGGTGCGCGGCGCCACCGCAGCGGCGCCTGCACCTGTTCCGGACGCTGCGACGCAGCAAAGGTCGCGGTTCCGCCGCTGCGCCGCGTAGCGGTAGCAGCGATGATCAACGCCCGCAGCGTGGCCTGCTCGAACCTCAAGACCCTTGGCGCACAAGGCGCGATGGGTGCCGCGGAGCACGCACTGCGGGCGACATTGCCCACTCATCCTGAACAAAGAAAAACAAGAAAGATCTAATCCGAAAAATAACGAACATGAAACGAGCATGGCGACGATATGCTCCGGCCACAGGGGTTGCATCCACATTCATCCAGTCAAGCGCAGCGCGATGGGCAACCGGGAGGCCATGTGTTCCATCCAGGCACCGCCGCCGTCAGCCGTACCGCTTCCCGCTGCCGGGCCAGCCGCGCGCCCCGCAGCTCCTGTTTTTCTCCGCACCGCCCACGCGCCGCCACTGCCGCCTGCCCCCAAGCCCCAAGCGCCGGCAGCCGCCACGCCGGCGTCCTTCCCATGACCGGCCGCGCCCCCGTGCCGGCCCCGTACCAAGCGAGTCGCCCATGATGAACAAGACCCCATGCATCGCCCTGGCGGCGCTGTCGGCAGCGCTGTGCTGCGCGCAGGCCGCGGCGCAGGATGTCGATCCGGCCAAGACCTTGACCGGCGACTGGGGCGGCACCCGCACCCGCCTGGTCGACAGCGGCGCGGACCTGCGCCTGTCCTACACCGGCGAGTTCGCGCACAACAACGTCGGCGGCAGCCGCGACGATACCTACGCCTATGCCGACCAGTTCTTCCTGGCCGGCAGCTTCGACCTGGACAAGCTGTGGGCCTGGCGCGGCGCCACCTTCAAGGTCGAAGTGGCCAACCGCAACGGCGACTCGCTCAACGACGCGGCCGGCTTTCCGACCCTGCTGGCGGTGCAGGAGATCCACGGCCGCGGCGCGGTGACGCGCCTGAGCCAGTTCTCGCTGACCCAGGACCTGTTCGACGACCGCCTCAGCATCAAGCTCGGCCGGCTCTACGCCAACGGCGATTTCTTCTCGTTCTCCTGCAAGTTCCAGAACCTGAGCTTCTGCGGCGGCCTGCCCGGCTATGTCAGCAACGGCTGGTACGTCGATCCGATCAGCCAGTACGGCGCGGTGGTCGCGTTCAAGCCCAACGCTGCCTGGCGCTTGAAGCTCGGCGCCTACGACGTCAACCCGAACAACCTGGGCCGCGACCAGGGCCTGAAACTGCGCACCGACGGCGATAGCCAGGGCAGGCTGGTGGTGGCCGAGATCGAGTACCTGCCCACCTTCGGCGACGGCCTGCAAGGCCATTACCGCGTCGGAGGCTGGCGCAACAGCGCCGACTACCGCAACACCGTCACCGTCAGCGGCCTGCCGTCGGACGTCAGCGACGCCGCCACCGCGACAATGGACAGCGAAAGCGGCTATTACGCCACCGCCGAGCAGGTGCTGTGGCGCGGACCCGGCGGCGGCACGCTGCGCCTGTTCGGCGACTGGGTGCAGGCCGACAAGGACACCGACCGCATCGACCAGATGCTGCAGCTGGGCGCGTGGCTGGATGCGCCGTTCGCCTCGCGTCCGGACGACCGCATCGGCTTTGCGGCCGGCCGTACCCGCGTCAGCGAACACCTCGGCGCTGCGCAGCGCCGCTACAACGCCGCGCTGCCGGGCGGGGCGGCGGCGGTGGGCGTGCAGGGCTACGAATATCCGCTGGAACTGAACTACCAGTACGCCATCACCCCGGCGCTGTCGCTGATGCCGAACCTGCAGTACATCCGCAACGCCAATGGGATCAAGGACAACAACGGCGTGGTCGGCGGCCTGCGCGTCAGCATGAACTTCTGATCGCCGCGTGCCGCGTGCCGCGGCGCGTCGATGGCGACGCGGCACGG
>NZ_CAPJ01000193.1 GCF_000331775.1 Xanthomonas translucens pv. translucens DSM 18974
CGCTCGGCGATGCGCCGGCCGCACGCCGCATCGAGCGCGCACAGGCACCGCAGATGATCTACCTGGACGACGACGACCGCGCGCACATGGCCTACGTGGTGTCGTTCTTCGCCGACGCGCCGCAGGGCGGCGAACCGACCCGGCCCTTCGTGATCGTCGATGCGCGCAGCGGCGCGGTGCTGCGGCAATGGGAGGGACTGACCACGCGCGATGCCAGCGGCCCTGGCGGCAACGTCAAGACCGGACAATACGAATACGGTAGCAGCGGCAGCATCCACGGCTTCCTCGAGGTGGACGACAACTGCCGCATGCAGAACAGCGCGGTCAAGTCGGTGGATCTCAACGGCGGCAGCTCCGGCAGCACCGCCTACCAGTTCGCCTGCCCGCGCAACACCTACAAGGCCATCAACGGCGCCTACTCGCCGATCAACGACGCGCACTACTTCGGCGGCGTCATCGACAAGATGTACCGCGCCTATGCCGGGGTGGCGCCGCTGAGCTTCCAGCTGGTGATGCGCGTGCACTACGGCACGCGCTACGAGAACGCGTTCTGGAACGGTTCGACGATGAACTTCGGCGACGGCAACACCCGCTTCCATCCGCTGGTCAGCATCGACGTGGCCGGCCACGAGGTCTCGCACGGCTTCACCGAGCAGAATTCCGACCTTACCTATTCCGGCCAGCCCGGCGGCATCAACGAAGCGTATTCGGACATCGCCGGCGAGGCCACCGAGTACTACCTCAAGGGCAGCAACGATTTCCTGGTCGGCCCGGAAATCTTCAAGTCCAACGGCGCGCTGCGTTACATGGCCAATCCGCCGCAAGACGGCGCCTCGATCGACAACGCCGCCAACTACCGCAATGGGTTGAACGTGCATTACGCCTCCGGCGTCTACAACAAAGCGTTCTACAAGCTGGCCACCACGTCCGGCTGGAACACGCGCACCGCCTTCGAGGTGTTCGCCCGCGCCAACCGCCTGTACTGGACCCCGAGCACCAGCTTCAACAGCGGCGCCTGCGGCGTGCGCACCGCGGCCAGCGACCTGGGCCGCTCGGCGGCGGCGGTGACTGCGGCGTTCAGTTCAGTCGGCGTGACCTGTAGCCAGTAAGCACCGCTGTCGGCGCGACGCCACGCACGGCCATCCGCCATGGAGGGCCGTGCGTGGTCGCGTGTCGGCATTGGCATTGGCATTGGCATTGGTACCGCAGCGCAGCTGCCGCATACGCTGCCGGCGCGCGGTTGGCTGGCATGCGCCTCGCGCGCAAGGCCGGCTGCGGTTAGGCTGCGTGCCTGCCTCCACCGCGATGCGGCGCGTCTGCGCCGCAACCGTCCGACCGCCCCTTGCCTGGATTGCGTTGCATGCCATTCGCCACGCTGGGCCTAGCGCCCGAGCTGCTGCCCGCGTTTTCCCGCGCGCTCGACGCCGCCGGCTACACCGCGCCCACGCCGATCCAGGCGCAGGCGGTCGCGCCGATCCTGCGCGGCGACGACCTGCTGGCCTGCGCCGCGACCGGCTCGGGCAAGACCGCCGCGTTCGCGCTGCCGCTGCTGCAGCAGGCGGCGCTGCTGGCGCCCAGCCGCCGCGTGCACGGCCTGGTGCTGGTGCCGACCCGCGAATTGGCCACGCAGGTCGGCGACACCTTGCAGGCGCTGGGACGCTACCTGCCGCGCCGCATCAAGGTGGCCGCGGTCGCCGGCGGCGCCTCGATCAATCCGCAGATGCTGAAGCTGCGCGGCGGTGCCGACATCGTCGTGGCCACGCCGGGCCGCCTGCTCGACCTGGCCGCACACAACGCACTCGACCTGGGCGCGGTGCGCACGCTGGTGCTGGACGAGGCCGACCGCCTGCTGGCGCTGGGCTTCGAAGCCGAACTGGGCCGGATCCTGGCGCTGCTGCCGCGGCGCCGGCAGACCCTGCTGTTCTCGGCCACCTTCCCGGCCGCGGTGGAAGGGCTGGCGCAACGCCTGCTGCGCGGACCGCGGCGCATCGGCGAGGACGCCGCCGCCGCGGTCCCGGCGACGATCCGCCAGCGTGCGATCGAAGTGGACAGCACGCAGCGCACCGCGCTGCTGAGGCACCTGCTGCACAGCGAGGCCTGGCCGCAGGCGCTGGTGTTCGTGGCCAGCCAGCGCGGCGCCGACAACCTGGCCGAGAAACTGCACAAGGCCGGCGTGTCGGCGCAGCCGTTCCACGGCGAACTGAGCCAGAGCCGCCGCAACCAGGCGCTGGCCGGCTTCAGGAGCGGCCAGCTGCAGGTGCTGGTCGCCACCGACGTGGCCGCGCGCGGGCTGGACATCGCGCAACTGCCGGTGGTGGTCAACTACGACCTGCCGCGCGCCACCGCCGACTACACCCACCGCATCGGCCGCACCGGGCGCGCCGGCGCCGACGGCCTGGCGGTGAGCTTCGTCGATGCGACCAGCGCCACGCACCTGCGCCTGATCGAAAAGCGCCAGCAGCTGCGCGTGCCGCGCGAGCGCATCGCCGGTTTCGAACCGACGCAGGCGGCTTTTTCCGCCGTATCCGCTGCTGAAGCGGCGCCGCAGACGGGAGGCATCAAGGGCAAGCGCCCGAGCAAGAAGGACAAGCTGCGCGCGGCGAGTGCGCCGGGCGCTGGCGGGCTGCCTGCGAAGGATTGACCGCGTTCGCGGCCATGGCGAGAGATGCCCGCGCTATTGCGCAGCGCGACGGTCGCCAGCGATCCAATGCATTGCGTGCGCCGATCCTGTCGGTCGCGGCTGAAGCCGCTCCTACAGGGAGGGCAGCACGCTCTTGTAGGAGCGGCTTCAGCCGCGACCGCAGCCGCAACGCCCCCGCCTCGATCATCGCGGCCGATGGCCCCCAGGCCACCCGGATCCGCTCCCGCAGGCAGATGCGCGAACCGCCCTCAATCGTCGAACGGATCGGCCACGGCGGCATCGCCCTGCGGCCGCGGCGTGCGCTTGCCCGGCTTGCTGCGGATTTCCACGTAGAACTGAGTGCTGCCGGTAGCGACCAGCGCGTCGATCGAACGCAGCAGCTCGGCCGGCGGCACCACCGCGGCGCTGGCCTCTTCGGCGCCGAACAGCGTGTCGAAATCCCAGTAGTCGGCACCGGCCGGCAAGGTCTTGCGGCGTTCGCGGCGGATGTACTTGCGGATGTCGTGCTTGCTGGCGTCGAGCAGGCGGTCGGGGTGCTTGCCTTCGATACGGAGCTGGTAGGTCTTCTTCACTGCGGGGAGGATCCTGGAAAGAGGGAACGCGGTGGCCGGGCACGCGCGGCCGCGGCCGCTG
>NZ_CAPJ01000192.1 GCF_000331775.1 Xanthomonas translucens pv. translucens DSM 18974
TGGAACACCAACCCGCAGGTGATCGCAGTGGGCAGCGCCGGCCTCGGCGGCGAGCGCATCGACGTGGCCGGCGGCTGCGTGGTGCTCGGCGTCAGCGGCCCGCTGGACTACAGCTTCCGCCGCTACACGATCTACCCGGAAACCGCGCCCAGCGTGCAATGCAACGGCGCCGACCAGCCCAAGCCGGCGCCCGCGCCGCAGGCCGACGACGTCAACGTCGCCACCTACAACATGGAGCGCTTCTTCGACGACCAGAACGACCCGGCGATCGGCGAACCGATGCTGACCGCGGCCGCCTACCAGGGCCGGCTCAACAAGGCCTCGCTGGCGATCCGCAACTACCTCAACACGCCCGACATCCTCGGTACGGTGGAAGTGGAAAGCCTGAGCGTGCTGCAGACCCTGGCCGCGCACGTCAACGCCGATGCGCTCGCCGCCGGCCAGCCCGATCCGCAGTACGTGGCCTATCTGCAGGAAGGCAACGACGTGGGCGGCATCGACGTCGGCTTCCTGGTCAAGACCGCGGCGGTCGGCGCCGGCATCGCCCGGGTTGAAGTGCGCTCGGTCAGCCAGCAAGGCAAGGCCACCACCTGGACCGAGCCGGCCGGCGGCAGCAGCCTGCTCAACGACCGCCCGCCGCTGCTGCTGAAGGCGATCGTGCATTTCGCCGACGGCCGCACGCTGCCGCTGACCGTGGTCGAGGTGCACCAGCGTTCGCTCAACGGCGCCGAGACCGACGACGCCAGCGGCCTGCGCATCCGCGCCAAGCGCCAGGCGCAGGCGGTGTTCCTGGCCGACCTGCTGCAGGCGCGGCAAGTGGCCGATCCCGGCGAGCAGCTGCTGGTGATGGGCGACTTCAACGCCTTCGAGTTCAACGACGGCTACGTCGATGCGATGGGCACGGTGACCGGCCTACCCTCGGCCGGCGCGCAGACCGTGGTCGACGGCGATGGCGCGGATCTGGTCACGCCGGATCTGTACAACCTGGCCCTGCTGTCCACGCCGGACCAGAGCTATTCGTACGCCTACGACGGCAACGTGCAGTCGCTGGACCACATCCTGGCCAACCGCGCGCTGATGAACTCGGCGCAGGTCGCGACGCTGAGCGAGAGCCATGCGCGGCTCAACGCCGACTTCCCGGCCACCGCGCGCAACGACGCCAACTCGCCGGCGCGGCTGTCCGACCACGATCCGGCAGTGGTGCTGCTCACGCTCAAGCCGCTGCAGCGCGCCGACCTGAGCGTGACCGCGAATGCGGCCAATGCCGCGGTCTACGCCGGCGACACCATCCGCTACAGCGTCGCGCTCGGCAACGCCGGCCCGGATGCGGCCCGCTTCGCCGCGGTCGCCTTCGCCCTGGACGCGGCGGTGACCCCGACCGTGACCGCCGCTCCGGGCTGGGACTGCGCCGTGCCGGACGTAGCCGCGCAGACCGTGGTGACCTGCACCACGGCGCAGTTCGCCGCCGGTGCGGCGCAGCGCTTCGAGGTCGCGGTGCCGGCCGGCGCCGACCTGATCGGGCGCACGCTGACCCTGGCCGCCTCGGTCGCCTCGCAGACCGAGGACCCGAATGGCGGCAACAACGGCGCCAGCGCCGCAGTGGCGGTGCAGGCCGCGCCTGCCGGCAACCTGGCGCTGCGCATCGACGGCCCGGCGACGCTGCCGCTGACCGCGTTCAGCGCCAACTACCGCCTCGCCCTGGTCAACCATGGCAATGCGCCGGTCAAGCGCGCCAGCCTGAGCGTCAGCGGCAACACCCTGTCGGTGCTGTCGCTACTGCTACCGCCGCGCGGCTGGCAGTGCGTGCGCCAGACCCACGGCCTGCGCAGCGCGCAGTACCAGTGCAGCACCCGCGCCGATCTGGCACCGGGCGCCAGCACCGCGTTCACCCTGACCACCGCGACCCGCCCGCTACCGGCCGACCGCAGCATCGTGATCGAAGCCAGCGCCAACTCGGCCTCGGCCGATGCCGACCCATCCGACGACGCCGCACGCTTCAGCACCCGCATCGGCCGCTGAGCGCAACTGTCTTCGGGCAGAACAAGGGCGCGGCCACAAAGCCGCGCCCTTTTCTTTTGCCGTCGCTCCAGAAGCAGCAGTAGCCCTCGAAGCCTCCGCTATCGAAGCCCCTCTCCCATCGGGAGAGGGATTGGGGTGAGAGTGCGGCGCGAAGCGACTCGCGGAGTTTGGGTGCACGAGGCTGCGCCCGTACCCTCATCCGGCCCTGCGGGGCACCTTCCCCCGAAAAGGGGGCCATGGTCCCGAGGGGAGAAGGAACAGCCTCCAACTCGCCCTCCATTCGAATGCAGCCTTCGCTCCCGCTTCGAGCCTTTCGCTGTCGCTCTTGAGCTGTTGCTGTTGCTGTTAAAACTTCCCGCCTTAAAGCGAGCCGAGCACCGCAGCGGTGAGCGGCCGAAGAGGCGCCCTTGTTTGAGCGAAGCGAGTTTGGGCGCCGTGCCGCTCGTCGCGAGGAGCGCAGGGCACCGGTGCGGCTGTATCGCACCGGCTCGCGTCGGGCGGGAGCGGTTTTGGTTACTTTTGCCAAGACAAAAGTGACTCGCGCCGCCGGCGCGAAAGCTCTTGCTCTTGCTCTTGCTCTTGCTCAAGCAATTGCATTTGCGCAATCGCCCGAACACCACGGCAGCCCGCCATCACGCCCAGCCCCACGCGTCCATCGCTGGACATCCATACCCGCTGCACGACCACCCACCGCAACGCAGCAATCGCCCAAGTGAACGCCAGCAATGCGCACAGCCAACCCACCGCGCGTTTTTGCTGCAATCCAGCAAGATCCCGTGCTGCGGTGCAGGACAGCTTTTGTGCACGCCGTCCTTAACATGGCGGTCATATCATTTGAAACTTGTTGTCGAGAGTGCCGCTGTCATGACCATCGCCGCCCAGTTCGAAATCCAGTACCTGCAGTACCTCGACGCGGACGGCCAGCCGGCTCGCGGCCCCCTCCCGGCCGACTCGGCCAACCCGCAGACCCTGCTGGCGCTATTCAAGCAGATGCTCTACGTGCGCACCTTCGACAGCAAGGCGGTCGCCCTGCAGCGCACCGGCAAACTCGGCACCTACGCCTCGTGCCTGGGCCACGAGGCCACCCACATCGGCATCGGCGCGGCGATGCGCAGTGGCGACGTGCTGGCGCCCAGCTACCGCGAGTACGGCGTCATGTTCATGCGCGGCGTGCGCCCGCGCGAGGTGCTGCTGTACTGGGGCGGCGACGAACGCGGCAGCGACTTCCTGCGCGATTCCGACGCGGCCCGCGATTTCCCGATCTGCGTACCGATCTCCACCCAATGCCTGCATGCCGCCGGCGCCGCGCTGGCGTTCAAACTGCGCAACGAAGGCCATGTCGCGGTCGCCACCTGCGGCGACGGCGGCTCCTCCAAGACCGATTTCTATGCCGCACTCAATTCCGCCGGCGCCTACCAGCTGCCGTTGATCCTGTGCGTGATCAACAACGGCTGGGCGATCTCGGTGCCGCGCGCGGCGCAGACCGGCGCGCAGACCCTGGCGCAGAAGGGACTGGCCGGCGGCCTGCATTGCCTGCAGGTGGACGGCAACGACCTGATCGCGGTGCTGGAAGCGATGCGCCAGGCACGCGAGCGCGCGCTGTGCGGCCAGGGCGCCACGGTCATCGAATTCATGACCTACCGCCTGTCCGACCACACCACCGCCGACGACGCGCGCCGCTACCGCGACGCCGACGAGGTCAAGCACGCCTGGGAGCGCGAGCCGCTGACCCGGCTGCGCACCTGGCTGACCGCGCAGGGCCTGTGGAACGAGGCCGAGGAAGCGGCGTGGAAGCAGGAATGCGCGCGCCTGGTCGACATCGAGGTCGATGCCTACCTGGCCACCCCGGTGCAGCCGGTGGAAGCGATGTTCGATTATCTGTATGCCGATCCGCCGCCGGACCTGCTCGCACAGCGCGCCGACGCCATCGCCCTGGAGCAGCGCCATGGATGAGTTCAGCCCTCGTCTCGCCGACACGGCCGCCGCACACGCGGCCGGCACCGCCCACAGCGCGGCCACAGCGCGCGGAGACAGCCCTATGACCAGCACCCCCATTACCCTGATCGAAGCCGTCACCCAGGCCCTGGCCTGGGAACTGCAGCACGACCCGTCGGTGCTGGTGCTGGGCGAGGACGTGGGCGTCAACGGCGGCGTGTTCCGCGCCACTGCCGGCCTGCAGCAGCGCTTCGGCACGCAGCGCGTGCTGGACACGCCGCTGGACGAAACCACCATCGCCGGCCTCAGCGTCGGCCTGGCCGCGCAGGGCATGAAGCCGGTGGCCGAGGCGCAGTTCGACGGCTTCGTCTATCCAATGGTCGATCAGCTGATCTGCCACGCCGCGCGCCTGCGCAACCGCACCCGCGGCCGCCTGCATTGCCCGATGGTGCTGCGCGTGCCGTGGGGCGGCGGCATCCGCGCACCGGAGCACCACAGCGAGGCCAACGAGGCCATCTTCACCAACGTGCCGGGCCTGCGCGTGGTACTGCCGTCCTCGCCGCAGCGCGCCTACGGCCTGCTGCTGGCGGCGATTCGCGAGCCGGATCCGGTGATCTACATGGAGCCCAAGCGCATCTACCGCCAGTACAAGGAAGTGGTCGCCGACGACGGCGAGGCGCTGCCGCTGGACGTGTGCTTCGTGCTGCGCGAGGGCAGCGACGTGACCCTGGTCGCCTGGGGCGCACAGGTCAAGGAAGCATTGGAAGCGGCCGACACACTGGCCGCCGACGGCATCAACGCCGAGGTCATCGACGTGGCCACGCTGCGCCCGCTGGACTTCGACACCATCGCCGAATCGGTGGCGCGCACCGGCCGTTGCGTGATCGTGCAGGAGGCACCGCGCAGCGCCGGCTTCGGCGCCGAGATCGCTGCGCGCCTGGCCGAGCAGTCGATGTATGACCTGGTCGCGCCGGTGCAGCGCGTGACCGGCTACGACACCCACATTCCCTTGTTCCGGCTGGAGATGAAATACCTGCCGAGCGTGGACAAGATCGTCGCGGCAGCCAAGCGTGCCGTCGCCGCAGGCTGACATGCAGGCGCGCCTGCTTAGCGACTACCGCGCCGCCTATCCGCACCCGATCCGCTTCGCCGCCGGCGAGCGCGTGCTGCTGGGCGTGCGCGACGAGGAATGGCCTGCGTTCGTCTGGACCACGACCGCGGCCGGCAACGCCGGCTGGGCGCCGCTGGCCTGGCTGCGCGCCACCGGCGACGGCCACGCCGAAGCGCTGCGCGACTACGACGCGCGCGAACTGGATGCCGTGCAGGGCGACACCGTGACCCTGCATTACGAATACGGCGACTGGTGGTGGGCCGAGCGCGCCGATGGCGTGCAGGGCTGGCTGCCGGCGCGCGACCTGGAACTGCTGGAAGAGACCCCATGAGCCAAACCAAGAACTTCAACCTGCCCGACCTGGGCGAAGGCCTGCCCGACGCCACCATCGTCGAATGGTTCGTCAAGGAAGGCGACACCATCCAGCTCGACGAGCCGCTGGTGTCGATGGAAACCGCCAAGGCGGTGGTCGAAGTACCCTCGCCCGTCTCCGGCAAGGTGCTGAAACTGGCCGGCGCGCCGGGCGACATCGTCGTCACCGGCAGCATGCTGGCGCAGTTCGCGCCCGACGCCAGCATGCCGCAGCGTGCCGAAGGCCAGGACACCGGCCACCACCACGGCGGCGCGGCGCCGGCCAGCTCCGGCAAGGGCGCCGGTGCCGATGCGCCGGGCGACAACGACCGCGTGATCGCCTCCGACACCGGCGGCGAACTGCGCGATGCCGACGCGGCGCCGGGCGATGGCGCACGCGACGACGCCGGCACCGTGGTCGGTGCGATGCAGAGCTCCAACGCCGTGCACAGCGAGCGCACGGTCTCGGTCGGCGGGGTCCGCGCGATGCCGGCGGTGCGCGCGCTGGCAAAGAAACTGGGCGTGGACCTGACCCGGGTACGCGCCAGCGGCGGCGACGGCGCAGTGACCCTGACCGACGTGAAGCAGGCTGCCGCCGACGGTTCGGCCGTTGTAGGAGCGGCTCAGGGTGGCCTCGGGCCATCAGCCGCGACCGCACCGCCGCCGCAGGTCGCGGCTGAAGCCGCTCCTGCAAAAACTGCAGCACCCTCACGCACGCCACTGTCCGCCACCGGCAAGCCCATGCGCACGCAACCGCCCGGCCCCGCCGCGCACGGCCAGCCGGAGCCGCTCAAGGGCGTGCGCCGCAACATGGCGCGGGTGATGGCGCAGGCGCAACGCGAGGTGGTGTTGACCACGCTCAACGACGATGCCGACCTCCACGCCTGGGCACCCGGCAACGACATGACCGCGCGGCTGGTGCGCGCGATCGTCGCCGCCTGCCACGCGGTGCCGGCGCTCAATGCCTGGTTCGACGGCGAGGCGCTGACCCGCACCCTGCACGCGCACGTGGATATCGGCATCGCCGTGGACACCGACGATGGCCTGTTCGTGCCGGCGCTGCGCAACGCCGACATGCTCGATGCGCGCGGCATCCGCGAGGGCGTCAACCGCCTGCGCCAGCAGGTGGAGGCGCGCAGCATCGCCGCCACGGAACTGAGCGGCTACACCATCTCGCTGTCCAACTTCGGCATGTTCGCCGGCCGCTACGCCACCCCGATCGTGGTGCCGCCGTGCGTGGCGATCGTCGCCGCCGGCCGCGCCCGCCACCAGCTGGTGCCAGTGCTGGGCGGCGTGGAAACGCACAAACTGCTGCCGCTGTCGCTGAGCTTCGACCACCGCGCCTGCACCGGCGGCGAGGCGGCGCGCTTCCTGCGCGCGATGCTCGATGAGCTGGCGTTGGCCGGCTGAACTGCGCGCCGCCGCCTCACACTACGGCGGCGGCGTGGCGATCCATCAGTTGCGCTCGTCGACGCTCTGGATGACCTGCAGCGCCACCTCGGTCACGCCCCTGGCCTTCTGCAGTTGCACCAGCGCCGCATGCGCTGCCTCGACCGAGCCGTAACGGATCGCCGCGCTGCCATCCATCGCCGAGGCATAGACCGTGGTGCCGCCGGTCCTGCGCGCCAGCGCGTCGGCCACCGCCGGGGTGGTGCCGAACAACTTGAGCTTGGGCGCGACCAGCACGGTCTGCGCGGTCAGTTCGTTGATCGCCGCGACCAGGCGTTCGTCCGGCGCGGACGGATCCGGCGGCGCATGCGCCGCGTCGCGGGCCTCGCGCCCCAGCACGATCGCATACGGGCCAACCCGTGCCGCCACGCGGTCCCCGGCATCGGCCGGATGCGGCCCGCGCAGGCGTTGTTCGGCGTGCAGGCGCACCACCGCACCGGGAATCAGGCGATAGGTGGAATGTCCGTAGCTGAAGCGCGCGCCGGTCGCCGCCTGCCGTAACGCGCCGATATCCGCCACCTGCGCCGAAAGCGACGGCGGGACCAGCACCACCGCGGCCAGCGCCATGCCGAGCACGCGGTATGCGGTGGGATGGCGCACGCGCTGCCGTACGGCCAGCACGGGCGCACACCGCCAGCATCCGCGCATCGCCGCAGCGAGCGCAGCCGACATCGGCCACAGTGGCGAACCGCGCATACCGTTGCGATTCCAAAGGGAGGAGGGGGGACTCGGCGGGCAACAACAGCGCACCGAGGCGACAGCTATATAGCAACCCGCTCTGCGCGGCGGCAATCGCCAATATCCGCAACGGTGACTTGCCGCGCGTTTTGGATCGCCCGCGTCTACGATTAACTCCATGCCTATCGCGCGGGCATCGCCGTCGCTTTTTCTACAGCGAAGAAAAGTATCGCAATCAAACGCCCGCATTGTGCGTAATCCTGCTGAAAACGCGTGTTTTTTCGCCATTTTCGCGAATGCCGAATCCTGGCTTTCCGGCATGCCGCAGCGGCTCGAACGCGGCTTGCGATAAACAATAAACATTGCATCTGCAACGCAGTGCAGCGCGATTATCGTTCGAGTGCCGCCTGGCACGAACCGCCCGCTGCGCCTGCCGCACACCAGGGCGGGAGCGAAACCACGCTGTTGCCGGCACGCCGTTTCGCATCCTCGTGGCAGGCGTAACGATCCGCAGGCGTGCCGAAACTGGGCATCAGGCTCGCCATCCCACATTTAAAACATGAATGAAGCCTGTCTACCAAAACTGGTAACTGCATCGTTATGTTCGTGTTCAGGGGATCGGAGGCGTGCCATCCGTCGCAACGCCGCCGTGATCCATGACGCAACCGCAAGCAACGTGGCCGCCCTGCGCTGCCGCGCGGGCAAGACCTTCCCTATCGCTCAGAGGAACCCAACATGACCCAGTCCATCCGCCGCCAGCGCCTGCTGGCGCTGCTGCCGTCGTTGCTGCTCGCCCTCGCCACCAGCACCGCCGCCGCGGCCGAACGCGTGGATCTGCACGGCAAGGATCCCGGCGCGCTCAACACCCAGTACCAGGCCGTCGCCACCAGCCTGGGCGGCGTGCCCGCCGCCGCGGTGCGCCATGCCGAACTGATCGGGCTGGATGCCGAGTCCGCGCTGCGCCTGCTGAGCAGCAGCACCGACGACGACGGCACGGTGCACAGCCGCTACCAGCAGACCTTCCGCGGCGTGCCGATCTGGGGCGAGCACGTCGTGGTCAGCGAGCG
>NZ_CAPJ01000191.1 GCF_000331775.1 Xanthomonas translucens pv. translucens DSM 18974
TGCGGCGGCATCGCCGCGGCCGGGGCCTGCGCCGGGGGGACGTCGGCATCGGGCTGGTCCAGCGCCGGCGGCGGCAAGGCGTCATCGTTCGCGGTGGCGGGCGCGGGTGTTGCCGGCGGCGGCGGTGGAGGCGGCGCTTTGTCGCAGGCGCTCAGCGCGAGCAGCAGCAATGCGGCGGCAGACAGGGTCAGCTTCATCGCAGTTCCTCGCAAGAGCAGCGCATAGGCTAGCGCGCGTGTCGCGCGCATGCACTGCCTGGCGTTGCGGAATGGCGCCGCGGGGTCCGCGCCCGCTACCTGCGCGACGCAGCCCGGCGTCAGGGCAAGAAGCTGCTTCGGCTTCGGCGGAAACCGCCCCACCCCCCCCCCATCCGCGCACCCCCACGCGCCATACAGTGCGCAGGGCACGGCCTCGCTATCGCAGCACCGACCAAGCGTGGCGCCTGGCTGCGCTCACGTACCCGCCATTGCCTCGCCGCCGCGACGCCTCAGCGCCTGTCATCACTGTTTCACCGCCGGCGGCCAAGCTTCGCACCTTCCGGTACCGCTGCCATGCATCCGCGCAAGACCGCCCTCGCCCTCGCCGCACTGAAATCCCATGCCGCGCCGTTGGACATGCGCCAGCGGCGTGTGTTGATCCTGGCCGACGGCCAGCGCAGCGTGGACGAACTGGCCGCACTGGGCGGCAGCAATGCCGCGGCGATCGTGCAGGCCTTGCTGCAGCAGGGCTATCTGGACGATGGCCGCGCAAGCACCGCCCCGCCCGCGGCACCGACACCACCAACCGTTGTGCCGGCAGATCCGCGCCGCGCGCTGCTCAATGCGCGCATGTACCTGCTCGACCTGCTGCAACTGCAGCGCCATCCCGCCTCACGCACCTTGCAGCAGCTGCTACGCGACGCGCGCGAGGACGCCGACACGCTGCAAGCGATCGCGCACGCCTTGCGCGCGATGCCGGAAATGACCTCCGAGCGTTATGCGCAACGCATCCGCGAGCGCGTGCTGGAAGTGCTGCCGGCGCCGCTGCACGCCTCGCTGCAAGCCTCCTGAGCGCAGCGCGCGCTCAGGGCGCGCGGAAGTTGCGGCGCAAGCCCTGCCAGCACTGCTGGTAGTCGCGTTGGCGATGCGCGGCGGCCAGCGCCTGCGCGGTCGGGCGCAGCACGGCGCGGGTCTCGAACATGAAGGCCATGGTGTCGGCGATCACGTCCGGCCGCGACAGGTCCGCCTGCGAAGCCTTGTCGAAGGTCGCCGCATCCGGCCCATGTCCGCTCATGCCGTTGTGCAGCGAGGCGCCGCCCGGCGCGAAGCCTTCGGCCTTGGCGTCGTACACGCCGTGCACCAGGCCCATGAACTCGCTGGCCACGTTGCGGTGGAACCACGGTGGCCGGAACGTATGCTGCGCCACCAGCCAGCGCGGCGGGAAGATCGCCACGTCCAGGTTGGCGGTGCCTGGCGTGTCGCTGGGCGCGGTGAGCACGGTGAAGATGCTCGGATCGGGATGGTCGAAGCTGATCGAGCCGATGGTGTTGAAGCGGCGCAGGTCGTATTTGTACGGCGCGTAGTTGCCGTGCCAGGCGACCACGTCCAGCGGCGAATGGGCGATCGGCGCATGCCACAGGTGGCCCTGGAACTTGGCGATCAGCGCGAAATCGCCTTCGTCTTCCTCATAGGCGGCCACCGGGGCCAGGAAATCGCGCGGATTGGCCAGGCCGTTGGCGCCGATCGGCCCCAGCTCGGGCAGGCGCAGCAGCGCGCCGAAGTTCTCGCACACGTAGCCGCGCGCTTCCGCGTCGAGCAGCACGACGCGGAAGCGCACGCCGCGCGGGATCACCGCGATCTCCTGCGGTTCGACCTCGAGCGTGCCCAGTTCGGTGCACAGCTGCAGCCGCCCGAGTTGCGGCACGATCAGCAGTTCGGCGTCGGCGTCGTAGAAGAAACGGCCCTGCATCGAGGCGTTGGCCGCGTACAGATGCACCGCCACGCCGTGCTGTGCGGCGGCCGAGCCGTTGCCGGCCATCGTGTACAGGCCATCGACGAAATCCACCGGCGACTGCGGCAACGGCAGCGGACTCCAGCGCAGTTGGTCCGGCGACACCGGCCCGGCATTGAAGTCGTTATGGAAACCGCCGGCCTGGGTGTACGCGGCGAACGTGCCGTGCACGGCGGCCGGGCGGATCCGGTACAGCCAGCTGCGCCGGTTGACGCCGCGCGGCGCGGTGAAGGCGGTGCCCGACAGCTGCTCGGCGTACAGCCCATGGGCCACGCGCTGCGGCGAGTTCTGCCCGACAGGTAACGCGCCGGGCACAGCCTCGGTGGCGAATTCGTTGCCGAAGCCGGATTGGTAGTGGAACGTGTCGTTGTGCATGGCTGGACTCGGGAGGTCGGGACTCGGGACTCGGGACTCGGAAAAGCTTAACGAACGAAACGCTAGCCGCATGGCGCCGACGGGCACAAGGATGTACCCCACCCGGGACTGCTTTACCGAGTCCCGAGTCCCCGGTCCCGCCAATCAAAGCACCCCGCGCTTCATCTGGTCGCGCTCGATGCTCTCGAACAGCGCCTGGAAGTTTCCCTCGCCGAAGCCTTCGTTGCCCTTGCGCTGGATGATCTCGAAGAAGATCGGGCCGATGCAGTTCTGGGTGAAGATCTGCAGCAGTTTGCGCTGCTTGGTCTCCTGATCGGCATCGATCAGGATCTTGTTCCTGGCCAGCCGCGCCACGTCTTCGCCGTGGTCGGGGATGCGCTGATCGATCACCTCGAAGTAGGCGTCCGGGGTGTCCAGGAATTCCACGCCGGCCGCGCGCATCCGCTCCACGGTCGCGTAGATGTCGTCGGTGAAGCAGGCGATGTGCTGGATGCCTTCGCCGTGGTAGGCGTCCAGGTATTCGTTGATCTGACTCTTCGGGTCGGAGGACTCGTTGAGCGGGATGCGCACCACGCCGTCCGGTGCGGTCATCGCCTTGGAGGTCAGCCCGGTCTTGGCGCCCTTGATGTCGAAGTAGCGGATCTCGCGGAAGTTGAACAGGCGCTCGTAGTAGTCCGACCAGCGCTGCATGTTGCCGAAGTAGAGGTTATGGGTCAGATGGTCGATGAAGGTCAGGCCGAAGCCGGCCGGATGCGGCTCGGCGCCTGGCACCGGCTCGAACTCGGCGTAGACCGAACCCTTTTCGCCATAGCGGTCGACCAGGTACAGCATGCAGTCGCCGATGCCCTTGACCACCGGCGCCGGCACCGCGCGGGTGTTGGCCTTGTCGGCGATGGCTTCGCCGCCGTTCTCCAGCACCTTGGCGAACACGGTGTCGGCCGGATGCCGGAAGCGGATCGCGAAGCCGCAGGCGCAGGGACCATGCGCGGCGGCGAAATCGGCGGCGAACGAATCCGGGTCTTCATTGACAAGGAAGTTCACCCCGCCCTGCCGGTACACGGTGATCGCGCGGCGGCGATGGCGCAGCACTGCGCTGAAGCCCATGCTGCGGAAATAGGCGTGCAACTGTTCACCCTGCCCGGCCGGCGCGGCGAACTCGACGAACTCGAAGCCGTCGATGCCCATCGGGTTCTCGAAGGTGGTGACCTGCATGCCCAGGTTGGCCGGCTGGGACGGATACTGCGGTTGTGCGCTCATGGCTCGTCTCCTGGAGGACGCGGGCAGCGCCCGGCCGAAATTTCGGATGCGGACGGACGCCAGACTCGCGAGAATGGACAACCGCCCCCCTCGTTATAGTTACAAATGAAACCACCAGCAAGGTGCAATGCAGCATGACTTCGATCGCTTCCGCCGCCCCGCCCGCCCCCGAGCAGCCTTCGCTCGACCTGGAGCAGTTCCTGCCTTACCGCATCAGCGTGCTGTCCAACCGGATCAGCAGCAACATCGCCCGCGTCTACGGCGAGCGCTACGGCATGGCAGTGACCGAATGGCGGGTGATGGCGGTGCTGGCGCTGTACCCGGGGCTGTCGGCCGGCGAGGTGTCCGAGCGCACAGCGATGGACAAGGTGGCGGTGAGCCGCGCGGTGGCGCGCCTGCTCGAGCGCGGCTTCATCCAGCGCGAGACCCATGGCGACGACCGCCGCCGCTCGGTGCTGCACCTGTCGGAGGCGGGGGTAGAGGTCTACCATGTGGTCGCGCCGATGGTGCTGGAATGCGAGCGCCGCCTGCTGGCGCCGTTCAGCGAGGAAGAGCAGCGCGTGCTGAACCGGTTGATCGACCGGCTGGCGGCCGAGGGGTTGCCGAGCATGACTGGCAAGTGAGGCGCAGCGCCTGAAGCAGGCGCTGCCACACGTTCCTGTAGGAGCGGCTTCAGCGGCGACAGGCATCGTCGGTAAGGCCCGTCGCGGCTGAAGCCGCTCCTACAGGATTCGAGCGACGTTCAACAGTCGGCTGCCGCGCTCAGGTCTTCGGCGGCGCCCACTGCTTGAGGAAGTCGAAGAACTTCTTGCGGTCGTAGCCCTCGCCCTTCTCCAGCTCGCCGGTCAACTGCGAGTGCAGCAGCTTGCCGTCGGCATCGAGCACCAGCAGGTGCGGATAGGCCTGGATCTTCGGGTACTGGGCCAGGAACGGTTCGTTCTTGTTGGCGTCGCTGTAGTTGACTTTGACCCACACGTAGTTGGCGTCGCGGAAACTGCGCACCTCGGCGTCGCCCTGGATGAAGTCGTCGAGGATGTGGCACCGCGGGCACGACTCGCCGCCCACGTCGAGCAGGATGCGCTTGCCGCCGCGCTTGGCTTCCACTTCGGCCGTTTCCAGGTCGTTGGCCGGATCGCGGTTCGGATCGAACTGCGCGCCCAACGCCGCCGCTGCGGCCACGTCGGCCGCGGCGGGCGTGTTGCCCGAGGCCACCGGCTGGTTCGGATCGGCCACCGGCGGCTTCTGCACCGAGGTGTCCAGCGGCTTGGCCGGCGCCTGTTCCGGTTCCGGCGCAGGCGCCTTGTTGCAACCGCCCAGGGCCAGCATCAGCGCCGCCGCGCTGCCTATCGTCTTGATCGTCTTGTTCGCCATTGCGATCTACCTCACGTCATTCGACACCGTGCATCAACTTGTTGATCAATGGTGCAATCAGGAACAACAACACACCCGAGCCGAGCAGGGCCCAGAAACCGAAAGTGTAGCCCTTCAGCGCCGAGTCCACGGTCATCCCGGTTTCGCCGCTGACGCCTGCAGCGAAGATGCCGGACAGGTTGTTGCCGATCGCGGTGGACAGGAACCAGCCGCCCATCGCGAAGCCCACCACCTTGGTCGGCGCCAGCTTGGTGGTCATCGACAGGCCGATCGGCGACAGGCACAGCTCGCCCACGGTCTGGATCACGTAGACCATGAACAGGGTCCAGAACGGGATCTTGCCGGAGCCATCGACCAGCGAGGACAAGGCGTACATCAGCAGCGCGAAGGCCAGGCCGTTAAAGATCAGGCCCAGGCCGAACTTGCGCGGGATCGACGGGTTGGACGACTTCAGCGCCACCCACAGCCACACGAACACCGGCCCCAACACCAGGATCGCCAGCGTGTTGACCGACTGGAACCAGCCGACCGGGAACATCCAGCCGCCCAGGTCGCGCTCGACGATGTTCTGCGCGAGGAAATTGAACGAACTGCCGGCCTGCTCGAAGAACATGAAGAACATCACGTTGAACACGAACACGATCAGCATCGCGATCGAACGGTCGCGCGGCACGCGGCCCTCGCGGATGCCTTCGACCAGGATCAGCGCGCACAGCGCCACGAACAGCGCGGTGAGGATCCAGCCGAGGATGCCGGCATCGATCAGCAGCAGGCCGTAGGCCACCGGGATCACCACCAGCGTCGCCAGCAGCACCCCGATCGTGCGGCCAATGCCCTCGCCGCCGGCCGGCGGCCGACCGACTGCGCCGAGTTGGTGGCGGCCGATCCAGAACCACACCAGGCTGATCAGCATGCCGATGCCGGAGGCGATGAACACGTACTTGTAAGCCGGCATCGCTTCGCTGCCGAACAGCTTGTCGGCCAGCAGGCCGGTGAGAATCGGCGCGACTAAACCGCCGGCATTGATGCCCATGTAGAAGATGGTGAAGCCCGAATCGCGGCGCGGATCGTTGAGCGGATACAGCTTGCCGACCATGGTGGACACGTTCGGCTTGAACAGGCCGTTGCCGGCGATGATCGTGGCCAGGCCGATCTTGAATACCTCTTGGTTCGGCATCGCGATCAGGAACAGGCCCACCGACATGACCACCGCGCCGATCAGCAGCGAGCGCTGATAGCCGATCAGCCGGTCGGCGACGAAGCCGCCGAACAGCGCCGAAGCGTAGACCAGCGCCAGGTAGGCGCCGTACAGCCGGTTGGCCGGAGCCTCGCCGGCGCCGGAGCCCTGGAAGAACTCGGCCACGATGTACAGGGTCAGCGCCCAGCGAATCCCGTAAAACGCGAAGCGCTCCCAGAATTCTGTCATGAACAACAGCCACAATGGCCGCGGATGGCCCAGCAGGGTCTTGAATTCGGGCGGTTGCACTGGCGGCTGCGGCGGTGAGGCTGGGGGGTGCGACGCGACGTCGTCAACGCTCATGCGGTGTTCCCTTGCGTATTCAGTATGGGCTGGGGCGATTCCCGGCCAGGCCGGGCAACGGGCGAGCATCACCGACAGTTGGCGCTGGCGTCAAATTGGGTCGGGACTGGGGACTGGGGACTGGGGACCCGGGACTCGCAGGCGTTCCTCGACCTGAGCGCATCGCTTGAGAGCGGCACCCAAGCGCGTGCTAGGACGGCGGCGGCGCGCCATCGGGTCCCGAGTCCCGAGTCCCGAGTCCCGGCGCGACGTCGCGCCCGTCCGGCAGCCCCACCGAGGTGCGCACCTCGAACAACTCCGGAAAGAAAGTCAGCGCCAGCGCCTGCTGCAGGAAGCCCACGCCGCTGGAGCCGCCGGTGCCGCGCTTGAAGCCGATCACCCGCATCACCGTGCGCATGTGGCGGAAGCGCCACAGCTGGAACTGGGTCTCCAGGTCCACCAGGTCCTCGCACAGCGCATATTCGCGCCAGTAGCGGTCGGTGTTCTCGTAGATACGCTCGAACACCGGCCGCAGCAGCGGATCGCTGACGTGCGGCTGGCGCCAGTCGCGCGCCCGGTATTGCTCGGGGATCGCATGCCCGAAGCGGGTCAGGTAGCGCAGGAATTCCTCGTACAGGCTGGGCGCTTCCAGCACCGCCTGCAGCGCCGCCTGGCCGTGCGGGTCGTGGCCGAACACGCGCAGCATCTGTGCGTTCTTGTTGCCGAGCAGGAACTCGATGGTGCGGTACTGCAGCGACTGGAAACCCGAGGCCGGGCCGAGCACGTCGCGGAAGCCCATGTATTCGGACGGGGTCAGCGTCTCCAGCACCGACCACTGCTCGGTGAGCTGGCGCAGCACCTGCTTGCTGCGCGCCAGCACCTTGCGACATTGCCAGACCTCGTCGCGTTGCAGGTGCATGATCGCCGCGCGCAGCTCGTGCGCCAGCAGCTTCAGCCACAGCTCGGAGGTCTGGTGCTGGATGATGAACAGCATCTCGTCGTGGTGCGGCGGATCGGACAGCGGTTGCTGCGCGGACAGCAGCTGGTCCAGCCGCAGATAGCCGCCGTAACTCAGGCGCCCTTCCAGGTCGGTGTGGATGCCGGCTTCGAGCGGGCGCTGGTTCTGTTCGACGGGCATGGGCAGGGACGGCGATCCGGGGCCGGCAAGGGTACCGCAGCGACGCGTGTCACATCCCGGTCAGCGGCGCACGGCAAACTCGGGCAGAATCGAGCCGGCGCTTCGGGGAGCGCCGTTGGTCATCGCCGTTACGTGCGTCTTCCAGGATTGGGGAGAGTCTTCGTCATGCGAACCATGCTGCTTCGTGCTGCAGTGTTGTCGTGCGCGCTTGCCTGTGCCGGGACCGGCCAGGCCCAGGTCGTCATCAGCCAGGTCTATGGCGGCGGCGGCAACAGCGGCGCTACCTACAAGAGCGATTTCGTCGAACTGCACAACAACGGCAACCAGGCGGTGAGCCTGGCCGGCTGGTCGCTGCAGTATGCCTCGGCCGCCGGCAGCAGCTGGCAGGTCACCACGCTGGCCGGCAGCATCGCCGCCGGCGGCTACTACCTGGTCAAGCAGGCCGACGGCAGCGGCGGCAGCACCGCGCTGCCGGCGCCTGACGCCACCGGCACCATCGCGATGAGCGGCAGCGCCGGCAAACTCGCGCTGAGCAACGCGGCGACCGCGCTGAGCGGCGCCTGCCCCGCCGGCAATGTCGATTTCGTCGGCTACGGCAGCAGCGCCAGCTGCGCCGAAGGCAGCGCGCCGAGCCCCGCGCCGAGCAACACCCTGGCGGTGCTGCGCGGCAGCGGCGGCTGCAGCGACAGCGACAACAACAACGCCGACTTCGTCACCGCCGCGCCGACACCGCGCAACAGCGCCGCGGCCGCCAACCTGTGCGGCGGCGGCAACCAGCCGGTAGTCAGCGTGGCCAACCTCAGCCGCGGCGAAGGCGACGCTGGCAGCAGCGCGTTCGTGTTCACCATCGCCCTGAGCCAACCGGCAGGCAGCGGCGGGGTCGGCTTCAGCATCGCCACCCGCGACGGCAGCGCCAGCGCCGGCAGCGACTACCAGGCCGTGGCCGCGACCAGCGTGACCATCGCCGCTGGCGAGAGCAGCGCGCAGGTCAGCGTGCTGGTCAACGGCGACACCGCCAACGAACCCGACGAAACCTTCTACCTCGACATCAGCGGCATCAGCGGCATCAGCGGCGCGCTGCCCGCCGCGCTGACCGCCAGCGCGGTGATCCTCAACGACGACTTCAACCTGGTGCCGATCCACAACATCCAGGGCAGCGGCGCGCATTCGCCGCTGGTCGGGCAGATCGTCGCCACCAGCGGCATCGTCACCGCGCGGCGCAGCGCCGGCTTCTTCCTGCAGGCGCCCGACGCCCAGGCCGATGCCGATCCGCAGACCTCCGAAGGCATCTACGTCTACACCGGCAGCGCGCCGCCGGCCGAGGCCGCGGTGGGCAATGCGGTGCGGGTGCAGGCCACCGTGCTCGAATACGTACCGAGCGCCGACCCGACCCAGCCGCCGCTGACCGAACTGGACACACCGACCGTGCTGCTGCAGTCCACCGGCAACCCGCTGCCGGCCGCGGTGACGCTGACCACCCGCTTCCCCGACCCGAACGGCGCCTACGACCAGCTCGAGCGCCTGGAAGGCATGCGCGTCACCGTGCCCAGCCTGACCGTCAATGCGCCCACCGGCGGCAGCGTCAACGAAACCAACGCCACCGCCAGCAGCAACGGCGTGTTCCATGCGGTGGTCACCGGCCTGCCGCGCGCCTGGCG
>NZ_CAPJ01000190.1 GCF_000331775.1 Xanthomonas translucens pv. translucens DSM 18974
ATCTTTCGATCGGCCTTTTTTGTGTGTTTGGCTGCCCCGGATGGATTCGAACCACCGAATGCCTGAGTCAGAGTCAGGTGCCTTACCGCTTGGCGACGGGGCAATGTCGCAGATCGCAATTATCGCACGCTTGCTGCGTGGACACCATGGTGGCTATGGGTGGACTCGAACCACCGACCCCAGCATTATGAGTGCTGTGCTCTAACCGGCTGAGCTACATAGCCTTGGTGAACCGTCAATTCTTATAGCAAATCGGGCGGCTGTCAACGGGTTTTTCCCGCGCTTGTGGGCCGGCCGCCGCCATGGCAGAGTCGGAGCCAGTAGATTTTTCAGGAGTCCGCATCGTGATCGATCCGGACGGTTATCGACCGAACGTGGGCATCGTGCTGATGCGGCCGGACGGTCAGGTGTTCTGGGCACGTCGCGTGCGCCGGGATGGCTGGCAGTTCCCGCAAGGCGGCATGAATACCGACGAGACCCCGGTCGAGGCCATGTACCGCGAGTTGCGTGAAGAGACCGGGCTGTTGCCCGAGCACGTCGAAGTGCTCGGGGCGACGCCTGGCTGGCTGCGCTATCGGTTGCCCAGCCGCGCCATCCGCCGCAACGAACGCCAGGTGTGCATCGGCCAGAAACAGGTCTGGTTCCTGCTGCAGATGCGCTGCGACGAAAGCGAGTTGAATCTGGAGCTGACCGAGACCCCGGAGTTCGACCATTGGCGCTGGGTCGACTTCTGGTATCCGGTGGAGCACGTGGTGCTGTTCAAGCGCGGCGTCTACGCGCGCGCGCTGCGTCATCTGGCGCCGTTGGCGCAGACCATCGCCGGGCCGGGCATCCGCGCCATGCCGAGCCTGGCCCAGGAAGCGTGGATGCCGGGCAACAACGCCGGCCACGAGCGTCCGCGCAAGCGGGCGCGCAAGCACGGCGGGCCTTGGGCCGCCCGGATTAATAACGATTAACGCCCGGAATTGACAACCATTCTCACTTTGGGTTGAATGGGGACAGGCGCAGTCCGCGCCGTTCGCCGCCAACGCCATCGTGTACGTCTGCATCTGCAATGGGGTCACCGATCGTCAGATCCGCGAAGCCGCCGACGCCGGCTGCCGCAGCGTGTCCGAACTGACCATGCGCACCGGGTGCGGTGCCACCTGCGGCTCCTGCCTGGACATGGCCGGCGACCTGCTGGAACGCGCACTGCGGCGCGAACTGCCGCTGCCCGTGCTGGGCTGCCTGGCGCGCGCCGCCTGAGGCTGCGCGCTCCCGCCGGCGCATGCGCCGCGGGATGATCACGATTCGCGTTCCTTCACCGCGGCGTGCGATTCGCTAGAGTCTGCGCTTTCCAAGACTAGCGAGCGATGCGATGAAGGGCGACAGCAAGGTCATCGAGTTCCTCAACAAGGTCCTCTACAACGAGCTGACCGCGATCAACCAGTACTTCCTGCACGCCAAGATGCTGAAGAACTGGGGGCTGAAGGAATTGGCCGAACACGAGTACAAGGCATCGATCGACGAGATGAAGCACGCCGACAAGTTGGCGGATCGCATCTTGTTCCTCGAGGGGCTGCCCAACTTCCAGGCGCTGGGCAAGCTGCGCATCGGCGAGAACCCGAAGGAAATCCTCCAGTGCGACCTGGCCCTGGAGCAGGACGGCACCACCACCTTGCGCGACGGCATCGCCTACGCCGAGTCGATCCAGGACTACGTCAGCCGCCAGTTGCTGGCCGACATCCTGGAGTCGGAGGAAGAGCACATCGACTGGCTGGAAACCCAGCTCGATCTGATCGGCCGCATCGGCGAGCCGAATTATCTGCTAACCAAGCTCGAGGACTGAGCGGCGCGTCTGCCGGCGCCTGCTGGCACGCGCCGCGCAATGCCGCCTGGCGGTGCGTCGAGCGCACTCGGCCGCATGGATGCTGGCGCCCG
>NZ_CAPJ01000189.1 GCF_000331775.1 Xanthomonas translucens pv. translucens DSM 18974
GGAAGCTTGCTACCGACTCGCCGGGTGCACTGTAGGAGCAACTTCAGCCGCGACGAACGCAGCGGTGGTCCAAACGATGTCGGGCAGTTGCCGGGGCCGATGACCCAAAGCCACGCTGAGCCCTTGGCACAGTTCGCCCGCCCGGCCCGCCGTAAGCCCCCTGTAGGAGCGGCTTCAGCCGCGACGGACGCAGCGGTGACCTCGACGGTTTCGGGCAGTTTCCGGAGCCGATGGCCGCAAGCCGCCCGAAGCTGCAACCATCCAGCGCTGGCCGCCATCCGTGCAGGAGCCACTGCGGGCGGCCTGCGACCATCGGGCTACGGCCGGCACCACCGGCGCCCGGCGTCAACGAATCCGCCTGGCCATCCGCCCCATGTCACCGCCACGATGACGGCCGCATCATCCGCGCTGCGCATAGAATCGCGCATCGGAATGGCGAGAGGATGGGCGATGGCGAGCGCGATCGGCTTGGTGCTGGTGGGACTGCTGTTGCTGGCCTTGGGCGGCGATTCGATCGTCAAGGCGGCCTCGGGCCTGGCGCAGCGCTGCGGCGCCTCGCCGTTCGTGGCCGGCCTGCTGCTGGTGGCGTTCGGGACCTCGTTGCCGGAACTGGCGGTCAATGCGCGCGCCTATGCGGTCGGCGCGCAGGACCTGGCGCTGGGCAACGCGGTCGGCAGCAACATCGCCAACCTCGGCCTGACCCTGGCGCTGGCCGCGCTGGCGGCACCGCTGCTGGTGCGCACGCGGATGCTGGCGCCGTTGCTGCTGGTGCTGGCGGTGGGGACGCTGGCGCTGATCGGGTTCGGACTGGACGGGGCGATCTCGCGCCTGGAAGGCGTGCTGCTGTTGCTGGGCTTCGTCGGCGTGGTGGTGTTCCTGCTGCGCCGCGCGCGCAGCGAGGACGCCGCGCGCCAGCTCGGCCTGTCCGGCTATGCGGTAACCCGCACCGCGCTCGACCTGAACCTGCTGCGGCTGCTGATCGCGGTCGTGCTGCTGTATGTCGGCGCCAAGCTCGTGGTCGATGCGGCGCCGCGGCTCGGCGCGGCCTGGGGCGTGTCGCCGCTGCTGGTGGGCCTGTTGCCGGTGGCGATCGGCACCGCGCTGCCGGAAGCCGCCGCGGCGATCGCCGCCGCGCGCCGCGGCCAGGGCGACATGGTGGTCGGGCATGTGCTCGGCTCCAGCCTGTTCAACCTGCTGGTGGTGATCGGCGGCATGGCGGCGCTGCGCCCGTTGCCGCTGCCGGCCTCGTTCGTGCGTCTTGAATTGCCGGCGGCGGTGGCGCTCAGCGTGGTGCTGTATCCGATGCTGCGCGGCGACATGCGCATCAGCCGCGGCGAAGGCGCGGTGTTGCTGGTCGCGTTCCTGGCCTGGATCGGGCTGGAAGTGGTGTTGGTGGGGTAATGCGGGACTCGGGACTCGGGAAAGCGGGGAACCGGTTGCCGGCGGTGCTCCCATGCAGACGATGCCACCTGTAGGAGCGGCTTCAGCCGCGACAGAATCTACCCGTAGAGCCTGTCGCGGCTTAAGCCGCTCCTGCAGGGCTGCGCCAGCGCGGCTAGCGCGCGTCGTCCGGCTGCGCCGGCGGCGGCAAGCCTTCCTTGTCGGCATGGTCGCCGCTGTTGGGTACCTGTGGCCGCTGCTCCATCATCAGCGACAGCGCCGCCTTGGCCATCATGTGCGCGCTGATCGGCGCGGTGATGAACAGGAACGCGGTGATCAGCAGTTCGCGCGGTTGCGGGTCCTGGCCCAGGAACAGGTGGTAGCCGACCGAGGCCAGCAGCACGCAGCCCACGCCCAGGGTGCTGGCCTTGGTCGGCGCATGCAGGCGCTTGAAGAAGTCCGACAGCTTCACCAGCCCCAGCGCGCCGAGCAGGATGAAGCCGCAGCCGACGATCAGCAGCAGCGACAGCCCGACCTGCAGCAGCGTGATCATTCGACGATGTTCCGGCGCAAGACGAACTTGCTGAGCACCACGGTGCTGCCGAAGCCGAGCATGGCGATGATCAGCGCGGCCTCGAAATACACCGGCGAATCCAGGTACATGCCGAACAGCATCAGCTCGGCGATCGCGGTCACCGACAGCGTATCCAGCGCCAGGATGCGGTCGGGCACGGTCGGTCCGCGCAGCAGCCGCCACAGCGCCAGCAGCATCGCCAATGCCACCACGTGCATGCACACGGCGATGGTGCCATCGATGAACATGTGGCCGGTCATGGGAAGATCTCCATCAGGGGCGCTTCGTAGCGCGTCTTGATCTGCCGGATCACGGTCTCGGCGTCGTCCAGGTGCAGCACGTGCACCAACAGGTATTTGCGGTCGTCCGACAGCGCCGCCGACACCGTGCCCGGGGTCAGCGTGATCATGCTGGTCAGCGCGGCGATGCCGTGGATGTTGGCGATGTCCAGCGGCACCCAGATGAAGCCGGGGTGGATCCGCGATTCCGGACCCAGCACCTGCAGCGCCACCACCACGTTGGAGCGCACGATGTCCCAGGCCACCACACACAGCATCTTCGGCACCGAGCGCAGCGAGCCGATGCGCGCGAACTCGCGGTCCAGGCGTGCGGCGAACAGCGGCACCGCCACGCCCAGCAGCGCGCCCAGCAGCGCTTGAGCGAGGCTGAAGCTGTCGCTCATCAACAGCCAGAACACGCTGACGGTGACGCTCAGCGGCCAGGACGGAAACAGGCGGCGCAACCACGGACGGCGCATGTCAGGGATCCCGCAGCGCCGGCGCGGTCGCGCGCAGCTCGGTGGCGTAGTCGGCCGGGCGCAGCAACTGCGCGGCGGCGGCCTCGGTATAGCGCAGCATCGGCCCGGCGGCGACGGTCATCGCCACGCCGTAGCCGAGCAGCAGCAGCGTCGCGGCGGTTTCCAGCGGCCGCGCGCGCGCCTTGCGTGGCTGCGGCGGCGGCAGCTGTTCGATGCCGTCGTCATCGACGTGCTGGTCGCCCGGCACCCGCCAGAACAGGCGCACGCCGGCGCGGGTCAGGCCCATGATCACCATCAGGCTGCTGAGCAGCACCGCGGCCCACACCGGGCCGACGTTGCCCGCCGGCGTGGCGCTGAGGATCGCGAGTTTGGCCAGGAATCCGGACAGCGGCGGCAATCCGGCCACCGAGATTGCGGCGATCAGGAACAGCACGCCGGGCACGGTCTTGCCCGGCAGCGGCGCGATCACTTCCTTGCGGTCGCTGGCGTCGCCGCGGCGGCGCCGGATCAGGTCGGCGACCAGGAACAGCGCCGCGGCGACGAAGCTGCTGTGCGCCAGGTAGTACAGGCCGGCGCCGAGCGTGCCCGGCGCATCCAGCGCGAAGGCGATGAACAGCGTCGCCGCCGACACGATCACTAGGTAGCCGACCAGCACCCGCAGGCGCACCGCGGCCAGCACCCCGAGCGCGGCCAGCAGCAGCGTGCCGATGCCCAGCCACAGCAGCCAGGCGCGGCCGTAGCCGTCCAGCGCCTGCGCCTGGTTGCCCAGGATCAGCGTGCTCACCCGCAGCACCGCGTACAGCCCGACCTTGGTCATCACCACGAACAACGCCGCCACCGGCGCCGGCGCGCGCGCATAGGTTTCCGGCAGCCACAGGTACAGCGGCAGCAGCGCGGCCTTGGCGCAGAACACCAGCAGCAACAGGCCGAAGCTGGCCTTGATCAGGCGCAGGCTCTCCGGCGGCGCCTGCGCGATGCGCTGCGACAGCTCGGCCATGTTCAACGAGCCGAGCAGCGCGTACAGCAGGCCCAGCGCGATCAGGAACACGGTGGAGGAGGTGACGTTGAACACCACGTAGTGGAAGCCCACGCGCAGGCGCAGGCCCCGCCCGCCGCTGAGTAGCAGGCCGTAGGAGGCGATCAGCATCACCTCGAAGAACACGAACAGATTGAACACGTCGCCGGTCAGGAACGCGCCGTTGAGGCCGACCAGCTGGAACTGGAACAGCGCGTGGAAATGCGGCGCGCGCCGGTCCCAGCCGGCGCAGGCGTGCAGCAGGCAGGCCGCGGCGAGCAGGGTGGTGGTCAGCAGCATCCACGCCGACAGGCGGTCGGCCATCAGCGCGATGCCCAGCCGCGACGGCCAGTCGCCGAGCAGATACACCTGCACCTGGCCGTCGCCGGCGCGCACGAACAGCGCGATCACCGCCGCCGCCAGCGCCGCCATCGCGGTCCAGGCCACGGCGCGGCGCACGTGGCGCCCGTAACGGCGATGCTCGACGAACAGCGACAGCGCCGCGCCGAGCAGCGGGATCAGGATCGGCAGGATCAGCAGATGGTTCATGGTGCGCTGTCGCCATCGGGATCGACGCGCGCATCGACGTGGTCGCTGCGGTTGTCGCCGCGGCTGCGCATCGCCAACACGATGCTGACCGCGGTCATCGCGAAAGCGATCACGATCGCGGTCAGCACCAGCGCCTGCGGTAGCGGGTCGGCGTGCTCGGCCAGGGTCGGCGCGACGCCGTCGCGCAGCACCGGCGCCTTGCCCTGCACCAGCCGCCCGCCGGCGAAGATCAGCAGGTTGGTGGCGTAGGACAGCACGGTCATGCCCAGGATCACGTCGAAGCTGCGCGCGCGCAGCAGCAGATATACGCCGACCGCGGCCAGCACGCCGATCGCGCTCGCCAGGGCCAGTTCCATCAGTGCATCTCCCCGGTGCGGGCGGAGCGCTGCGCCGGATCGATCTCGCCGCGCTGCGAGGCGCGCGTGCGCGACGGTTTGATCGTACCCATCATCGACAGGGTCAGCATGGTGCCGCCGAACACCACCAGGTACACGCCGGTATCGAAGCCCAGCGCGCTGGCCAGCGGGATGTCGCCGATCAGCGGCATGTAGAGGTCGTAGTGGCCGCTGGTCAGGAACGGCACGCCGAACAGCAGCGAGGCCATGCCGCTGAGCGCGGCCAGCAACAGGCCCAGGCCGATGCAGCGGATGTAGTCGAAACCGAAGCGCGATTCCACCGAGGCCGCGCCCTGGATCACGTACTGGATCAGCAGCGGCACCGCCAGCACCAGGCCGGCGATGAAGCCGCCGCCGGGCGCGTTGTGGCCGCGCAGGAACAGGAAGATCGACACAGTGAGGGTCAGCGGGAACATCAGCTGCGCCAGGTCGGCCGGCACCGGCAGCTTGATCGGCGGCCCCGGCATCACTTTTTCCGGCGCCATCCGCGCGCGCCGCAGCAGCGCGTGCACCACCAGCGCGGCGATGCCGAACACGGTGATCTCGCCGAAGGTGTCGAAGCCGCGGAAATCGACCAGGATCACGTTGACCACGTTGCGCCCATAGGCTTCCGGCAACGCGCGTTGCAGCAGCTCGCCGGCCATCGTCGCCGCCGGCCGGGTCATCACCGAATACGCCAGCAAGGCCATGCCGGTGCCGGCGGCGATCGCCAGCATCGCATCGCGCAACTTGCGCCAGCGCCGCGGCTCCACCGGCGAGGCCTTGGGCAGGTAGTTCATCGCCAGCAGCATCAGCACCAGCGTCACCATCTCCACCAGCAGCTGGGTCAGCGCCAGGTCCGGCGCCGACAGGAACACGAACACCAGGCTCACGCCCAGGCCGCTGCCGCCGATCACCAGCACCGCCAGCAGCCGCTGCCGGTACAGGAACAAGGTGGCCAGCGCGCAGCTGACGATCAGCAGCCACAGCGCCCAGCCCAGCAACGGCATCGGCTGTGGCGCCGGCCACTGGCTCCACAGCGGCGGCGCGGCGACGAACGGCGCTGCCGCGACCACCACCGCGCTCAGCAGCAGCCAGCGCAGGCTGCGTTGCAGGCTGCCGTTGCTCAACACGCGGGTGAAGCGCGCGGCGATGCCGAACAGCGCGTCCACCTGCCAGTGGAACACGCGCTTGCCCAGCGAGCGGCGCACTTCGGTGTACAGCACGGTCAGCCGGCGCAGGCCGAAGTACAGCGCCACGCCGCCGACCATGCCGGCGATGCTCATCGCCAGCGGCGCGTTCCAGCCGTGCCAGACCGCCAGGCTGTAGTCGGGCAGCGCGTCGCCGAGGATCGCCCCGGCCGCGCTGTGCAACACCGGCGCCACGGTCAGCGCCGGGAAGATGCCGACCGCCACACACAGCAGCACCAGGATCTCCACCGGGATCTTCATCCAGCGCGGCGGCTCGTGCGGCAGCGCCTCCAGTTGCCGCGGCCCGCTGCCGAAGAAGGTCTCGTAGACGAAACGCAGGCTGTAGGCGACGCCGAACACGCCGGCCAGTAGCGCCGCGGTGGCGGTGAACACGCGCATCGCCACCGGGCCATCGGCGTCCAGCGCCTGCGCGAAGAACATCTCCTTGGACAGGAAGCCGTTGAGCAGCGGAATGCCGGCCATCGACAGCGAGGCGATGATCGCCAGCGCGCTGGTGAACGGCATCCAGCGGCGCAAGTTGCCGAGCCGGCGCATGTCGCGGGTATGCGTCTCGTGGTCGATGATGCCGGCGGCCATGAACAGCGAGGCCTTGAACACCGCATGGTTGAGGATATGGAACACGCCGGCCACCACTGCCAGCGGCGTGGACAGGCCGAACAGCATGGTGATCAGGCCCAGGTGCGAGATCGTCGAATACGCCAGCAGGCCCTTCAGGTCGTGCTGGAAGATCGCGTACCAGGCGCCGACCAGCAGGGTGACCGCGCCGACGCCGCTGACCGTGTAGAAGAACAGATCGCTGCCGGCCAGCGCCGGGTGCAGCCGCGCCAGCAGGAACACGCCGGCCTTGACCATCGTCGCCGAGTGCAGATACGCCGACACCGGGGTCGGCGCGGCCATCGCATGTGGCAACCAGAAATGGAACGGGAACTGCGCGCTCTTGGTGAAGATGCCGAGCAGGATCAGCCCCAGCGCCCACGGATACAGCGCGCTGGCGCGGATCGCATCGCCGGCGGCGAGCACCGCATCGAGCTGGTAACTGCCAACGATGCGCCCGAGCAGCAGCACCCCGCCGAGTAGGGCCAGGCCGCCGCCGCCGGTGATCACCAGCGCCATGCGCGCGCCGTCGCGCGCGTCCTTGCGATGCGACCAGAACCCGATCAGCAGGAACGAGCTGATGCTGGTCAGTTCCCAGAACACCATCAGCAACAGCAGATTGCCGGCGATCACCATGCCCAGCATCGCGCCCATGAACAGCAGCAGGTAGCCGTAGAAGCGCGCCGCGTTCTCGCGCGCGCTGAGGTAGTAATGCGCGTACATCACCACCAGCGCGCCGATCGCCAGCACCAGCCCGGCGAACATCCAGGCCAGCCCGTCCAGACGTAGCGAGAACTGCAGTCCGATCTGCGGCAGCCAGGCGTGGTCGGCGCGCACGATGCCACCGCCGAGCACGGTCGGGGTCAGCATGCCGAGCAGGATCAGACCGGCCAACGGCGCCGCCGCGGCGACCCAGGCCAGCGTGGCGCGCGAACGATGGCGTAGGGCGATGAGGGCCGCCGCCATCAGGAACGGCAAGGCTAGCAGGATGTCCAGAACGGGAATCATGCAGGGAATACGGGATTCGCGCGCAGGAGCCCGAGTGTAACAGGCGCTTCCCGGCGCTGGCCTGCGATGGTGGTTGGCGCATGCAAGGTCATTTTTTCACCATAGCGCAGGCCGGGTGATGCGCGTGCGAGCGCGCAGGCATTGGGCGCAGCGGCGCTCGCTCGCTATGCTTGCGCGATGACCGACCTGCCCATCACTACCGCTTCCGCCGCCACGCTTGCCGGCGAGGCGGGAGCGCGCGTGGCGCTGCTGTTCGGCGGCAGCGGCCAGATCGGCGAGCGCCTGTTGCAGGGCTTGCTGGCCGCCGGCTGGCAGGTGCATGCGTTCTCGCGCACGCCGCAATCGCCGCGCGGCGGCCTGCACTGGCATCTTGGTGAATTGAGCCAGCTGCAGGCGCCGCCGGTGCAGGCCGAGGCGATCTTCAGCTGCGGCCCGCTGGATGCGTTCGCCGACTGGTACCGGCGCATGCCGCTGCATGCGCGGCGCGTGGTCGCGTTCGGCTCCACCAGCCTGGAGGTCAAGCGCGATTCGCTGGATGCCGCCGAACGCGACGTCGCGCGGCGCCTGCGCGAGGCCGAGGTCGCGCTGTTCGCCAGCGCAGCCGAGCGCGGCGCCGCGGCCACCGTGCTGCGCCCGACCCTGGTCTACGGTGCTGGCCGCGACCGCACGCTGAGCGCGATCGCCGCGCTGGCCCAACGCAGCGGCTGGTTCGTGCTGCCGCACAGCGCGCGCGGCCTGCGCCAGCCGGTGCACGTGCACGACCTGGCCGATGCGGCGCTGGCCGTACTGGGGCATCCGGCAACGCATGGCCGCAGCTATGCGCTGGGCGGTGGCGAAGTGCTCAGCTATCGCGAGATGGTGCAGCGGGTGCTGGCCGCGCTGCAGCCGCCGGCGCGGCTGCTGTTGCTGCCGCATGCCGTGTTCGCGGTGGCCCTGCGCATCGCCCATGCCGGCGGCCGCCTGCGCGGCATGAACCGCGCCGCGCTGCAGCGCATGGGCGATGACCTGGTCTTCGATCTGGGGCCGGCGCAGCGCGATTTCGGCTATGCGCCGCGCGCGTTCGCGCCGGATGCGGCGATGCTGGGCGTGGAACTGTGAGGCGCAGCGCCCGTCAGTAGCGCCAGTCCATGCGCCGATAGAGCTTGGCCAGTACCCAGGCCGGCCCGATCAGCAGGTACACCAGATCGGTCAGGAAGCTGGGCCTGTGGCCTTCCAGCGCATGCCCGACGAACTGCGCGATCCAGGCCACCACGAACACGCCTACCGCCAGCCACAGCAGGCCGTGCAGGCCGAGCCGCGCCTCCAGCAACCGGCACAGGCAGCCACAGAAGAAGAACGCGGCGAGCATGCCGTAGCCCAGCGGCCGCGACAGCCGGTTGTAGAACATCCACGCCGCGAACATGCCCAGTGCCGCCCACAGCCCACTCTGGAACCAGCTGCCGCCGACCGGGATGCACCACAGCAGCGCCACCACCGACCACAGGATCGCCGGCACCGCCAGCACATGGATGCGCTGGTTGGCGACATGGCGGTGATCGTCGGAATAGCTGGCGAAATAGCGGTCGATCGGGCGCGCGTAGGCGGTGGTATCCATCGTCCCTCCCAGGAGTCTGGCCAGGATAGCGCCATCCGGGCGGCGGCGCGGAGACAGCGTTGGCCGCCGTTTTTCCTGCCGTTTCAGCGGCGACGGCCGGGCTCGATCTGCAGCGGTGCCGGAAGCGCATGCCTTGCGTCTGCGCGATGGTCGCGCAAGCGTCGGCGTTGCAGCCCGCAAGCGCGATGCGGGAAGCGGCGCGCGCCACGCTTCAGCGACGCTTGGCGCGCGCGCCGCATCGCGCTCAGTCGATCGAAATCCCCGCCAGCCGCTGCAGCGCCTCGGCGTACTTGGCGCGGGTGCGGTCGATCACGTCCTGCGGCAGGCGGGGGCCGGGTGCGGTCTTGCCCCAGTCCAGCGTCTCCAGGTAGTCGCGCACGAACTGCTTGTCGTAGCTCGGCGGGCTGCTACCCACTGCGTAGTCGTCGGCCGGCCAGTAGCGCGAGGAATCCGGGGTCAGCATCTCGTCCATGATGTACAGGCGCCCGTCGGCGTCGGTGCCGAACTCGAACTTGGTGTCGGCCAGCAGAATGCCGCGTTCGGCGGCGAAGTCGGCGGCGAAGCGGTAGATGCGCAGGGTGGCGTCGCGCACGCGCTCGGCCAGTTCGGCGCCGACGGTCTTGACCATCGCATCGAAGTCGATGTTCTCGTCGTGGTCGCCGACCGCGGCCTTGGTCGAGGGGGTGAAGATCGGTTCGGCCAGCTTCTCGGCCTGGTGCAGGCCGTCGGGCAGCTCGATGCCGCTGACCTTGCCGGTGCGCTGGTAGTCCTTCCAGCCGCTGCCGATCAGGTAGCCGCGGGCGATCGCTTCCACCGGCACCGGCTTGAGCTTCTTGGTCACCACCGCGCGCCGCGCGTACAGCGCCGCGTCCACGCCGGCGGGCAGCACGCTGGCCACGTCGATGCCGGTCAGGTGGTTGGGCATCAGGTGCTCGGTCTTCTTGAACCAGAAGTTGGAGACCTGGCACAGCATCTCGCCCTTGCCCGGGATCGGGTCGGGCAGCACCACGTCGAACGCGGACAGGCGGTCGCTGGCGACCATCAGCAGGTAGTCTCCGGGCGGGGCGTCGGCAGGCAGGCGGTCGCGGGGAAGATCGAATACGTCGCGGACCTTGCCCCGGTGACGCAACGGCAGGCCGGGCAGATCGGATTGCAACAGCGTGGTGGACACAGGCACTCCTACGGACTTCGCAATGGCGGCTGTCCCGGGACCCGGCGGGCCCGCGGCTCGACAGCGGGCCGCGTAGTGTACGGCTGGAAAGCTCCGCTGTGCCGTAAAATGCGAGGCCTTGTCCGCCGAGCCCGCCCTCGCCCATGCACTGGTACGGAAAACTGCTCGGCGCCATCGTCGGGGCGCTGCTGTTCCGGCCCAATCCGGTGGTCGGCGCGGTGCTCGGGCTGCTGGTCGGGCACGCCTTCGATGCTGACTGGTTCAAGTTCGGCCAGCGCGACGATCCCTACCGCGAGCTGGGCGTGACCCGCGACGCCACCGATGCCGAGATCGAACTGGCCTATCGGCGGCTGATCTCCCAGTACCACCCCGACAAGGTTGTCGGCGGCAGCCCGGAGCTGCGCGCGCGGGCCGAGAAGAAGGCCAGCCAGCTCAATACCGCCTACGACCGTATCCGCACCCTGCGCAAGCGCTGAGACCTCGCCATGTCCGATTGCATCATCTCCCCGTCCATCCTGTCCGCCGATTTCGCCCGCCTCGGCGAGGAAGTGGACAACGTCCTCAAGGCCGGCGCCGACTGGATCCATTTCGACGTGATGGACAACCATTATGTGCCGAACCTGACCATCGGCCCGATGGTGTGCCAGGCGTTGCGCAAGCACGGCGTCGCCGCGCCGATCGACGTACACCTGATGGTCGAGCCGGTGGACCGGCTGATCCCGGATTTCGCCGAGGCCGGCGCCAGCCTCATCAGCTTCCACCCCGAGGCCAGCCGCCACGTGCATCGCACGATCCAGCTGATCAAGTCGCATGGCTGCAAGGCCGGGCTGGTGCTCAATCCTGCTACGCCGGTAGACATCCTCGACTGGGTGCTCGACGACCTGGACCTGGTGCTGGTGATGTCGGTCAATCCGGGCTTCGGCGGCCAGGCCTTCATTCCCTCGGCGCTGGACAAGCTGCGCGCGATCCGCAGCAGGATCGACGCCAGCGGCAAGCCGATCCGGCTGGAGATCGACGGCGGGGTCAATCCCGACAACATCGCTGCGATCGCCGCGGCCGGCGCCGACACCTTCGTCGCCGGCTCGGCCATCTTCAACGCGCCCGACTATGCCGCGGTGATCGCGCAGATGCGCACCGCGGTGGCGGCGCGCTGAGATGGCCGCGCTGCACATCCGTCCGGCCACCGCCGACGATGCCGCGCTGATCCTGCGCCTGATCCGCGACCTGGCCCGCTACGAGCGCGCCGAGGACGCGGTGCAGACCAACGAGGCCGGCCTGCGCGCCAGCCTGTTCGGCCCCGGCGCCAGCGCCCACGGGCTGATCTGCGAGGCCGACGCGCAGCCGGTCGGCTACGCGGTGTACTTCTACAACTACTCGACCTGGCTCGGCCGCAACGGCCTGTACCTGGAAGACCTGTACGTGGCCCCGGAACACCGCGGCAGCGGCGCCGGCAAGGCTTTGCTGCGGCACCTGGCCAGGCAGGCGCTGGCCGAGGGCTGCGGCCGCTTCGAATGGTCGGTGCTGGACTGGAACCAGCCGGCGATCGAGTTCTACCAGGCCGCTGGCGCGCAGGCGCAGGACGAATGGACCGTGTACCGCCTGCAGGGCGAAGCGCTGGCCCGGTTCGCGGCCGGCTGAGCCGCGCCACCGGCGCAAAAAAAGAACCGCACTGTCGCCAGTGCGGCCCCTGGGAGAAATCGGAGGCTGATCCTGCTCCATCCGTCGTCCTTGCTATGGCCTTCCATGTTCCGGGCGATCGGTGACGCAGGGATGACATTGCGGCGAACATCGGGTTGCGCACCGGCGGCCCCACCCGAAGCGCAGGCATGCCTGCCGATCGCGCGCCTTGCCGCGTGCGGGGCGCGGCCCCCCGAGGCCCGCTGGCATGCACGCCGCGCATTCACGATGCCCGCATCCGCCGCCGGCTAGGCTGCAGGCCTGATCCTGGGAAGGTCCGCATGGCAGCAGCGCACTGGCGTCTGATCCTCAATGGCAAGTCGGCGGGCGACGAGCCGCTGCGCGCCGCCGTGTCCGCGCTGCGCGCGCGCGGCATCCAGTTGCAGGTGCGGGTGACCTGGGAGGAGGGCGATGCCGAACGCTACGTGGCCGAGGCGGTCGCCGACGGCGCCGACTGCATCGTCGCCGCCGGCGGCGACGGCACCCTGAGCGAAGTCGCCAGCGCGCTCGCGCACCATGACGCCGATGCCGCGGCGTTGCCGGCGCTGGGCCTGGTGCCGCTGGGCACGGCCAACGATTTCGCCACCGCCGCCGGCATTCCCGACACCGCGCTGGCGGCGCTGGAGCTGATCGCGCAAGCGCCGGCAGTGGCCATCGACCTGCTGCGCATCGAAGCCGAGCATGGGCCGCATTGGTGCGCGAACGTCGCCAGCGGCGGCTTCGGCACCCAGGTCACGGTGGAAACCGACGAGGGTTTGAAGAAGATGCTCGGCGGCCTGGCCTACCTGATCACCGGCATGGGCAAGCTGGGCCAGATCGATCCGATCCAGGCGCGCTTTGAGGGGCCGGAGTTCGCCTGGGAAGGCGAGTTCATCGCGCTCGGCCTGGGCAACGGGCGCCAGGCCGGCGGCGGCCAGGCGCTGTGCCCGGACGCCTTGCTCGACGACGGCCTGCTCGACCTGACCATCGTCCCGGAGATGAGCGGCGAAGTCGCCGCGACCCTGGGGACGCTGCTCACCTCCGGCAAGCAGGCCGCGCTGGAGCGGGTCGCAGTACGCGCGCAACTGCCGTGGCTGCGCATCGACGCGGCCATGCCGCTGACCTTGAACCTGGACGGCGAACCGGAGACCTCGCGGCACTTCCGCATCGACTGCGTCGCCGGCCGCCTGCGCATGCACCTGCCGGCCGACTCGGCCTTGCTGCGCGGCCGGGCGGGGTAGCGGCGCGGCGGTCGCTTGTCTGGAGAGTGGGTCGCGTCGCGACTGAAGTCGCTCCCACAATTGGGCTTGCGGCGCGGTGGATGGGTGCACTGCGGGAGGGACTTCAGTCCCGACTGCATCCAGCCCAGGCAGTCCTGCTTGCTTTCCCGGCTGCAACAGTCTCTGCAGCGCAGCGCCGATGGTCCCTTTTGCAACCGTTGCCAGTCGCCGCAGTTGCGGTAAAGTAGCCGCCGTGTCCAGTCTGACGACCCCGCGTTCCTTCACTTCCGCTCGCCGTGCGTGGCGATGGTGGCCTGCAGCCGTCGTCCGCCCCGCCACCGAGTCCCGGAAGGAAAGTCGCCTTGATTACCCGCGAGCTGTTCCAGCGCTACGCCGCTGAAGGTCACACCCGCATCCCCGTCGTCCGCGAAGTGCTGTCCGACCTGGACACGCCGCTGTCGGTCTATCTCAAGCTCGCCGACGCCCCGCATACCTATCTGTTCGAATCGGTCGAAGGCGGCGAACGCTTCGGCCGCTACTCGATCATCGGCCTGCCGGTGCGCCGCGTGTACACCTTCAGCGGGCATACGCTGGAAGTGCGCGATCACGGCGAGTTGATCGAGCGCCGCGAGGTCGCCGATCCGTTCGCCGAGGTCGAGGCGCTGCGCTCGGCGCATTCGGTGCCCAGGCTCGACGGCGTGCCCGGCTTCACTGGCGGCCTGGTCGGCTGGTTCGGTTTCGAATGCATCGGCTACATCGAGCCGCGCCTGGCCACCGGCGACAAGCGCAACGAGCTCGACACGCCCGACATCCTGCTGATGCTGTCCGAAGAGGTCGCGGTGTTCGACAACCTCAAGGGCCGCCTGTACCTGATCGTGCACGCCGATCCGCGCGACGCCGACGCCTGGGACCGGGCGCAGGCGCGGCTGGACGCGCTGACCGCCACGCTGCGCCAGCCCGGCGCCGGCTACCCGGTGCTGCTGGCGCGCGACGTGCTCGACGAAAGCGACTTCGTGTCCGGCTTCACCCGCGACGGCTTCATCGCCGCGGTGGAGAAATCCAAGGACTACATCCGCGCCGGCGACATCTTCCAGGTGGTGCTGAGCCAGCGCCTGAGCGTGCCGTTCAGCGCGCGCCCGGTGGACGTATACCGCGCGCTGCGCGCGTTGAACCCGTCGCCGTACATGTATTTCCTCGACGTCGGCGACACCCAGGTGGTCGGTTCCTCGCCGGAGATCCTGGTGCGGCTGGAAGCCGGCCAGGTCACCGTGCGCCCGATCGCCGGCACCCGCCCGCGCGGCAAGACCGTGGAAGAGGACCTGGCGCTGGAAGCAGAGCTGCTGGCCGATCCGAAGGAGCGCGCCGAGCACCTGATGCTGATCGACCTGGGCCGCAACGACGCCGGCCGCGTGTCGCAGGCCGGCACCGTCGCGGTCGGCGAGCGCTTTGTGATCGAGCGCTACAGCCACGTGATGCACATCGTCAGCGAAGTCACCGGCACCTTGCTGCCCGGGCTCAGCTACGCCGACGTGCTGCGCGCCACGTTCCCGGCCGGCACCGTCAGCGGCGCGCCGAAGATTCGCGCGCTGGAAGTGATCCGCGAGCTGGAGCCGATCAAGCGCAACGTCTATGCCGGCAGCATCGGCTACCTCGGCTGGCACGGCGACGCCGACACCGCCATCGCCATCCGCACCGCGGTGATCAAGCACGGCCGCCTGCACGTGCAGGCCGGCGCCGGCATCGTCTACGACTCCGATCCGCAGAAAGAGTGGGACGAGACCATGAACAAGGGCCGCGCGCTGTTCCACGCAGTGGCCGAGGCGGCGAAGGGGCTGTGAGCGTGTCCGTAGCGACCGCGCGGACTGGCTTCCGCAACGACTACAGCGAAGGCGCGCATCCGCGCCTGCTCGCCGCTTTGGCCGCGGCCAGCGCCGAGCAGAACGGCGGCTATGGCCTGGACCGGCACAGCGAACGCGCCGCGCAACTGATCCGCCGCGAATGCGCCTGCGCGCATGCCGAGGTGCACCTGCTGGTCGGCGGCACCCAGACCAACCTGACCGCGATCGGCGCCTTCCTGCGCCCGCACCAGGCGGTGATCGCTGCCGCCTGCGGGCATATCGCCACCCACGAGACCGGTGCGATCGAGGCCACCGGGCACAAGGTGCTGACCGTGGACGCGGCCGATGGCCGGCTCAGTCCCGAACGGATCGCGCCGCTGCTGGCCGAACACGGCAACGAGCACATGGTGCAGCCGCGGCTGCTGTACGTGTCCAACACCACCGAGCTCGGCACCGTCTATCGCAAGCGCGAACTGCAGGCCTTGCGCGCGTTCTGCGATGCGCACGGGCTGTGGCTGTTTCTGGATGGCGCGCGCATCGGCAGCGCGCTCACTGCCGAGGGCAACGATCTGAGCCTGGCCGATGTCGCCGCGCTGACCGACGCGTTCTACATCGGCGGCACCAAGAACGGCGCGCTGCTCGGCGAAGCGCTGGTGATCGTCAACCCTGCGCTGCAAGCGGATTTCCGCTACCTGCTCAAGCAGCGCGGCGCGCTGCTGGCCAAGGGCATGGTGCTGGGCGCGCAGTTCGCCGCGCTGTTCGAGGATGGGCTGTTCTACGAACTGGCCGCGCACGCCAACCGCATGGCCGCGCGCCTGCGCGAGGGCCTGGCCGCGGCCGGCGCGCAGTTCGCGTCGGACTCGCCGACCAACCAGCTGTTCGTGACGCTGCCGGCCGACGCCGTCGAGGCGCTGGCGCAGCGCTACGACTTCGAGCGCTGGCAGCTGCTGGCGGACGGCCGCTGGGTGATCCGTTTCGTGACCTCGTGGGCCACGCAGGCCGCGGCGGTGGATGCGCTGTGCCGCGATTTCGCCGCACTTTCGCACCCCGGCGCGCAGCGCGTGGCCGGCTGACATTCGCCAAGAAGAGCAAGGATGAAAACGAACACATTCTGTTGCTGGGTCATGGCCGTGCTGTTGGCATTACCGGCGTTCGCCAGCGCGCAGGTCAACAGCTTGCTTTAGCAACCGCATCTACTTGTCAAGGGCGAAGAGCAGCGCGATGTGGTGCCGGATGGCTCCGGGATCAAGATCACGCTGATTGCAGTGGATGCTGACCCGAGTGCGGCGCGCAAACCTGTGCAAGCCAATGCGGCGAGCTTGCTGAGTGTATTGAAGCACAGCATGAGCTCGCCGACAGAGTGCAGGCGACGACGCTGTCGATCGAGCCAGAGCATCGCTACGAAGACGTGACCGTGTGCAGCGTACCCTGTCTGCCGACTTCGGTACGCTGGGCGATGTACGCGGCTTGCTAAGCAAGCTGAGCACCAGCGAGGAATTGCAAGTGTCCGGGATCAATGCACCCACTCTATAGCGGATAAGCCGCGGCGCGGGTTGAGCTCAAACGCCAGGCAGCAGAGCAGACGCGAACTTCAGCACAAGCACTGGCCAAAGCTCAGTTTTGCGGCCCTTGCCACCCCTCGCTGAACTTGCTTTCCAATAAGGCGGTTGCCTGCTCCTCAAGTTTGATGGCTTCTCCAAACAAATCCCAGCACATCACTGCTTGGTCCCCGAGTTCCACCAGCCTTCCGGTGGTCCCATAGGGCACTACGACTGATCCAACGTCGCTTTCGCTCAGAGCGTCCACCACAGAGCCGGTCGCCAACGCCTTGAGCTGGGCCTGCACAGGTGCGCTAGAGCACGCAAGGTAGACCAAGCCGGGGTGAGTGTCATTCTTCGGTACAACTCGATGCACGTGGCCGCTAGCTCCCCAGCCGTCCCTGTCTTTGGCAATCATTACGCAGTCAGCAAGGTTCTCCTCCGCGCGGCCATCAGCCGTGAGGAGAGTCATACCGCGTTTAAGCTTAAACTGTGATGCATCTCGGAAGGCGCTCAAGTTCATCAGCTTCAATGCGATCGGTCGGTACTGCGCGACCTGACGACCATTCATCATGCGGATTCCGTGCGCTGAATCCTCCACGTAATTCGTCTTGTACCGACTGCCCGGCTTACAAACGCGCGCAACATCATTCAACCGAACGCCGCCCCGTGCCGTGAGCCAGCTTCGAACTGCCTCGTAATAGGGCGCTCGTGGCTCAGCATCTAGCCGATCCGCCAACAAAGACCTCGCGGTCGCGTAGCGCCGCTGCCGTGATGCGCTCGCAGACAGGCCATCGAAGTCGAATAGCTTCGCGTACTCAGTCCGTGCTTCAGAAAGCTTGAGCCTAGCCTCCTCACGCTTCAGGAAGGCAGATTCAAACAAGTTCGCGCAGCGTTCACGGGTTGGCTCATCCACGAGGGGGTATCGGAGAGCCGCAACTTGCTTGGCGTCGGTGTGATCGATGACCGACCCATTCATGTCAGTGCGCACGGCCGCTTGACCATGCGAGGTACTCAGGAAGGCCGCCAAATAGAAGAGCTGAGCAGATGGTTCTACTGCAATCCGGACCATGTCGTGAGACATCGTGAATCGCTCGCAAAACTCATCTGCGATGGTTACGGGGCCAAGATTTCGACCAGAGCAGACAAGGAATAGCCAGCCCCGCTGAATTTCCAGCTTTTCGAACTGCGTGACCTGTGTGCGACTCAGGATCTTGTCCGACCACGGGATGTAACGGAACAGGTCATAAGGTACCAGTAGTGGTTTCCCGCAGTTGGGGTCTGACGCGTAGACACGGGCAAAGATGTTCCCGGTCCAGACATTCTCGCGACCGAAAACCTCAGCAATGGTAACCATGGGCCAGCCAGCAGATCGGAGGTCCTGGAGGATCGGGTTGTCGCGCGAAAGGTGGAACTTCGAGTCGAATCGCAACGTCCCGACTACGTCCGTTGCTGAGATGGTGGTGATCTTCATGCCGAGCTTAGTTCGTTACGCTTACGGACAGGGGTGAGTTGCTCTTCAAGCCACGCATGGTAGGCGTTGGCAACTTCGTCAAGTTCATCGTCCACAATCGGTTCCGTGGTGCTAACTTCGACCTCCTCAAACGTCCCGTCTACCTTCGGTACACGATGAATCTTGGCAGTCTCATGAAGCAAAAGGCTACCGTCAGGCGCTCGCTTATAGAGCGTCATGCCTCGTTTGTTGTGCCCGACCGCGTCCGCGACCGCCATGAAAATCGGGTAGTCGCCATGGCTCTCAGCAGACTCATTCTCGGCCCACTTACGGAGCAGAACCATGCTCGTCTGTGTGTCATTGCGTGGCTGAAAAAGGTCTCGATGCATATCGACTACCGCGAGGAGTTGAGCCTGCTTCAAGACGACATGACGGAAAGCCGTTAGGCCCGGATTGTTGAGCAGACCGTTAGGCAGCACGATCGCCATGCGGCCACCGGGCTTCAGGAACTGGAGACAACGCTCTACGAAAAGCACCTCCGGCGATTGGCTTGACTGAAGAGTGGGCTTGCCATCTGCTGTTATGCGCTGTCTAAATTGTCCATTCTCTTGATCCCAGTTTGATGCGACGTCGAATTGGGCAAGAACCCGCGGGTCATCGATTATGATTTCAGTGCCGAACGGTGGATTCGCGAAGATGACGTCAACGCCCCCGAGTAGCCAGTGCGGAGGGCCTTCGGCTGGCCAGCGATGCGGATGTTCCAGCGAATTGCACTGAAAGAGGTTCCCCGAGCCGTCGTTATTCATGACCATGTTCATCTTTGACGCGCGAACAAGGTTCGGGTTGAGGTCCAAGCCATACACTTTTTGAGAAAGGTACTCGTGTCGCGCACGGAACCACTCAGCCTGTTGCTCGGGTGAGGGCCCGGACTTCGGCCGGCGTCGAGCGTGCTTCTCGTCGATAGTTGCGAGTACGTGGTTCATCGCTGTCACCAGGAAACCGCCGGTGCCGCACGACGGGTCAAGCACAAGTTCGTGAGCCTGCGGGTTGATCATCTTGACAGCCATTCGACATGCGTTGCGCGGCGTAAAGAATTCGCCGCGGTCGCCGCGCAGATTGCTGCCAACGACCTCTTCGTAAGCGATTCCCTTGACGTCTATGGATGAGTCGAGGAGCGAGTACTGCTGCATTTCGCTTACAACGTATGCGAGAGTCGATCCGTTCATTTCCAGCCGCTCATTGGGCTTGAAGATCGTGGGGTACTTGGAGAGGACTCGCTCACGAAAAATCTTGTCAAGCCGATTTTTGACTCGACCCTGAAGGTCCATGGAGGTGCGCTCGCTCTGGGTAACGTAAAAGTCCAGCTTTTCGTTGTCAGAGCGTTCATCCTCGATCTTGCAGAAGATCAGTTTGAGCAACTCCCAAAAAGCCTCGGGCTTTTGAAGCCCGGCACTACCGGCAATGTAGTTATGACACCGTTTGAACGTGAATAGCAGGTTCTCGCCTGTGGCCGCTCTAAGATGCTCCCTAGTGGGCGCGTCGGCTTTCTTGGAGCCCTGTGTAGGAATATCGATCGAATCGATGAACGCGTGGCCACCCTTGTCTGTTGTCTTGGTGTAACACTGGCGATCGACGCCATTGGTCCACATTCCAAACTGGCAGTTCAGGCACGCAGCCATGTAGCTCTTTAGTTGCTCCACCCCGTCCGTTTTGCTTTCCCGCTTGGTTCCCTCGCGCTTCGTCTCGACGATGATGTAGATGTTGTCTTGCGTGTGCGGTACACCGGTCAGGAAAACCGCGAGATCGACTCGCTTCGTCTGAGATCCAACTTTGATCTTGAATTCAACCTCGATTTGGTCACGCGGGTAGCTGTACTCCAGAACAAGGCTCATCTCGACGTTCTGACGAACGTATTCCTCGGGCGTGTCCTTCATGAGGCGTCCGGTGATGAAGTCCACCACCTTCCCGTCCGGGATGGCTTTCAAAGATGCTGTCGCCGCTGCGACGTCGAGGTTGGATGGGGTGTTCTTCTTAGCCGGCATGAGTCGTAGGGCCTTGTTCATATTCATAAACATAAGGCGCCCTATGGGGGGGGCGCACACGTAGGCGGCATTGTCTCAAAAGCGACACTCATTACCTACCCGAATGAGCGATTGCCCGACTTGGCCGCACGCGGTCGCCTGCCGGTTGGTATCCTCGCTGGCTGCAGTCTCGTGCGGTAATTCCGCAGCCACGAACGCTGGCCCACGGGGGTATTTGTGGGGTGTCGCGGCAGGCATCTCGAGAGAAAACTAATTATATTCAAAGGGATAAGACTTAGATGCTGCTGATGCTCGACAACTACGACAGCTTCACCTACAACCTCGTGCAGTACCTGCAGGCGCTCGGCGCCGAGGTCAAGGTGCTGCGCAACGACGCGCTCAGCGTGGACGAGATCGAGCGGCTGGCGCCGGAGCGCATCGTGATCTCGCCCGGCCCGTGCACGCCGAACCAGGCCGGGGTGTCGCTGCAGCTGATCGAGCGGCTCGGCCAGCGCACGCCGATCCTGGGCGTGTGCCTGGGCCACCAGAGCATCGGCCAGGCCTACGGCGGCGAGGTGGTCCGCGCCGGCACCATCATGCATGGCAAGACCTCGCGCATCCGCCACGAAGGCCGCGGCGTGTTCGCCGGGTTGCCGGACCGCTACGAGGCCACCCGCTACCACTCGCTGGTGGTGGAGAAGACCACGCTGCCGGAGTGCCTGGAAGTGACCGCCTGGACCGAAAACGAAGACGGCACGATGGAAGAGATCATGGGCCTGCGCCACCGCCAGTTCCCGGTCGAGGGCGTGCAGTTCCATCCCGAGTCCATCCTCACCGAGCATGGCCACGCGCTGCTGAAGAACTTCCTGGAGCGATGAACATGCGCCTGCCCTACTCCCCGATGCGCGACGGCGACTGCGTGCTGATGGGCCAGGAAATCCTCGCGCACGCCAGTCTTTGAACGTCCAGGAACCGCCATGACGCTGACCCCCCAGCAAGCCCTGCAACGCACCATCGAGCACCGCGAGATCTTCCACGACGAGATGGTCGGGCTGATGCGGCAGATCATGCGCGGCGAAGTGTCGCCGATGATGACCGCGGCGATCCTCACCGGGCTGCGGGTGAAGAAGGAGACGATCGGCGAGATCGCCGGCGCGGCCGCGGTGATGCGCGAATTCTCGCGCACCGTCGAAGTGGCCGACCGCACCCATATGGTCGATATCGTCGGCACCGGCGGCGACGGCTCGCAGACCTTCAACATCTCCACCGGCGCGATGTTCGTGGCCGCCGCGGCCGGGGCCAAGGTGGCCAAGCACGGCAACCGCAGCGTCTCCTCCAAGTCCGGCAGCGCCGACGCGCTGGAAGCGCTGGGCGCGGCGATCGAACTGCAGCCCGAACAGGTGGCGCAGGCGCTGGCCGCCACCGGCATCGGCTTCATGTACGCGCCGGTGCACCACCCGGCGATGAAGATGGTGGCGCCTGTGCGGCGCGAGATGGGGGTGCGCACCATCTTCAACATCCTCGGCCCGCTGACCAACCCGGCCGGTGCGCCGAACATCCTGATGGGCGTGTTCCATCCCGACCTGGTCGGCATCCAGGCGCGTGTGCTGCACGAGCTGGGCGCCGAGCGCGCCTTGGTGGTGTGGGGCCGCGACGGCATGGACGAACTCTCGCTCGGCGCCGGCACCCTGGTCGGCGAACTGCGCGACGGCCAGGTGCGCGAGTACGAAGTGCATCCGGAGGATTTCGGCATCGCCATGTCGGCCAGCCGCAACCTCAAGGTGGCCGATGCCGCCGAATCGATGGCGATGCTGCTGGGCGTGCTCGATAACGTACCCGGCCCGGCGCTGGACATCGTCGCCTTCAACGCCGGCGCGGCGCTGTACGTGGCCGGCGTGGCGGCCGACATCGGCGCAGGCATCGTCCTGGCGCGTGCCGCGATCGCCGACGGCCGTGCGCGCGCAAAACTGGATGCGTACGTGGCGTGCACGCGGCAGTTGGCGGCAGTCCGCGATGCAGCGCGCTTCCCCGCCTGAGCGCGGCGGATCGGCAAGGCCGCCGGCGCTGCGCATGCTCTTTGCCGATGCTGTTAGCGGCATCACGAATTATGTGTACGCTCGCCTTCATGATCTTGGCCGATAATGCCCGGCCGCCCTCCCCGGACACTGTGCATATGAGCGATATCCTCCGCACCATCCTCGCCCACAAGGCCGAAGAGGTGGCCACGCGCAGCGCGCGCGTGCCGCTGGCCGACTTGGTCGAGCGCGCCAAGGCCGCGCCGCCGGTACGTGGTTTCGCCCGCGCGTTGAAGGCTGCGGTCGCCAACGGCGATCCGGCGGTGATCGCCGAGGTCAAGAAGGCCAGCCCGTCCAAGGGCGTGATCCGGCCCGACTTCCATCCGGCCGACATCGCGGTCAGCTACGAATTCGGCGGCGCCGCCTGCCTGTCGGTGCTGACCGACGAGAAATTCTTCCAGGGCCATGATCGCTACCTGCAGGAAGCGCGCGAGGCGTGCACGCTGCCGGTGCTGCGCAAGGACTTCATCAGCGACCCGTACCAGGTCTACGAGGCGCGCGTGCTCGGCGCCGACTGCATCTTGCTGATCGTCGCCGCGCTGGACGACCTGCAGCTGTCCGAACTGTCCGAACTGGCGCTGCAGCTGGGCATGGACGTGCTGGTCGAAGTGCACGACATCGACGAGCTGGAGCGTGCGCTCCAGGTGCCGGTGCCGCTGATCGGCATCAACAACCGCAACCTGCGCACCTTCGAGGTTTCGCTGCAGACCACGCTGTCGATGCGCGACGCGGTGCCGCGCGACCGCCTGCTGGTCACCGAAAGCGGCATCCTCGGCGCGGCTGATGTGGCGATGATGCGCGCCGCAGGCGTGCACGCGTTCCTGGTCGGCGAGGCCTTCATGCGCGCCGAGGAGCCCGGCGAGGCGCTGCGCCAGCTGTTCTTCGAGTCATGACCGGTGGCTATCCAGCGCCGCGCGCCGATGCGCCGCTGGTGGTGTTCGATTTCGACCACACGCTGTACGACGGCGACTCGGGTAGCCACCTGTTCGCCTGGCTGATCCGGCGCAATCCGCTGCGCCTGGCCGCCGCGCTGCTGGTCACGCCGCTGCTGGGGCCGCTGGTGGCGATGCTGCCGACCCGGCGCACCGGCATTTCCGGCTACGTGTGGATCGCCAGCTTCGGCCTGCACCGCGCGCGCGAATTCAACCGGGTGATCGACCAGTACGTGCTGCGGCACGAGGCGCGAATCCGCCAGCGCCTGCTGCCGCACGCGCTGGAGGTGTTCGCCCGGCACCGCGCCGCCGGCGACCGGGTGGTGGTCGCCACCGGCGCGCCGCCGGAGCTGGCGCGCGCCATCCTCGGCTTCGTCGCGCACCAGGACGTGCCGGTGGTCGGCAGCCTGATCGGCCCGCGGCTGGGCGCGGTCACCGCCACCCGCCACTGCCACAACGAAGAGAAGATGCGCATGCTGCGCGAGCTGGGCTATGGCGAGATCGCCACCGCCTATTCCGACAGCACCGCCGATCTGCCGTTGCTGCAGGCTGCCGCGGTGCCGGTGGTGGTCAATCCCAAGGCCTCGGCGGTGGCGCGCTTCCGCCGCGAACTGCCGTCCGGCACGCCGATCCTGAACTGGGGTTGCCGCGACCGCGCTGGCGATCAGGGTGTTTCGCCTGTCGCCCCGAGTGGGGGACGGCGCCTGGAATAAGCACCATCGCGCGACACCAGCGCCCGGTGCAGCGGTTCGATCCAATGTCCCTGGCCGATGTCGTAGGCGCCGAAGCTGCCCTCGAATTGCCAGTACGCCCACGCGAAATGGCGTTTCTCGGCCGCATTGACCACCGCGGTGGTCCAGGCCAGGCGATCGGCATGCGGCGCCTTCCGCGGCCGAGTCGGGCGAAGGCGTCGGCATGCGCCAGCGGTGTCGGCATCGCCATGGCCAACGGCATGGCGATCGTCGGAAGTCTGCGGTTGCGCTGCATCGCGATCTCGCAAGCGGGGAGCAGGGAACAGCATGCCGACCGAACGGCGGCGTGCGCCGGTGGCCGGGTTCGCTGCGCATCATCGCGCCTGTGGGCGCCGCCAATGCGAACCTCCAATCACCAAGGCAGCGGCCGATGCGTCCGCAACGCTCCGTGGCGGCCGGGTGCTGGATTTTCCGCCGCGCGATCTTTCGGCGGTTCTCCGGCGCCGCCCGCCCGCCTGCTGTTGCGCGCGTCCGCTTGCACTGCCTTGGCCGGCTAGGCCAGCCAGCGCGCCAGGGTGCTGCCGATCTGGTACAGGCTGATCCCGAACACCAGCAGGCCCACCGCCACCAGCACCCAGCGTTCGCGCACGCGCTTGACCAGCAGCGCCGCCAGCGGCGCGGCCAGCATGCCGCCGACCAGCAGGCCGAGCACGATCTGCAGGTGCTGGATGCCCATGGTCAGCAGGAAGGTCAGCGAGATCGACAGCGTCACCAGGAATTCGGCGGCATTGACCGTGCCGATCGTGGTACGCGCCTGGCCGCCGCGCGCCAGCAGGGTCGAGGTCGCCACCGGCCCCCAGCCGCCGCCGCCGCTGGCGTCGAGCAGACCGGCGACGAAGCCCAGCAGCGGCACCCGCTGCACCTGCTGCCGCGGCAGCGCGCGGCCGGCGGCGCGCAACAGGATCAGCGCCGCCAGGCCGAGCAGATACAGATGCACGAACGGGCGGATGAACTCGCCCGGCAGCTGGGTCAGCCCATAGGCGCCGAGGACGCCGCCGGCCATGCCCGGCAGCGCCAGGCGCAGGAACAGGCGTTTGTCGACATTGCCCAGCGCCAGGTGCGACAGGCCCGAGGCGCCGGTGGTGAACACTTCGGCGCTGTGCACGCTGGCGCTGACCGCCGCTGGCGGCAGGCCCATACTCAGCAGCACTGACGAGGACACCAGGCCGAAGGCCATGCCCAGCGCGCCATCGACCAGCTGCGCCGCCAGGCCGACCAGCACGAACCAATAGAACGTCTCGCTCAGCACCGTCGCGGTGGACCGCCGCCGCCAGCGCGGCGCGCGGTCACGGCCTTGCGCTCAGCGCGCGCCGTACAGCACCACGGTCTTGCCGCGGGCGTGCAGGATGCCGTCCACTTGCAGCTTCTTCAGTACGCGGCCGGCCATCTCGCGCGAGCAGCCGACCAGCCGCGCCAGCTCCTGCCGCGACACGCGTAACTGCATGCCCTGCGGGTGGCTCATCGCTTCCGGTTCCTGCGCCAGGTCGTGCAGGGTACGCACGATACGGTCGGTGACGTCCAGGAACGCCAGGCGGCTGGCCTTGCGCGAGGTGTCGAGCAGGCGCTTGGACAACTGCACACCGATCGCGTACAGCACCCGCGGCGCATCGGCCGACAGCGAGCCCAGGAACAGCTGGTGCAAGCGTTCGTAGCTGATCTCGGCCAGCTCGCACGGGGTGCGGGTGCGCAGGATCACCTCGCGCTGGTCCGATTCGATGAACAGGCCCATTTCGCCGACGAACTCGCCGCTGCCGAAATAGCCCAGCACCAGCTCGCGGTCGTCATCTTCCTCGGCGATGATGCTGACCGAGCCGCTGACGACGTAATACAGAGTGCCGGCCGGATCGCCGGGTCTGAACACGTCGGTACGCGCCGGATAGCGTCGCCGATGGCTATGCGCCAGAAAGCGATCCATGGTGGCGGTATCCAACGTCAGAGGACTTGGAGCGATGCGCACAGGTGTTGCTGTGGAGGTGTTTCCGGGACTCATGTCGGCTTCGCTACTACGTGAGGCCCGAAGCTTAACGGGACGCGTTCTCTGCGGCAAACGAGCGCCAGTCCCCACGTTTCGCTACGCGCGCGTTTGTCGCATAATTGCTGCCCTTTATACCCCGTCCAACTTTTTAGAGGATTCACGCCCGTGGTCAAGCCGTTGCCTCGTCTGAGGCTGCAAGGTTTCAACAACCTCACCAAGGCGTTGAGCTTCAACATCTACGACGTCTGCTACGCGGTTTCCGAAGAGGAGCGCCAGCGCTACATCGAGTACATCGACGAGCAGTACGACGCCGACCGGCTGACCGAGATCCTCACCGATGTGGCCGAGATCATCGGCGCCAACATCCTCAACATCGCGCGCCAGGACTACGATCCGCAGGGCGCCTCGGTGACCATCCTGATCTCCGAAGAGCCGGTGATCGACAAGAAGCTGGCTGGCAAGGAGATCATCTCCGACGCGGTGGTCGCGCACATGGACAAGAGCCACATCACCGTCCATACCTACCCGGAAACCCATCCGCAGCACGGCATCGCGACCTTCCGCGCGGATATCGACGTCGCCACCTGCGGGGTGATCTCGCCGCTGAAAGCGCTCAACTACCTGATCGAGCGGCTGGAATCGGACATCGTGATCATGGATTACCGCATCCGCGGATTCACCCGCGACGTGAAGGGCAAGAAGCACTACATCGACCACAAGATCAATTCGATCCAGAATTTCCTGGCCAAGAACATCAAGGCGCGCTACGAGATGTTCGACGTCAACGTCTATCAGGAGAACATCTTCCACACCAAGATGCACCTGAAGGACTTCGACCTGGACCAGTACCTGTTCGAGGAAAAGGCCAAGAACCTGTCGTTCAAGGAGCGCATGCGCATCGAGGCGTTGCTCAAGCGCGAAATCGAGGAACTGTTCCACGGTCGCAATCTGGCTGAGTAGCGGGTCACATTTGGCGGGACGGTCCGCCCCGCGGCGTTTTGCGCGGCGACCCCTGCTGACGGCGGCCCGATGTGCAGACATCGGGCCTTTTCTTGTCCCTATTTGTCTACGGAGACAGACAATGCCATGGATCTATCTGCTGCTCGCCGGCCTGTTCGAAATCGGCTTTGCGCTCGGCCTCAAATACAGCGAAGGCTTCACCCGTCTGTGGCCGACGCTGGGCACGCTGGCCGGTGCCGCCATCAGCCTGTGGCTGCTGACCCAGGCGCTGAAACACATACCGCTGGGGACCGCGTATGCGATCTGGACCGGGATCGGCGCGTTGGGCACCGCCGCGCTGGGCATCGCGCTGTTCGGCGACAGCGCTTCGCCGGCGCGGCTGGCCTGCATCGGCCTGATCGTGGCCGGGGTGATCGGCCTGAAGCTGGTCCAGTCCTGAGCGTTGCAGGCGGCGCCAGGTGAGAACAGGCCGAATGCGATAGCGCCGCGGTCGCCGCGCTGCCTCAGCTCCGCGGAACGTGCCCGGGCGCTCAGGCGACGGCGGCGCGGCGCGTGCCGAGCACGCGTCCGATCAGCAACTGGTGCGCGGCCGCGGCCAGCAGCGCGGTGATCGACAGCGCGATCGCCAGCCGGGTCAGCACGCTGCCGAGGTTGCCGGCGTGCTGCAATTGGTCGAGGCGGCCGAAGCGCGACGGGTCGGCGTTGGCGTAGGCGATCTCCACCGTGGCGCCATCGAGCAGCAGCGGCGCGGCTTCGGCGCCGCTGGCCTCGAACGTGCCGCGGTGCAGCCGGCCCTTGCTCTCGAAGACATAGTGAAAGTGGTAATGCACCAGCGGTTCGGTATGCACGCCGAAGGCGCCGTCGGCGATCACCGGCACCGTCGCCACCGAGTGGTCGTGCAGGATCGCGCTGGCATGGCGATAGGCGCCGAGCAGGTGGTACAGCAGCGCGCCGCCGCCGAGCACGAACAGGCTGGCGAACAGCAGGCGCGAGAGCCAGCGGGTCCGTGGCGAGGGGAGATGGATGTGGATGGAGCGTGCGGGCATGTCGGTCGGAAAGGCGCGTGCAAGCGGCATGGCTCGGCGCAGTGGTGCATCGGGAGGCGGTGTCGGCATGGAACCGCCGGTCGCTGGAACAGGGTGGGCTGGCGTAGAATCAGTCAGCTTTCGTTCACTTTAACCCGGATGCGCTGGCAATGCCAGTGCGCTGTCCCGCGATAGGCGCGTCGCGCTGTGCTCAAAGCCGGTAGGCGACCGCTTTCATCAGCCGCGAGGCCGCCGCCATCAGGCGCGGGATCGGCGCCGGCAAGCGCCGCGCGCCGGCCTGTTCGGCGTGTTCGGCATGGCGCGCCTCGTCGGCTTTCATTACCTTAAGTATGTCGCGGCTGCGCAGGTCGGCCGGCGGCAGCGTTTGCAGGTGCTCGTCTAGGTGCGCCTCGACCTGGCGTTCGGTCTCCACCACGAAACCGAGGTTCCAGCCGTCGCCGCGCAGCCCGGCCAGGGTTCCGATCGCATAGCTGCCTGCATACCAGACCGGATTGAACAGGCTCGGGTGGCTGTCCAGTTCGCGCAGCCGCGCCGCGCACCAGGCCAGGTGGTCGGTCTCTTCCTGCGCGGCGTCCAGCAGGTGCGCGCGGGTCGCCGGATCGTGCGCGACCGCGGCCTGGCCGAAGTACAGGCCCTGCGCGCAGACCTCGCCGACATGATTGATGCGCATCAGCCCGGCAGCGTGGCGGCGTTCGTCCGGCGCCAGCACCACATCGGCGCTCGCCGCGGCGGGGTAGGGGCGCTGCGCCGGCGGATTGCCGAACACCGTCTCCAGCGCGCGCTGGGCTTCGACCAAGGCGCGGTCGAGCGGGGTATGCAGGCGGGGAGCCGTCATCGCGAGGGGCCTGGGAACGGTGGGGATTCGATTTTCGCCGCGGGGCGCCGCGATGCCAAGCGCCGGCCGGCGCTGGCCTCCCGCACAGGGGCGTACTTGCGCGTGCCGCTGGCGGCGCGTAGAATTTCGTCTCTTGCGTTTTTGCAAGTCACAACGCGTGGCAAAGTTCAGGCAGCGTGCTGCCGGAATCCGCCCGACCAACCGAGTCATTCATTAATGAGCACCTTCACCGCTAAGTCCGAGACCGTCCAGCGCGACTGGTATCTCGTCGACGCCGCCGGCAAAACGCTGGGCCGGCTTTCCACCGAACTGGCCCGCCGTCTGCGCGGCAAGCACAAGCCGGTCTATACCCCGCACGTCGATACCGGCGATTACCTGGTGGTGATCAACGCCGAGAAGATCACGGTCACCGGCAACAAGCTCAACGACAAGAAGTACCACCGCTTCACCGGCTACATCGGCAACCTGAAGACCGAGACCTTGGCGCAGGCGCTGGAGCGTCACCCCGAGCGCGTCATCGAGATCGCGGTCAAGGGCATGCTGCCGAAGGGTCCGCTAGGTCGCGCCATGTACCGCAAGCTCAAGGTCTACAAGGGCTCCGAGCATCCGCATACCGCCCAGCAGCCGCAAGTTCTGGATATCTAATCATGGCGATCACGCAAAACTACGGCACCGGCCGCCGCAAGTCCTCCACCGCTCGCGTGTTCCTGCGCAAGGGCACCGGCAACATCACCGTCAACAACCGTCCGCTGGACGAGTTCTTCGGCCGTGAGACCGCGCGCATGATCGTGCGCCAGCCGCTGGAGCTGACCAAGAACACCGAGAGCTTCGACATCTTCGTCACCGCCGCCGGCGGCGGCACCACCGGCCAGGCCGGTGCGATCCGCCTGGGCATCGCCCGCGCGCTGGTCGAGTACGACGAAACCCTGAAGTCCGAGCTGCGCAAGGCCGGCTTCATGACCCGCGACGCCCGCGAAGTCGAGCGTAAGAAGGTCGGTCTGCACAAGGCCCGCCGCGCCACCCAGTTCTCCAAGCGCTGATCCACCGCGCCTGGCGCGGAATCCTTCGGGATTCCCCTGGGAAGACGCAAAAGCCCGGCCCCGGCCGGGCTTTTGCCGTTTCGGGGCTCGGGTCTGTGCCGCGGTGACCGGCAGGCCATCGAAATGGCGGCTGCTGCGGATCGCGCGCGTTCGATCGCTGCGCCCAGGGCGGCGTGTCATTCAATAGCATCGGCAGTCGAACGCGACCTGCCCGCAGGTCAAGGCTTTACCTCCAAACCTGCATCAACGTGTCTGGTGAAAAGCCCCCTTGGAGTCCAAGGGGGCGCGCCGACAGGCGCGGGGATGTGGAGAGGGAAGGCCGGGGCCCGCACCTTGCGCAGCAAGGTGTGGGGCGCAGGCGCAAGGCGCCTGCGCGAACCCGCAGCCAAACACACAAAAAAAAAA
>NZ_CAPJ01000188.1 GCF_000331775.1 Xanthomonas translucens pv. translucens DSM 18974
CCGCGCTGGCCGAGTCCGAACGCGACGCGCTGCAGCGCGACGTGCACCTGCGCGAGCGCCTGGAACGGGAACTGGTGCAGGCCAAGCAGGCGGCCGAGGCCGCCGCGATGGCCAAGGGCGAATTCCTAGCCACCATGAGCCACGAGATCCGCACCCCGCTCAACGGCATCATCCCGATGCTGGAACTGATCGCGCGCGGCCAGCTCGGCACCGAGCAACGCGAGATGCTGCGCGCCGCCACCGACTCCTCGCTGCAACTGCTGCATATCGTCGACGACATCCTTGACTACTCCAAGCTGGAGGCGAACCGGCTGGAACTGGAGATCACCAGCTTCAACCTGCGCGAACTGCTCGACGGCGTGCTGCAACTGATGCAGCGCTCGGCCGAAGCCAAGGGCCTGCGCGTGAGCCTGCAGCTGGACCCGTCGGTGCGCCTGCCGGTGCGCGGCGACCCGGTGCGGCTGCGCCAGGTGCTGAGCAACCTGATCGGCAACGCGATCAAGTTCACCGCGCGCGGCAGCGTGGAGCTGCGCGTGCGCCGTCTCGGCGAGACCCCGGCGCAGCACCTGCTGCGCCTGGAGGTGCGCGACACCGGTATCGGCATCAGCGCCGAACAGCAGCAACGGCTGTTCCGCTCCTTCACCCAGGCCGATGCCTCCACCACCCGCCTGTACGGCGGCACCGGCCTGGGGCTGGCGATCTGCAAGCGCATCGTCGACCTGATGGGCGGGCGCATCGGCGTGGAATCGGTCAGCGACCGCGGCGCCACGTTCTGGTTCGAGATCCCGCTGCTGAAGGTGATCGGCGACCTGCCGCAACTCCAGGGGGCCCTGCCGCGGCTGCACGCGCTGCTGGTCGGCGCCGACCTGCGCTTGTACCAGCGCCTGAAAGGCCTGCTGCCGAACTGGGGCGTGCAACTGAGCGAGGTCGACTCGACCCAGGAAGCGCTGGAGCGGCTGCGCGCCGGCGGCCCCGGGCGCCCGCCCTACGACCTGGTGATCGGCGACTTCGACGGCCTGCGCCAGAGCGGGCGCGCGTTGCAGCGCGCGGTGGCGCGCTTGCCGCCGTCGCACGCGGTGCGCCTGACCTGGCTGTACGGGGACGTGGAGATTCCCGATGAAATCCGCGCGCACGGCACGCTGCTGTCGCGGCAGGCAGCGGACCTGGACCTGCGCGGCATGCTCGCGCTGGCGCCTGCGGCGGCCGCCCCTTCCGTTGCAGGATTGCTGCCGCCCGATTCCATCGCGGAACTGGATCCCGCGGATGGCGCCGAGACAGTGCCGACAGCGGGTCCGACCCTCGCGCCGGACCCGGACGCCAGTACCGGCCCGGCCTCGCCGGCGGCCGACTACCGCCTGCTGCTGGTCGAGGACAACCCGGTCAACCTGCTGGTCGCGCAGAAGCTGCTCGACATGCTCGGCTACCGCAGCGACAGCGCCGCCGACGGCGCCGCCGCACTGGCGCACTTGGAGGCGCAGCCCTACGACCTGGTGCTGATGGACTGCCAGATGCCGGTGCTGGACGGCTACGCCGCCACCCGCCAGTGGCGCCAGTCCGAAGCGGCGGCAGGACGGACGCGGATGCCGATCGTGGCGATGACCGCCAATGCCATGGCCGGCGACCGCCAGCGCTGCCTGGAGTCAGGCATGGACGACTACCTGTCCAAGCCGGTCAACCGTGAATTGCTGACGGCATGCCTGCACCGCTGGCTGCCGCACCGTGCCGCACATGCCGCGCCGGCGGCGGTGACGCTGGCGACCGATGTGGAGACGGAGATGACTACGTCGGCAACTGCGGCCGCGCCGACGCCGTCATCCAGCACCGCGCCGGTGTCTGCGGGCGGCGCCGTCGAACCGGCACCGATGCTGCCGCCGACACCGTTACCGGTGCTGGACATCGCGGTGCTCGACGAATTGCGCGAACTCGCCGGCAACGCGACCACCGCGCAGATCGTCGAACTGTTCCTGGGCGATGCGCCGCAGCTGATCCAACGCATGGAGCAGGCCTCTGCGATCCCGCAGCTGGACCCGTTGCGCGACGCGGCGCATACGCTGAAGTCCTCGGCGGCCAATGTCGGCGCGCTGGCGCTGTCGGCTGCGGCCGCGCGCATTGAGGCCGGCGTGCGCGCCCATCAATTGGAGCGCCCGGCGGTCGCGGTGGCGCTGGTCATCGCCGAATTCGCGCGTGCGCGGCTAGCCCTGAAGGGCTACCGCAACACCTTGCGCGACGCCGCGGAAAGCGCCGCGCCATAAGCGGCCCGCGGCCCTGCCGAGGCCCCCTGTAGGAGCGGCTTCAGCCGCGACAGGTTCTAACCGGAGGTCCTGTCGCGGCTAAA
>NZ_CAPJ01000187.1 GCF_000331775.1 Xanthomonas translucens pv. translucens DSM 18974
CGCACGCTGAGGCCCATCCACAACAGCGCGGCCAGCGCCAACGCCGCGCCGCCGACCACCACCCCGTGCCAGCCGGCGTAGGCGTAGGCCGCGGTGCCCAGGCTGGAACCGATCGCGCCGCCGATGAAGTAGCAGGTGACATAGGCCGAGGTGATGCGGTTGCGCGCGGCCGGATCCAGTTGGTAGATCACGTGCTGGTTGCCGATGTGCACGCCCTGCACGGCCACGTCCAGCAGCAGCACGCCGGCGATCAACAGCCACAGCGAGTGCGGCGCGGCGGCCAGCAGCAGCCACGACAGCAGCAGCATGGCCAGCCCGCCCCAGCCCACCCAGTGCCCGGCGCCGCGGTCGGACAGCTTGCCCGACAGGTTGGCGGCGAACGCGCCGGCAGCGCCGATCAGGCCGAACAGCCCGATCGTGGCAGTGCCGTAGCGGTAGTCGGGACCGGACAGCAGGAACGCCAGCGTGGTCCAGAACATGCTGAAGCCGGCGAAGATCAGCCCGCCCAGAATCGCGCGCGAACGCAACACCGGCGCGTCGCGCAGCAACGCCAGCACCGAACCGATCAGCTGCGGATAGGACAGCTGCGGATTGCCAGGATGCCGCGGCAGCGCGCGCCACAGCAGCGCCGCCACCAGCAGGATCAGCGCCGCGGCCAGCCAGTACACGGTATGCCAGCCGCCGGCGCCAGCCAGCAGCCCGGACACGGTGCGCGCCAGCAGGATGCCGAGCAGCAGGCCGCTCATCACCGTGCCGACCACCCGCCCGCGCTCGTGCGGCGCGGCCAGGGTGGCGGCGAACGGCACCAGGATCTGCGCGGCCACCGAGCTGAGCCCGGTGACCAGGGTGCCGAGTAGCAGCAGCGCGAAGCTGGTCGAGGCTGCGCTGATCAGCAGGCCCACCGCACTGAGCGCATACAGCCCGACGATCAGGCTGCGGCGCTCGAAGCGGTCGCCCAGCGGCACCAGCAACAGCAGGCCGGCGGCGTAGGCCAGCTGCGCGGTGGTGACCACCGCGCCGGCGCTGCGCACGTCGATCGCGAAGGTCTGCGCCAGTACCTCCAGCAACGGCTGCGCGTAGTAGTTGCTGGCCACCGCCAGGCCGGTGGCGGCGGCCATCAGCAGCACCAGGCCGCGCGGCATGGGGGGATGCGGGGACGTGTCCATGAGCGGAATCCAAGGGGATCGGAAGGAATGGCACCAGTCTGGGCAAGCGCTATCGATCTTTCCAATGTATTGTTTTCACTCGATCCATCTTTTTTTTAGATGCCATGCTGACCCTGCGCCAACTCGAATTCGCGGTCGCTGTGGCCGAGGAAGGCAGCTTCACCGCCGCCGCGCGGCGCTGCCACACGGTGCAGTCGGCGCTGAGCCACCAGATCGCCAAGATCGAGGAAGCGCTGGGCGCGCGCCTGTTCGAGCGCGGCGCGCGGCAGGTGCGGCTGACCGCCGCCGGCGAGGTGTTCCTGCACAACGCCCGCGCCACGCTGCGCGCCGCCGAACGCCTGCACGAGGAGATGGCGCAGGCGCTGGGCACGGTGCGCGGGCGCCTGCACATCGGCCAGATCTCCTCGCTCAACACGGTGCAGCTGCCGGCCCTGCTGCGCCGCTTCGGCCAGGCGCACCGCGCGGTGGACGTGCACCTGCGCACCGGCATGAGCGATGCGCTGCTGCTGGACCTGGGCGAAGGCCGGCTGGACGTGGCCCTGGTCGGCGTCGGCCCGCATATCGTCCTGCCCGCGCAGCGCCTGCTGCTGCACGAGGAGCCGCTGGCGCTGATCGCCGCGCCCGGCAACCGCTTCGCCGCGCGCGCCGACGTATCCCTGCACGAACTGGAGGACGCGCCGATGGCCGGGCTGATCGCCGGCGCCGGGGTGCGCGGCATCATCGACCGCGCCTTCGCCGAGGCCGGGCTGCGCCAGCGGCTGCAGTACGAAGTCACCCACGCCGACCTGCTGCGCCAGCTGGTGGTGGAAGACCTCGGCGTGGCGATCGTGCCGCGGACCATGGCCGCGGCGATGCGCGGCGTGACGGTGGTCGCGCTGCGCGAGCGCTTCCGCTTCCTGACCTACGCCACCTGGCGCGCGGACCCGACCCCGGCCGCACGCGCGCTGATCGCGCTGCTGCGGCAGCAGACAGGCGCGGCCGAAACCGGCTAGCCGCACCGCGCCGCCCTCCCCTGTAGGAGCGGCTTCAGCCGCGACGAACGAAGCACGCCACCCTCGCGCGCCTGCAAAAACAGCAGCACGCGCCCCCCCCCCGCAGACCCCACCATCGGCACAGCCCGTAGCGCGGCACCCCGCTCCACGGCGCCGCATCCGCCGCGCAACGAACCTGCTAGGCTGCGCGCGTTCGCAAAGGAGCCTGCATGTCCGGCCATAGCCAGTTCGCCCTGCTGAAACAGCGCCGCTTCCTGCCGTTCTTCGTGGTCCAGGGGCTGGGCGCGTTCAACGACAACGTCTACCGGCAGGCGATCATCGGCCTGCTGTTCTATCTGGGCGTCACCCCCGAGCAACGCACGCTGTACACCAACCTGGCGCCGGCGCTGTTCATCCTGCCGTACTTCCTGTTCTCCGCGCTGGCCGGGCAGATCGCCGAAAAGCTGGAGAAATCGCGGCTGGTGGTGATCACCACCACGATGGAGATCGCGATCATGTCGCTGGCCGCGGTCGGCTTCCTGACCGAGAACATGGCGGTGCTGCTGGTCGCGCTGTTCTGCACCGGCCTGCAATCCACCCTGTTCGGCCCGGTGAAATATTCGATCCTGCCCTCGGTGCTGAAGCCGGAAGAACTGACCGGCGGCAACGGCCTGGTCGAGATGGGCACCTCGATCTCGATCCTGTGCGGCATGATCCTGGGCGGGCTGATCTTCCAGATCGCCGGCAGCCACGGCCCGGTCGCCGCGGCCACCGCGGTGATCGCGCTGGCGGTCACCGGCAACCTGGTCGCGCGGCTCATTCCCAAGGTCGATGCCGGCGCGCCGGACCTGAAGATCAACTGTAACCCGCTGCCCGAGTCGCTGGCGATCATGCGCTTGACCCGGCGCCAGCTGGCGGTGCGCAACGCGGTGCTCGGCGTGTCCTGGTTCTGGTTCGTCGGCACGGTGCTGACCGCGCAGTTGCCGACCTACGCCGAACTCAATCTCGGCGGCGCGCAGGACCTGTACATCTTCGCCCTGGCGCTGTTCTCGATCGGCACCGGCACCGGCTCGCTGCTGTGCGAGAAACTGTCCGGGCGTACCGTGGAGATCGGCCTGGTGCCGCTGGGCGCGTTCGGCATCAGCGCGTTCATGCTCGACCTGTACTTCGCCCGCCCCGGCGGCGCGCTGCAGGCCGGGCTGGGCATCGGCCAGTTCGTGCACCAGGCCGGCAGCTGGCGGATCATGCTCGACTTGGTCGGCATCGGCCTGTGCACCGGCCTGTTCGTGGTGCCGCTATTCGCGCTGATCCAGAGCCGCACGCCCAAGGCCGAGCTGTCGCGGGTCATCGCCGGGCTCAACATCCAGAACTCGATGTTCATCGTCATCGCCGCGATGGTCGGCATCGCGCTGCAGATGCAACAGCTGACGTTGTTCGGCGTACGCGTGCCGATGCCCGGGCTGAGCATCCCGCAGGTGTTCCTGGCGCTGGCCATCGCCAACGCGGTGGTGGCGATCTGGATCTTCAGCATCGTCCCCGAATTCCTGATGCGCTTCCTCAGCTGGGTGATGGTGCGGGCGCTGTACCGGCTGCGCCTGCACGGCATCGCGCGGCACGTGCCCGACGAGGGCGCGGCGCTGATCGTGTGCAACCACGTCAGCTACATGGACGCGCTGGTGCTGGCCGCGTCGATCCCGCGTCCGGTGCGTTTCGTCATGTACTACCGCATCTTCAACATCCCGGTGATGCGCTGGATCTTCCGCACCGCCAAGGCGATCCCGATCGCCGGCGCGCGCGAGGACCCGGCGCTGATGCAGCGCGCGTTCGACGCCATCGACGCGGCGCTGGCCGAGGGCGAGCTGGTGTGCATCTTCCCCGAGGGCGCGTTGACCAAGGACGGCGCCATCGCCAAGTTCAAGTCGGGCGTGGAGAAGATCCTCGAGCGCCGCGCGGTGCCGGTGCTGCCGATGGCGCTGCGCAACATGTGGACCAGCATGTGGAGCAAGCGCGACTCGCGGCTGCGGCGCATGCGCGTGCCGCGGCGCTTCCGCGCGCACGTGGAGGTGATCGCCGGCGCGCCGATGGCCGCCGCCGAGGCCAGCGCCGCGCGGCTGGAAGCGCAGGTGCGGCAGCTGCGCGGGGATGCCGCGTGAGCCGGCAAGTGCCGTCTCCGGCCGCGCGCGAACACCAGGCCGATGCAAGGCCGCGCTTACCGCGCCCCGTAGCCGATCTCGGTCGCCAGCGCCAGCTTTGACAGGGCCGCCATCAGGGTTCTTGCGGCGTCCGGGCTGGTCACTTCTTCGGCGCCGATCACCTCGACCGGCGGCTTGTCCGGAGCGTGCGCGCCCAGCGGTTTGAACAGCATTTGCGAAGGCGCGTCCAGCGCGGCCAGCAAGGTCAGCGGATCGTACAGATTCAAGCGTTCCACCTGGCCCCATATCTGCTCGAACGGCGGCCGTTGCGCGTGCCATTGCTCGAAGCCGGCGGCGTCGCCGCTGCGCGCGATGAACGTGCTGTAGAACCAGCGCTCATCCAGTTTGCCGATTTCGCGCTTGCCGATCCGGTCCCACAGGGTCTTCAGCGATTCCTTCTGGATGTCGCGCAAGTATCCGCCGACCGGATGCCCCGATGCGGCCAGCGCATCGTAGAAGCGCGGCGATACCGCCGCCTTGTAGGCGGCCTCCTTGCAGACCACGCGCAACGGAATCTCATACTGCTGGGCAAGGCGATAGAAGCTGTGCGCGGCCGCCAGATCGGTATGGTTGTTGTAGGCGCGATCGTCCGGGCATACCAGGCCCTGATCGTCCTTGTCGCGGGCGATGCCGCCCATCACCACGACCCGCCCGACTTTCTGCCTGACCAGATCCGGTTCCTTCATCAGCAACGCATTGGCGTCGGTCATGCCCGCGATCGCGATCAGGGTCACCTTGCCGGACGCATCGCGCAGGCTTTGGCGCATGCCGGCAAGACTGTCCTGGCCGACACCGGCGTGCTCGGCGCACAGCGGCGTGCCGCGCGACAGGAAACTGCCGTGATCGGCCTGGCGCGCGCCGATCTCGTAATCGCGCCCGATGGCGACCCCGACCCCCGGCATGCCCAGCGCGCCGAACACGCCCTTGGCCAGCATCGCCCGCTCGGCGCGCACCGCCTGCGGCCCCAGAGTGGTAACGACATGGCCGACGCGGGCCAGGCCCAGCATCTCCAGTTGCTTGGCCATCACGAACGACACCACGTCGTCCGGATCCTTGTTCGGATCGCTGAACAGGATGCAGTCCTGCGCGGCGGCCGGCGAGGACGGCCTCAGCTGATGCAGCAGGGTCCGCTCCTCGGCGGTGAGCATGCGCTCCTGGCCGCTGGTCCAGAACGCGCCGAACAAGGCCCGCTGCAGCCCCGCCTGCGCGGTATAACGCGGCGGCCGCGACACGCGGCCCGAGCCGAGCCGGCCCTGCCGTCCCAACTCGCGCAGGGCGCCATCAGGCGGCGCATGCGGGTGCGGCGACGCCGCCATGTCGGCCACCTCGTGCAGGGACTCGGCCGCTGCGCCGCACGCGTACTGATCTGTCCGGCAATGGGCCGCCGCCGCATCGCCCGTGGCATGGGAAGAAGACATTTTCATGGGGGCATGATGGCGCCGGCGCCAGCGTCGCCGGCCAGCGTACACGAAGCGGCTGGTACGCCAGCGAAGCGATCGCGACGCGGCCCTTGCCCCCGATCCCGCGGTAGCGGCGCTGGCGCTACCGCGCCCGCCGCTGCCGCAAGTCACTGTGCCGGGAAACGCCACTTCAGGTAGATTAGGTGCCGGGGAGACGCCTGCGCGACCGCGCACTGCAGCCACTGGCCGCAGCGGTGTCCATTTCAGGGATCGATCAGTGAGTCAGGTTTTGCCGCCACCACCGCCCACAGGCACTGGCATCTACGTCCCCAACAATCTGGTGTGGGCGATCCTGTCCACCCTGTTCTGCTGCCTGCCGCTGGGCGTGGTGTCGATCGTCTATGCCTCGCAGGTGGACGGCAAGCGCGCCGCCGGCGATGTGGCCGGCGCACGCGACGCCTCGCGCAAGGCCGGCCTGTGGGCGATGTGGTCCGCGTTGGCCGCGCCGATCCTGATTGCCCTGTGGTTTCTGCTGTTCGGCGGCCTCGCGATCCTGGGCAGCGTGCTGGAGCACTGAGCGCGCCCGCCCTCTCGTTTTTTCTTCGTTCCACCACGCAACCGGAGTAACACGGATGAATACCACCGCACCGCAAGTGTCCAACAATCTGGTCTGGGCGATCCTGAGCACGCTGTTCTGCTGCCTGCCGCTGGGCATCGTCTCGATCGTGTTCGCCGCCCAGGTCAACACCAAGCTCACTGCCGGCGATGTCAGCGGCGCCCGCGAATCGGCCGACAAGGCCAAGAAGTGGGCGATCTACTCGGTCATCGCCTGGGTGGTGCTGGTCGTCCTGTACCTGATCTTCCTCTTCGCCCTTGGCGGTCTGGGCATGATGCAGCAGTCGTCGATGTCCTGATCGACGCCGCGGGCCGCCGCTGCCACGCGCAGCGGCGGCCTTGTTCGATCGCTCTACGATTCCCTTGCCGACGATGCCGTTGCCGATGTTCCTGCGCGGACGCCCGCTGCCCCGTTGGCTGCCGCTGGCCGCACTGAGCGGTGCCGCCGTGGTGGCGACGCTAGTGCTGCGCCGGGTCGATCCCAATGTGCCGGGCAATCCGTTGCCGGCCTGTCCGTTCTACGCACTCACCGGTCTGTACTGCCCCGGCTGCGGCAGCACCCGCTGCCTGCACGCGCTGGTGCACCTGGATCTGGCCCACGCACTGGCGAGCAATCCGCTGCTGGTGGGGGCGCTGCCGCTGCTGGCGGTCATGGCGCTCAATGCCGCCGGACTGCGCATGCGCCCGCTGGCATCTCTGTTGAAGATCCTGGCCGATCCGCGCCTGTGGTTGTGGCTGCTGCTCGGCTACGCGGTGCTGCGCAACCTGCCGTGGTTCCCGTTCACCCTGCTCGCGCCGGGTTAGGGCGCCTCAGCTGACCCAGCCGGCGATCACCAGCAACGCCAGCACCACCAGCCACAGCAGCAATACCCGCCAGACCTGGCTCATCGCATCGCGCAATTCCGGCAAGCGCCGCAGCGCCGGCACCACCATGCCGGCATCGCTGTAATCGTGCGCCTCGGCATCGAGTTCGTCGCGCACGCTGGCGCAGGCCACCGGGCCGAGGAAGCCGCTGTCCAGCTGCCAGCGATTGCCGCCGGCCGCGCGCCAGGCGCCGAACACGCTCTCGAAGTTGCCGACCAGCGCCAGCGAGAAGGTCATCAGCTGCGCCACCGGCCATTCCATCGCCGCCAGCGCGGTGCGTGCGCCCAGCGCGGTGGCCAACGGCAACCGCGGCGCGTACGGGCCGACCGCGGCCAGCGCCAGCAGGCGATAGCCGAGCGCGCCGAACGGCCCCAGCAACAGGAACCAGAACAGCACCGCGAACCAGCGCCGCAACGCGCTGACCGCCACCACCTCGATCAGCCCGGCCGGGTCCTCGCGCAGCGGCCCGCCGTCGGCGTGCAGGTGCGCGACCGCCACACGCCGCGCTGCGACATCGTCGGCCTCGATCACCGCTTCCACATCGGTATCCAGGTCGCGCGGCCCCCAGCTGAAGGCCAGCACCAGCACCCCGAACAGCAATGCCAGCAGGCCCAGGTGCGGCGCGGCGAGCAGCCACTGCAACAGGCCGACCAGCAGCAAGGCCGGCAGCAGCGCCAGCGCGATGCCGTAGCGGCCGTGCCAACCGCTGCCTTCGCCGGCATGCGCATCCAGCCACGACAACCAGTCGCCATAGGCGTCGAAGCGGCGCAGCGAGGCCACCATGCCGGGCGCGACATGGCCCAGCACCAGGGCGACGATCACAGCGACGAGGGTAGTGAACATGCAGGTCCTCCGGGACCGTTCTGAAGCGGGTGCCGCGGCGGAGAGCCGGCGCGGCAGTGTGGCCTAAGCGGCGTGGTCGCCGCCGCGGCGGTACCAGTCCTCGACCAGCGCGCGCGCGATGGAGATCCGCGGCGGCAGGCGCAGGCCGTGCCCATCGTCGGCGCTGTCGCCGTGCGCCGCCGCGCGTTGCAGGGCGCCACCGATCTCGTCGCGCTCGAACCAGCGCGCGTCCTCCAGCTCGCCATCCACCTGCGGCGCATCGGGTTCGGCCAACGCGCTGAAGCCGAGCATCAGCGCCCCGGGGAACGGCCATGGCTGCGCGCCGTAATAGCGGCAGCTGCCGGGCCGGACCCGCACCTGGGTCTCCTCGGCCACTTCGCGCGCCACGGTCTGCTCCAGCGACTCGCCCGGCTCGACGAAGCCGGCGATCACCGAATAGCGCCGCGCCGGCCAGCTCGCCTGGCGCCCCAGCAGCAGCCGCGTGCCGTCGCTGACCGCCACGATCACCGCCGGATCCACGCGCGGATAGTGTTCGCTGGCGCAGTGCGTGCACACGCCGAGGAAGCCGCCGCGGCGAAATCCGATGGCGCCGCCGCAGACGCCGCAGAAGCGGGTGCGCGACTGCCAATGCAACATGCCGCGGGCATAGGCGAACAGGCCCGAGGCGAACGCCGGCCATTCGGTCGCGGCGCGGCGCAGCTCGATGCGTTGCGGCGGGTCGATGTCCACCTCGAGCGCGGCGGCGGCCAGCGCGAACCAGGCGGCGCCGTCGCGCAGGCCGAGGAAGATCGCCTGTTCGACGACCTCGCCCAGCGCCGCGCCGGTCAGCGCCAGCGGCTGGCCATGCGCATCGGCGTAGGCGTTGCCGTCGGCATCGAGCAGCAGCAGCTGCGCCGCGGGCCAGGCGCTGCGCAGCGCATCGGGATCGTTGCGCAGCGCATCGGCGCGGTCAATGACCGCGTCGGCGAAGGCGAAGCAAGCAGGCGTCAGCTCAAGCATGCGCCGCAGGGTGCAGGCAAACCGCGCATCCGGCAAGCCGCAGCGTGTCTACACGCTGAAGCTGCTGCCGCAGCCGCAGGTGGTCTTGGCGTTGGGATTGCGGATCACGAACTGCGCGCCGTGCAGGCCTTCGCTGTAATCCACTTCCGCGCCCATCAGGTACTGCAGGCTCAATGGATCGACCAGCAGGGTGACATCGTCGGTGCGCACCGACAGATCGTCCTCGGCGCGGTTCTCGTCGAACTCGAAGCCGTACTGGAAACCGGAACAGCCACCGCCCTGGATGTACACGCGCAACGCCAGCGCATCGTTGCCTTCCTCGCGGATCAGCTCGCGCACCTTGGCCGCGGCCGCCTGGGTGAAGTTCAGCGGCCGCTCCAGCGACTGGTAGTCGGGTGCGGGCGCGGCGCTGGGCAGGGAAACGAGGGTGCTCATGGCAGCAGGATGGGGGCGGCCGGCGGCCGAATCAAGCCTCGGCCGAGCTCAGCGCGCGCTGCGCCGGCGCGTCCGCCGCGTCCTCGTCCAGACGCTCCGGCGGAGCCAGCGCGGCCATGCTGCCGACATGGATCAGCCGCCCGGTCAGCTGCGCGCCGGCGTTCATCTCCACTACCTGGTAGTGCACGTTGCCCTGCACCCGCGCCTTCGGCGCCAGTTCCACGCGCTCGGCGGCATGCACGTCGCCGGTCAGCTGGCCGTTGATGATCACGATCGGCGCACGCACCTCGCCCTCGATGCTGCCGTGCTCGGACAGGGTCAGCGTCGCCGGCGCGCCGTCCTCGGCCAGTACCTTGCCGAGGATGCGCCCTTCCACGTACAGGCCGCCGCTGAACACCAGGTCGCCCCGGATCACCACCTGCGCGCCGATCAGGGTATCCACCACGGTCTGGCCGCTGCTGCGGCCGTTCTTGTTGCTTCCGAACATAAGCTGCCTACTCCCCTTTGCCGTTGCCGGCCAGTATCCAATCGAAACTCTGGGTGACCGGCGCCCCGCCGCCGGACAGCGATACTCGCACCCGTTGCGGGGTGAAATCCTTGGGCAGGATCACGCTGCCGTCCAACTGCTGGAAATAGCGGAACGAATAGTCCTGCCCGGGCACGCCGCTCTTCTGGTGCAGTTCGTCCCAGCCCACGCTGGTCAGCTTGCCGCCGCGCACGCCTTCCACCGCCAGACGCATCTGCCCCTGGCTGATCGCGCCGCGGTTGAGGTTCTGGGTCAGCACCACGTTGTAGTGCCAGGTGCCGCCGGCCTCAGGGGAGAACTCGGCCGAGTGCACGGTCAGGCCCTTGCGCTGGCTGGTGGCACCGACCAGGCGCTCGTAGAAGGCCACGTCGGCGCGCAGCCCGGCGATCTCCTCGTCGCGCTCGGCCAGCGAACTCTGCACCTCGTTGTTGGCAGCGCGGCTGATTTGGTCCGAGCGGGCCAGCGTGGCCTGGCGCTGGTTGAGCGTGTCGATCTGCCGCTGCTGCGCCTGCAGCTTGCGTTCGGCCGCGCCCAGTTGCGTCTTCACCGCGCCCAGCTGCGGCGCGGCCTGGCGGCTGGCCAGCCACCAGGTCCCGGCCAGCGACAGCAACCAGACGATGGCGATCAGCAGCCACAGGGCGCGTCCGCGCGGCGGCGCGGCGCCGTTGGGTACGATCTGGAAACGGGAGACGGGTCGGTTCATCGTCAAAGCCGTGCCACCGAGGCGGCAGCGGCGTCGATCCTCGCGGGGGGACGGCCGGCCGGCTAGTGTAAGCCACGCGTTTGACCGGCGGCGGACAGCGCCGCTGCGGCCATGCCGCGTCCAGCCGCCACTCTCCCTGCGCTGGCCTTCGCTGCACGCTTGGCCGATAGTGGCCGCCACTCGCGTATCTGCAGGAGCGCCTCGGCATGACCGACGCCCACCTCTTTGTCATCGGCATCCTGCTGGCCTGGCTGGCCGGCATCCGCGTCTATCTGACCGTGTTCGGGATCGGCCTGGCCGGCCTGTGCGGCTGGCTGCAGTTGCCGCCGGCGCTGCAGGCGACCGAGTCGTGGTGGGTGCTCGGCACCTCCGGTGCGCTGGCCCTGGCCGAGTTCTTCGCCGACAAGATTCCCGGCGTGGATTCGGCCTGGGACCTGCTGCAGACCCTGACCCGGATCCCGGCCGGGGCCTTCCTGGCCGCCGCCACGCTGTCCCAGGACGGCCAGCTGGGTGCCGGCGCGCTGGCCACGGGTGCCGGCGTCGCGCTCACCAGCCATGTCTTGAAGGCCGGTTCGCGCGCCTTGCTGAACACCTCGCCGGAACCGGCCAGCAACTGGATCGCCTCGCTGACCGAGGATTCGGTGGTGCTCGCCACGCTGGCGCTGGCCCTGGTGCATCCGTGGCTGGCGCTGACCGTATCACTTGGGGTGAGCGTGCTGGGTGCGCTGCTGGTGTGGTGGGTGTGGCGCACGCTGTGGCGCGGCGTGCGCCGCCTGCTGGCGCCACCCGCGGACGCCGCCGTCGCCCGGCCGAGCCAGGATGGCCCCCCGTCTTCGTGAACTTCATCGCATAATTGGCGCGCATTCAGGATCCCTAAAGACACGATGGCCGCAACAGACACCGCACCACTTTCCAGCCGCGACGAACTGCGCTCGCGCAACATCCGTGCCGAGATCCCGCCGCCTCACTACTGGCGGCGCTGGGCCGCCGACGCCTTGCCCGACACACCCGCGCAGGCACCCGACCTGGCGGCGAGCACGGAAGACGGCATCGCCGCCGCCGGTGCGGATCAAGTGCCCGCCGCCTCGGTTGCGGCCAGCGAAGGCGCCGCGCCGCCGCAGCCGCTGGACGCGCCATACCGCATCCTGATCGTCGAAGACGACCGTTCGCAGGCCTTGTTCGCGCAGAGTGTGCTGCACGGCGCCGGCATGCAGGCGCAGGTGGAGATGCAGGCCGAAGGCGTGCAGCAGGCGATCGCCGAATACCGGCCGGACCTGATCCTGATGGACCTGCACATGCCCGGCCTGGACGGCATGCGGCTGACCGCGCTGATCCGCCAGCAACCGCAGCAGCAGCTGCTGCCGATCGTGTTCCTGACCGGCGACCCGGATCCGGAGCTGCAATACGAAGTGCTGGACAGCGGCGCCGACGATTTCCTGACCAAGCCGATCCGCCCGCGGCACCTGATCGCCGCGGTCTCCAACCGCATCCGCCGCGCGCGCCAGCAGAGCGCCAGCGACGGCGTGCCGCTGAACAATCCCGAGACCGGCCTGCCGACCCGTACCCACGTGCTGCAGCTGCTAGGCGATGCGCTGCGCACGGATGCCGGCGGCGGCCTGTTCTTCATCGAGATCGCCAGCGCGCTGGGCCTGCGCGAACGCTACGGCTATGCCGCATTCGAACGCCTGATGACCCAGGCCGGGCGCCGTCTGGCCAGCGCCACCGCGCCGCAGCCGCTGGCCCGGCTCAACGACAACAGCTTCCTGCTGCTGATCCAGGACAGCGACCTGGACGTGCTGCAGCAGCGCGCCCAGGCCTTGCGCGAAGCCCTGGCCAGCCATGCATTCCCGCTGCGCGACGACGAGACCGTGCACTTGCGCTGCGCGATCGGCTATGCCGACCTGGGGCAGGGCTTCGAAGACGCCGGCATCGCGCTGGAAGCGGTCGAGCGCACCGCGCTGCAGGCGCGCCTGCACCCGCAGGGCGTGGCCGCGTACGCGCCGCCGCGCGAGGAAGAGGACCTGGACCGCATCGCCATGTTCGAAGGCCAGCTGGAACCGGCCTACCAGCCGATCGTCGCCGTCGCCGGCGGCGACACCGCGCAATACCAGGTGCTGCTGCGCCTGCGCCAGCGCGACGGCACCCTGCTGTCGGCCGGGCAGGTACTGCCCGCCGCCGAAGCCGGCGGGCGCATTGCCGACCTCGACCAGCAGGTGCTGGACCACGCGCTCGGCCTGCTGCACCTGTACCAGCACGCCACGCCGCCGCTGCGCCTGTTCGTGTCGCAGTCCTCGCGCACGCTGGCGCGCGGCGCCTTCACCGACTGGCTGGTCCAGGCGATCGACCGGCGCGGCGTCACCGGCACCTCGCTGGTGATCGATCTGCGCCTGGAAGACGCACTGATTCACACGGTGACGCTGCAGCAGTTCTGCGCCCGGCTGATGCCGCTGGGCGTGCAGTTCTGCCTCAGCCAGTTCGAACCCGGCACCGAAGCCGAGGCACTGCTCAACCAGTTGCCGCTGGGCTACCTGCGCCTGTCCGCGCGCTTCGCCAACGCGCATGCCGATGCCGCACTGCGCGACCAGTTGCGCGCCGCGATCGATCTGGCGCACCGCGCCGGGCTGCTGATCATCGGCCAGCAGATCGAGGAAGCGCAGGCCGCCGCGGCGATGTGGATAAGCGGGGTCGATTTCATCCAGGGCAACCTGGTGCAGTCGGTCGGCGACGAACTGAACTTCGATTTCCAGAGCGCGGTGCTGTAACGATGCCCGCACGCCGGCGCCGGCCCCTGCCGTGGCTGGCCGCGGCC